>QOQE01000028.1 GCA_003331935.1 Alphaproteobacteria bacterium | reverse complement strand
TAATCTTCTAGCTTTGTCTAGATTCCCGTTATCTGGCCAGCTATTTAGTGGTGCAAATCTTTGAGCACCAGTACCGCCTCCTCCTCGTCCATCGCCGGTTCTATAAGTGCCAGCGGCATGCCATGTCATTCTGATAAAAAATGGTCCATAGTGACCATAATCTGCTGGCCACCAATCCTTGGAGTCTGTCATTAATGCATGAAGATCGGACTTTAAAGCATTGTAATCCAGCTTTTGAAACTCTGACCTATAGTCAAAACTCGAACCCATTGGATTGCCGCTCTTACCATTTTGTCTGAGTATCCCCATATTCAGCTGGTTGGGCCACCAATCTCTGTTGGTAGCACCGGCATCTTTTTGCGCTGTTGTTATTGCCCCATGAATTACCGGGCATTTGCTTGATCCATCCATTATTATTCCCCATGTTAGCAGAGTAACAAGATCGCAAAATTTAATGTGCTAGTCAACAAAATATCAATTTCCATTGGACTTTTGCGACACTTTGTCTAGTTTCTCTCCCTTTTGGCGGCGATGATTTTCGGTGGATCAAAAGCATTTATTCTTGGTGCTTTTTCATGAAATTTTTCTATCTCCACAAGGCAGGTATGTGCTGTTGGACCTTGAGCAAGTTTGGATGTTCCAACGTCATTAGTTAAAACGTTTGGATTGCCATGAACACAACTGATGCTACTACTTTTTAATGGGTCAAGCCATGCTCCCGTAGGGATATTTACAACACCTTGCCTTATGTTATCTGATATTTTTACTGCAGCAAGGCAGGAGCCTCTATCGTTAAAAACTTTCACTACCATATGTTCTAATAAAGCTCTAGCTTCTGCGTCAATTTTGTTTACTTCAATTACTGCCCTGCCATCTATCTTTTCATTGCCTGCAACCTTACCGTTATCCAATTGTGAGTGAAGTTTGAATTTAGGTTGATTTGATAGTAGGTGAAGTTTGTACTTTTTACTTTTACCTAAATACTCTTTATCTCCAAACCACTTAGGATGCCCGACGCAATCTGAATACTTAAAGCTATCAATTTGCTTTGAAAAAAGCTCAATTTTTCCACTTGGAGTTTCTAACGGGTTTTTTACAGGGTCTTCAATGAATTCTTTTAAAAATATTTGTTGTGACAGCTGATCTGGGCTTTTGTACCACCCTTTCTCCTTGAAGTTATCGAAGTCTGGAAACTTATGGTTGCTTTCTTGTAAAGCGTTACTTTCATTGTAAATCCATTCGATCCATTCGTTTTCAGACTTTTTCTCAGTATAATCATCTTTAAAACCAAATTTTTTGGCAAGACCTGAGAAAATTTCAAAGTCTGACTTGCTCTCTCCAATCGGCTCTAAAACTTTCGACATATAAATCATGTACGGATCTCTAGGAGCAAGCGCTATATCATTTCTTTCTAAAGGCGTTGTAACGGGCAGTACAATGTCACTGTGCTTTGCCAAAGCATTCCAACACCACTCATGTGAAATTACAGTTTCAGGTTTTTGCCATGCTTTAATCATCCTATTTAAATCTTGATGATGATGGAAAGGGTTACCCCCAGCCCAGTAAATTAGCTTTATATCAGGATAAGAAAATCTTGAGCCATTGTAGTCAAAGCTAATTCCCGGATTTTCTAACATATCTGTAATTCTAGCAACTGGAATAAATTTCTTAACGCTATTTTTTCCTTGAGGTAGAGAAACGGCTGGTATTTTCTTGTAATGGTTGCCTATACTGTTCATTGCGCTGTACCCAAATCCAATCCCACCACCTGGTTTGCCAATATCTCCTATAATGCTTGCCAAGGCAATTGCTGCCCAGAAAGGCTGTTCACCATGAGATTGTCGAGTTAGCGACCAACTCACTGAAATCATTGTTCTTTCAGAGTTTTTAATCTTATCAACCAGGTTTAAAATAACCTTTTTATTTATTCCAATAATCTTTGAAGCCCAGTCAGCGCTCTTTATTATTCCATCACTTGAACCATTCAAATAGCTAAGGAACTTTTTGAAACCTACGGTATACCTATAAATAAAATCGTTGTTAATTATACCTGCTTTATTAAGTTCGTAGCAAAGAGCCAACATGAGAGCCACATCGGTATTGGGTTTTAGCGGGAGCCATTCTATATTGCCGACCCCTTCCAGATCAGATTTCAAGGGGCTCACGTTTATAAAGTTAACCCCCTTTAGAGCAGCTTTTTTCAAATAATCTTTCTGAATGTGTGAACCGACTCCACCTTGACTTATTTGTCCATTTTTTAGAGGAATGCCTCCGAAAGCTAAGAATAGAGATGTATTATCTTTGATTGATACCCAACTCGTGGTGTCGAAGAGAAAGTTATAAAAATTTCCTAGTACATGAGGGACTATCACCTCAGCCGCAGCATAGCTGTAAGTGTTTTTTGAATAAGTATGTCCACCAATTAGATTTAGAAATCGCCTCAAATGGCTCTGGGCGTGGTGAAACCGACCAGCGCTAGCCCAGCCGTATGAACCAGCATAGATACTTTCGTTTCCATAGTTAGAAATCACTCGTTTTATGTCTTTGCTGACTAATTCAAAAGCATCTTCCCAGGAGACTTCTATAAATTGATCTTCACCTCTTTTTATGTTCTTATGGTGTTGATTTTTCTCTAGCCAACCCCTTCTAAAAGCTGGTTTACGAATACGTGCGCTGCTGGTCAGCGCAGTTTCTATCCCTCGACCTATATCTGATGGGTCTTTGTCTTGCTCAAAAGGAAATAGTTTAAATCTTTTCCCTTTATCCTTAATTATTTTATAAGTTCCCCAATGGGCAGCGGTGTATCTCATGTCGACCAACTTTTGTCAATTTTAAAATTGTTAGCTATATTAACAAATTATAACATCTTACGCAGATTTTCTAAAACTCTAACCACATGCAGAAGCTTAAAAAAATAAAAGCTACAGAGAAAGTGTGATAAAGAATCGTTGCTACCCATTTCCAGGTTGCTATTATTGTTGAAAGTGCGGAAGACACAAACCTATTAGGCAGTATTTAGAGTTAAAAAGTAAGAGGTTGTACACCGTGAATATTCGATCAAAATTTTCTGGAACAAGCTTTTTAAATAGCGAAACTGGTTCGGGGACTGTTGTAGCAAGTGACTTGGTTTTCGAAGGACGTATAACGTCGCCAAACTTAATAACAGTTGCGGGATCAGTCAAAGGGGAGCTTAATGCCTCGGAGATAGTAATTGAAAGAGAAGGAACGGTGAAGGGTTCAATATTTGCCGAGCACCTTATTGTAATTGGAAATTTTGAAGGCGAAGTTTCCTCAAATAAAATCACAATAGCATCTTCTGGCAGTGTCAAGGGGAAATTATCCTATAAAAGAGTAACAATAGACGATGGTGCATTATTAGATGTGAGTTTTCATAAAATTTAATTTGCCATTTAATAATGTTTGTCATGCTAAGAGTACTTCTTCCAATACTTATTTTTATCTTTGCTTTTCAATCACCATATAAGAGCCTTTCTGAAGGCTTTCCGAAGGTTTTAAGCTGTGTTAAGGGTCAATCTGACGATTTTGATTTACATGTAGTAACAGTAACAGAACAAAATGAGGAAGGAATAGGAGAAGCTTTTGTGAATGAACAAGTTTTTAAACTTGTTTTTGATGACGGCATTTGGCTTGGAAGTAGTAAAAAAGGAACTGAATTTCTAATTCTTGAAGATGAAAAGATTAAGATCATTTCAGGAAAAACTGATTGGGAGGGTGTGTGCTTTAGATCAGACGATGCTTTAACACCGTTGGTAAAGAGTGTTTCCAAACCACTCAGCATTAAAATTGAAAGTCTTACGAATGAACTGCACAAACTAAAATCTGAACTCGCTTTGATTGAGATAGAAAATTCGAAGCTCATAGAAAAGATTGAAAATAATATTTCGGGCGAGCAAACTTCTGAAGAAAAAATTGAGTTGTTTTTGGAGGCCGGCATGACCTCTCATGCAATAGTGAAAAAAATTAACTCAACAAAAAATCTTACTGGGAATATAGATTTTGTTCCCGAAGAAGGAAGTTTAGCCACTGGAAAACTATTTCTAAAATTTGGAGAAAACCGAGAAAAGGTTTTATCAAAAATTATGCTATTGCAAAGAGCGAATGTCGGTAGAGCATGGCTAATGCGATCAAGAAACACAGAATTAAAAAGCCCAAGAGAGCTATTGATCCTAGCGTCAATTTTAGAAAAAGAAACTGTAAATGACTCTGAGAAACAGCTTATTTCTTCTGTTTTTCACAATCGACTGGCTAAGGGTATGAAACTTCAGGCTGATCCGACAGTCCTTTATGGATTGACAATGGGAAAGAATATAATTGCAAGAAGCCCAACAAAAGCAGAGATCAAAGAAAAAAACCCCTATAACACATATATTGTTAAAGGGTTGCCAATCGCGCCTATAAGTAATCCCTCTGTGGCATCTTTATTTGCTGCTGCAAGACCATCAAAAACTGATTTTCTATTTTTTGTATCCAATGGAAATGGTAGTCATCGTTTTTCGAAGTCATATGACGACCATAAGGAGGGCATAGAAATTTTACTCACTAGAAAAAAAGAGCAAAGAAGTGTAGTGAAATCTGGAGCAATGACCTATATTACGTTACCCCCTCCAAAGCCCGTTCTATTGAAATGAAACTAGTTATTAGGTCGTAAATGCCCCCTTAGATAGTCTTTGAGAATTCTTATTCTTCCCTCTTCAATATAATTTGCGTTTGATTTCGGGAAGATAGTTTCTGGCATCTGTCTATCAAGCTCTGTCATAAACTTATTCAGATTAGATTGAACATGTAAAGAAAGAGAGATGCGCTCTTTTAATAAAATTTTAACTATTTTTCTTATTATGTCCCTATAGAGATCGTTTGGTCTTACAAACCCAAAATCATTTTCAGTTCCTGCAATAGATTTCAGGGCGCCATAAAAAGCTCTTATTTCGTTCCCTGTTTCTCTCTTAACTATATCTGCAATAAATGACAAGGATCTCTTGTCATTGGTTTCAATTAAATTTTCAATATCTTTGGCTAGCTTTCTTGAACTTTCTTGAAAAGTATACATCTTAGTTGATGTCTTTTCGGACACGAGTTTCTGTATTCGGCTCTGTTGTACTGCCAGCTCTTTTGTTATTTCAAACCTAGTCTCAGTAGAAAATTTAAAAGAAGCTCCGAAACACATTTCTAACTTATCCCAAGATAATATTGTGTCCACGGTTCCGATAGCGTTTAGGCCTAGGTTTAATCTTTTCCTAGTTGGATTAATTTGATCCTTCATCTCCCTATACCTAAAAAAACCTTAGTTGGGTAGATACGAAGCGTTGTATAATTTTAATCATAGTCACCTACCATTACTACAGAAACCAAATTATCTTAAAGCCTTTTTTTTATGAGGGCTAGTGACCGACCTCGATTAAAGTTTAAATAAAAAAAAACAAATTTCAATTATTAATTCAAATTCGTTCATAGGTCAGATTTCTCAATTATTTATGCACATTCACTGACAAATGGCTCATTTATAATTTGCTAACGTGTTCAGAGAAAAATCAATTACAAGATATGATAATAGTTAAACCGCTTAGGAAACTAATTTTCCCAAATGGATATCATGACTTCTGGGTTCCCCTTATAGCCACTCAAAAATGAAGGTCTAAAATCACATAGTCGTGCCTTTAGTTTTTTTCCTTCAGATATTCTCTGGGCAATCTTCTTCGAACTTTCCTCACATAATTCACCAAGTTTAATTTCACGGGAGCCCATTTTAAAAATACTGGTCTCTTCTGATGTTACAATAACTCTGCTATCTGACTCGATAGACAAATTTACCCACTTTCCAAAGCATTCACGTAATTTCTCAAGATTATCAGTAATTGAGCTTAAATTAGCTTCGTTTGTTCTATACATGTAATTAACCTCTCTAATATTTACTCTTACAGAGCAAATTTAGTGCCAACTTAAGCCAGAGTATTATGCTATTGTTGATAATAATATTTCGTCTCCAGTATTTATAAACGATATCTCAGAAATATTTTTATTAGATAGCTTTAGGTTCAGAAATTCTATATCTCCTTTGTGTTCCTCCTTTTCTGTATTTAGTGCTGAAAAACAAAAAGTTACAGTTTTTAATAGGTTTTCAATAGGTTTAATTTCACGTTTATTTAACCCACAAATTAGATGCGTTTCTTTTGAATTTAGCCAAGTAAACGAGTTAGAGTAAAATTGAAAAGCTTTATTGTCTTTAATGTTAAATATCACTACACACCTATACTCACTTTTTTGAGGTTGGAAAAAGTTTGGTTGTTTTAAAACATTTGATTTAACATTAGTGGCGTAATAGCTCTTATGTTCTCCTAGAATGGGTGGTGTTGAACTAAGTGAGTCAAAGCCCTTAAATTTAATCGGGTTGCCCGCTACCTTCCAAATTTTTTCTTTATCAAAAGGTTGTTCTATCTCCAGTATCATATTTCTGTTACTTATATGTGGATCTTCAAATATCTCTTTCACGGTATTAACTGGGCCAAATGGAATTTTTCCTCCGAGTAACTCCCCTAATTCTTTTTTGCTAAATTCTCTGGTCCATATATTGATTTTTTTATTTAGTTCATTTCTATTTTCTGCTCTTAAGGCAATCGTTCCGTATTTAAGATCATTATTAAGATCAGCTAGGTTCATTATTTTTTTGAAAACTTCCCAATAAGAATTTTCTACGATTCCTATAGCAACAAAACCATCTTTTGCTTTATATATTCCAAACGGTGCTAATAATGGATGGCCATTTCCTTCTGGTTTTGGGATAACTCCATTAAAGTCATATTGATAAATCGCTCTCTCGCACATGCTTACAATTGCGTCATACATTGCAACTTCAACTAATTGGCCCTTGCCAGTGGCCTTTGTTTTTAAAATTGAGGCCAAGAGACCAAAGGATAGTAAAGCCCCTGAGAAGATATCTGCGATACCTGGGCCTACTTTAAGAGGGGTGTCTTCATCATAGCCGGTTAAACTTATCAGTCCTCCCATTGCTTGGGCAACGACGTCATATGATGGCCAATTTTTGTATGGGCTTTCTCCAAACATATTTGATCCAAAACCGCTTATTGAACCGTAAACAATTTTTGGATTTATTTTTAACACTTCATCAAACGAAAGCCCCAGCCGCTCCATAACGCCAGGTCGAAAGTTTTCAACTAAAACATCAACTTCTTCGATTAATTTTTTTAAAAAATCGACATCATTTTTCTTTTTCAGATTAAGGCAAATACTTCTCTTATTTCTATTTAAACTGATAAAATAGCCTGACCATTCTTTTTTTTTGTCAGTATCTTTAAAAGGGCCGCTTCTCCTGCTTGAGTCCCCCTCAGCGTTCTCAACTTTTATTACCTCAGCTCCATGGTCAGCCAGCAACATTGTAGCGTATGGACCAGATAGCATTCTGCTTAGATCCAGCACTCTTATTCCATTTAAAATCCCAGTTTTCAGTGGATCATTTTTAGTTTTCATAGAAAACTTCCAAAATATTTCCTTCTAAGAACATCACAGACGCCGATCACTATTCCTGAAGGAGGAAGGCACAACTGAAAATTTCCTTAAAATATAAAACTACAAAAATTAGCCAATAGTTAAGGTTTAGCCTCTCGATTTAAATAAGGCAATGTTTCTGCGCCTTGAGGAACGGAAGTCAAGTTTGGCGAAGAGTCTACAGCGTCAGAACAAGATTCAACATAGGCTACTTCCTCTGATTTTCGTTGATAGCTATCTAACTCGTATAAATCTCTCTTATTGATTTCTTCAAGTATTTTCACAGACAACAGCTTCAACTCGATCACATGTCTTTGAAAATTAAGAAAGGTTTTATCAGCTCTAAAATCGTTGTCGTTTCTTTTGCTTAGATCTTTTTTGTTTCTCAAGGTTCCTTCTGCTGATTGTCTCTCAAGCTTTTTATTAACTGACTCAATTATTGAGGTTGAAGGAACAATTGATTTGTAGAGTGTCAATATTGTTTCGTCAGAAAGTTCATTTAGTTCTTTTTCAAGCATAGTTTACCACCATTTGTTTTGCAGATTTTTCGATCCGCTATTAATAACGTCCTATGCTGCCCAAAAGTTAGCCTCTTTTTCTTCAATTATATGATTTTTTAAGTTTTGTATCAACATAATTAAGTTTCTTTGTTAATGAAAGAATGGAGCTTGCAGCAACACATTTATTGCATAGTTAGTTGATGAAAAATCACGATGGTTGAAGATGTGCAACAATGTTTGAAAATTTTATTATTTATTTTATTATTTATGCTATAAAAAAAATAAAAATGTGGTAAAAATTAAAGAGTTTACTGATACTATTCTCTTGGAGGGGTAATGCGTATTAATTTATTATTAAAAATTACACTGGTAGCTTTGGTATTGCTAGGGCTCTCATTGAGGTCGGCAGTATCTGCTGGAGGCTCTGATGAAGAAGTCTTTCCTCCCAAAACTTTAGAAAAATTAAAAAAAAACTACTCAGCTAAACAGCAAAAGAAAAAGAACAGCGATGCTGTGAAGGGTAACGAAAATTCAAAAAAATCAGTAACTAAAGATAAAGATGGATCAGCAGCAAGTAACAATAACGACGATGATAACTTAAATTCGGATCAAACCAACGTTGATAGAGCAAGCAGTACGGACAGTGTGTTGGAAGATGAACCATTGATTGCAGATCTCACTTCAATAATCGATAAGGATGGTATTGGGGAAGTAAATGTTGTTTGGAAATTGTCCAATGATGGAAGCTCCTACAGGACAATACCTGGAGCTACCAACCAATCTTTCACACCTAGACAAGAGCATGTTGGAAAAACGTTACGAGTTGTTCTCACATATCTAGATGGCCAAGGAAACCTCGAAACTTTAACCTCTGCACCTACTACTCCCGTAGTCAACGTTAATGACAAGCCAACAGGGGTTGTTCGTCTGACTGGAGAAAGTGCTGAGGATAGCGCCCTTATATTAGATATATCAGACGTATATGATGAGGATGGAATGGGCCCATTCAATTTTACTTGGCAAAGAACATCACCTAATACTGGGTGGGAAAACTATACTGAAGATGATACGGAAGTTTTGAACCTTAGACAGGAGCATGTTTCCTACACTTACAGAGTAAGAGTGGAATATATAGATGGTTTTGATAATAGGGAAGTCATATATTCTAATGAGAGCGAAGCCGTTAGAAATATCGATGACCCTGTTCTTGGTGATGTAGTCATAATGGGCGAAGAAAAAGAAGGTGCTGTTTTAGAGGCAAGAACTGAATCGCTCTCAGATGATGATGGGATCGCTTCAATTGATGTTGCATGGGAACGCAGCAGAGATGGAAGAAATTGGGTTTCATTAACAGGAGAGAACACAAAAAAGTTAAATCTTGACCAAACGGTAGTTGGTAGCCAAGTTAGGGTAAAAGCAACATTGGTTGATAGGTTCGGTGTTGAAACAGTTCTGCATAGTCAACCAACAAGGATCATAGAAAACGTAAATAATGTTCCAGTTGGAAATGTTCTGATCAGAAGAGTTTCCAACTAGGAAACATTTATAGGGTTTAATTCTTCTTTACTTACTTGTTTTTAAGAAGTTTATTTGGTCTTTCAGTGCCGCCAACGTGCCTTTTTATAGAACCCTCATAGTAAGCTCCATCTTCAATAGCAATTGTTTCATGGAAAGTATCTCCTTCTACCCTTGCTGAGGATCCAAATCTAACTTTTTTTCCGAATACAGGGCCAATGATTCTACCCTTGATGACTAGATCATCGGAAGTGACAGACCCAACTACCTTTGCTGATTTTTCGATAACTAACTTAGATGCTGTAATTTCCCCCTCTAAATCTCCATCTAACTGAAGAGCGCCTTTAGAAGATATCTTTCCAATTATTTTTATTTCTTTTCCTAACAGAGAAGGCGAGTTATCTTCATCAAGCTTAATCTCTTTAAAATTGATAGCGTGCTCTTTTTTAGTGGCATTCTCCGAAACTAACTGTGTCTTGTCAGAGCCTACTTTTCTCTTTTTCCATGGATTAAAAATCATCATCTTTGCAATCTTTTTTTTAATGAGTAGCTGTGTTATCAAAGTATCACAAAAAAAAAAAAAGTTAATTAAAATAAGAATTTGAAATTTATTTTTTGGGTTGATTGAGTGTTAAAATATATGGTAGGGTAACGAAGTTTGAAATTGAGGATTAGTGTTATGAAGAAATATGTTCTACTTTTTGCGATAGCATTCGGCGGACTTTTTATTGCCGGCTGTGAAGCACCTACGGTGTCACCAGATGCAGTATCTTGTTCTAAAACAGGTGGGTGTAGTTAAGCATCTTATAATATAGAATTTTGGCTCCGGGTTATTGGTTTTTACCTGGAGCCTTTTACTTCCAACGTCTGTGAGGCCAATACCACTGGGTGGGAGCTTCTATAATTCTCTTCTCGAGGCTTAAATTCATTTCCTTGGTAATGTGACTTACAGATTTTAACTCTATCGGTTTATCGAAAGTAACCTTGATATCACTATTATCTGTTCTGATACCATATGCCGGTATTAACAGAGCATCATATTTCATTGATATTTCAGCAATTGATGTTGATGTCTTTGCAGGTACCCCAAGAAATTTAAAGTATTGACCTCCTTTGACTGCTTGGTCAATCATCAGCGCTACTACCCCGCCTGACTTTATAAGAGTAATCATTTTCCTAGTACCGGATCGACCTACCTCAAAAATAGGCTCGCCACCCTCTTTAATTGCTTTAAGATGAAGGCGTTCATAAAAAACATTTCTATTTCTTTGATATAGGGCAGCAGATGTGAGGTCATAATTTTTTAGCAC
Organism: Alphaproteobacteria bacterium; assembly: GCA_003331935.1. Lineage (GTDB taxonomy): Bacteria > Pseudomonadota > Alphaproteobacteria > Rhodobacterales > Rhodobacteraceae > CACIJG01. Next base: position 43 of record QOQE01000028.1, on the reverse strand, counting down.
AGCTCTAACGGCCTCCCATGAGCCAATATGCCCAGATATTATA
>QOQE01000027.1 GCA_003331935.1 Alphaproteobacteria bacterium | reverse complement strand
CATTTTCCTCCGTCTTCAAATGCTTCTGAGGTCAATAAAATAATTGATGATTTTACTGAGAACCCAGAAGAGCGGTGGCAATTTTACACTGATCAAGTGATGGGTGGGGTTTCAGAAGGAGGTGCTAGTGTAAGATTAGATTCTGAAGGCCCATACGTAAGGTTAGAAGGTTCAGTTAGCACAGCTAATAATGGCGGATTTATTCAAATTAGAAGAAATGTAAGTGAGCAATCGAAAGACGCAAAAGGAATTCTACTGAAAGTAAGAGGTAACGGAGAAAATTACTATATACATGTGAATACAAATGAAACTATTTTTTTGCCTCAGCAATATCGATTTTATTATCAGGCATCTTTTCCCACATCGAAAAATTGGAGTGAGGTCAAAATACCTTTCTCAACATTTAAGAGATCCAGTCCGCAAATTAGCAAATACTTTAATGGAAAAAATCTTAAAACGATTGGGCTTTTAGCTTATGGCAGGAACCACATTGCTCTTTTAGAAATAAAATATTTGTCATTCTATTAGGCTTTATAAAAGAATATGGTAGATAGGGAAAAGATAATATGGAGTGTCAATAATCCTATTTTATTTATTTTATTAGCAGTATTTTTATTTTGTCTTGGGAGTGTTCTAAGTAAAAAAGTTGGTTATGCTTACGCTAGTGATAGTGTACACCCTTTGCAAATTGTTTATGCTAGATTCTTCTTTGCTCTCATAATTATTGGTGGTCTATTTATTAGCCTGAAGATCAATTTTAAGGCTGTCAAATAAAGGATTTATCTCTTTAAAATCAATTAGTACATTAAATCTCAGATATTATTTAGTATCCTCCAATCAGAAATGAACCGATAGTGTATCTAGAGATTTCTCTAGTGGAGGCTTGAATTTTGTTAGATCAATATCTTGAACTGCATCCTTATATTCTTCTAAGGTAGGAGTTCGTCCTAAAATTGCTGAAAGGACCACAACGGGAGTTGAAGCAAGAAGCGACTCTCCCTTCTTTTCATTTGAGTCTTCTACCACTCTGCCTTTAAAAAGACGTGTTGATGTGGCAAGAACAGTATCACCTTTTTCCGCCTTTTCTTGGTTCCCCATGCACAGGTTGCAGCCTGGTCTTTCTAGGTACAATACATTTTCATACTCGGTCCTTGCAGCCTGTTTAGGATTTTTATCATTGAATTGGAACCCAGCATACCTTTCTAAAATTTCCCAATCTCCTTCGCTCTTTAGTTCATCTATTATGTTGTATGTTGGAGCTGCTACCACTAATGGAGCTTTAAACTTTACTTCACCTAATTTTTTTTCAAGATTACGTAACATCTGAGCAACGATTTTCATATCTCCTTTATGAACCATGCATGATCCAACAAATCCTAAGTCTACAGATTTCTCCGCCTTGTAGTAGGATATTGGCCTAATAGTATCATGAGTGTATCGCTTTGAAATGTCGATATTTCTTACATCTGGGTCAGCGATCATAGGTTCATTGATTTCATCCAAATTAACTACTACTTCGGCAAAATACTTAGCGTTTTTATCTGGTTTTAACGCTGGTCTCGTTCCTGATTTTATTTCTGCTATTCTTGCAGAAGCCTTTTCTACCAAACCTTTTAACGTATGGTTCTTATTATCCATTCCCTTTTCAATCATTTTCTCTATTCGGCTTTTTGATATTTCTAATGACTCAATTAAAACGTCATCATTAGAAATACACACTGACGCCTTAGCCTTCATTTCTGCAGTCCAATCGGTAAAAGTAAATGCTTGGTCTGACATTAAAGTTCCTAGGTGAACTTCAATAACTCTTCCTTGGAAAACATTCTCGCCAAATTGCTTAAGCATTTGTGCTTGAGTGGAATGGACTACATCTCTGAAATCAACATGACCATGCAAATTACCTTCAAAAGTCACTTTTACTGACTCAGGAATTGGCATTGTAGCCTCACCAGTAGCAAGAGCTAGTGCCACCGTACCGGAGTCTGCTCCAAACGCTATTCCTTTTGACATTCTAGTGTGTGAGTCACCTCCAATAATGATCGCCCAATCGTCAATGGTTAGGTCATTAAGCACTTTATGAATCACGTCCGTCATCGAGTGATAAACTCCTTTCGGATCTCTGGCCGTTATAAGACCAAACTCATGCATAAACTTCATTAACCTCGGAATATTATTTTGGGCTTTTATGTCCCAAACAGAAGCTGTATGGCATCCAGACTGATAGGCTCCGTCAAGTGTTGGTGATATCACTGTAGCCGCCATTGCCTCTAGCTCTTGTGAGGTCATTAGGCCGGTAGTGTCCTGAGAGCCAACAATATTTACCTTTACTCGTACATCAGAGCCAGCAAAGAGATTATTATCGCTGGAAAGCCCAACGGCATTCTTATTGAATATCTTTTCGACTGCTGTAAGTCCTTGATTGTCATGATGGATTTCTCTAGGTGAGGCGAAGACGGCGACAGGATTTTTCTTTAAAACACGACTTGCAAAATTCTGAAGTTTTTTCCCAAAAACAATAGAATAGGAACCTCCGGCTTTCATAAACTCGACTTTTTGTTCTGTGAATGATGAGCTTATATCCGCTAACTCTTTATTTTCGTCACTATTATACAGCTTCCTTTTTTTTGTATTGATAGTAAATACCGTTCCCGTTTCAACGGAGTACGCTTGTTCTAAAATGGGTTCGCCATCATTATTTAGAATTACATTCCCATCAGAATCTTTCTTTTTTACCCAATTTTTTAGATCTATTCCGATACCTCCTGTAACCCCAACGGTAGTGAGGAATATAGGTGATATGCCGTTTGTGCCTGCAACGATGGGGGCTATATTTACATAAGGTATGTAAGGGCTAGCTTTTTTACCTGTCCAAAGAGCAACATTATTTACACCTGACATTCGTGAAGAGCCAACTCCCATAGTACCCTTTTCAGCGACAAGCATGATGCTTTTATCGGGATGATCCGATTTGAGTTTCGAGATTTCATTCTGCGCTTGTTTGGAAATAAAACATTGACCATGAAGTTCTCTATCGGAGCGAGAGTGTGCTTGATTGCCGGGTGACAGTAAGTCAGTAGAAATATCGCCCTCAGCGGCAACGTAGGTAACGACTTTTATCTTTTCTGGAATAGCTTTTAGTTTGGTAAAAAATTCTGCTTTCAAGTAGCTTTCTAAAATATCTTGAGCTACTGGGTTACCTGCATTGAATTCTTTTTCAAGCCGACTTGTATCAGCTTCATAGAGAAAGACCTGAGTTTTTAGTACCCCAGCGGCCTGCTTTGCAATCTTAGCATCTTTATCAAAGGCAAGGTCTAATAAAACCTCTACCGACGGTCCACCTTTCATATGAGAAAGCAGCTCAAATGCAAGATTTCGGTCAATTTCTTCTATGGTGTCATGCTCTAGAATTAAATTTTTCAGAAACTTAGCTTTTACTGAAGCGGCATCTGTTGTGCCTGGAAGTGTGTTGTATATGAAATGCTTTAGAGCATCATCTCTATTGGACGACTTGGGACCTAAAATTATATCTATAATCTCAACAACTAGATCTGCCTTATCAATGGGCTTTGGCCCAAGCTCTATTTTCGAGCGATCTATAATTTCCTTCAAATAAGCTTCATATAACTTCAAAAAAAATCCCCCTTAGTTCCCATTTGAAGCGCTGATATGTTATATAAAAACGCATTAAGATCCTATACTTTTAAGAGTAAACATGCAAGTTTTTGGAGAAAAAGTTAGCTCAAAACTTATGAGTTTAAAGAACCTAATTGTTGTAAGAATTTATATGTGCACTTTTTCTCTTTTTATGCAAAAATATTGATGCTTAAGTATGGGAGAAGTATTATGAATGAGAACTTACCAACGCTTGTAAAAAATGGGTCAATTACAATAGAGGAATGGAATACTCGAGTAGATCTTGCTGCTTGCTATAGGCTTATGGCTCACTTTGGCATGGATGACTTGATCTATAATCATATTTCCGCGAGGGTCCCAGGTCCGGATGAGCACTTTCTTCTGAATCCATTTGGGTTACTCTATGAGGAAATAACCGCTTCAAATCTTGTGAAAGTTGACTTAGATGGAAAGATAATCTCAAAGACAGAAGATAAAATTAACCCAGCGGGATTCGTTATACATTCATGTATCCATAGAGAAAGACCAGATATGCACTGTGTAATTCACACTCACACACCTGCTGGTGTTGGTGTATCATGTCAAGAAGAAGGACTATTGCCTTTGAGCCAAACAGGGCTCCTGTATAAAGATTTGATTGGATATCATGAATACGAGGGATTGGCCTTAAATATAGACGAACAGCAAAGATTGGTTGCAGATCTAGGAGAAAAGAAACAACTCCTTATTTTAAAAAATCATGGCCTGCTCACGTGTGGGCGAACAATACCTGAAGCCTTTATTATGATGTACTATTTAGAGCAAGCATGTAAAATCCAGATAGCTGCACAGGCAGGAAATAAAGTCAGTTTACCTAAACCAGAGGTGCAAGACTTGGTACACCAGCAAGCAATGAAAGGTTTTGGATCTAAGCTAGGAGAAATGGAGTTCAAAGCTTTGAAGCGACGATTGTCACGAAACGGTTCAGATCACGCTACTTAGGAAAAGAACACTCTCAATTAAGAAAGGTCGTAAACTCATCTAAGGGTACACGGTCACTGACTAATGTGTTTTCAGGAGCTTCAGCTGCATAACCCATAGACATACCTGATATTATAATTTCTTCGTCAGGAATATTAAGCACCTTATGTACAATAGGCCCAAACTCGCACCACGCTTGTTGAGGGCATGTCTCAAGCCCCTTTCCTCTCGCAAGAATCATGATATTTTGCATGAACATTCCAACGTCTAACCAAGAACCGTAAGAGAGTTCGCGATCCATTCGAAAAAAAAGTCCAACTGGAGCACCAAAAAATTCGAAGTTGCGTAATCCGGCTGCTTTTCTTCCAGGGTAATCATCTCTTTTTATTCCATAAAGTTCATAGAGCGCATAACCGACCGCTCTCTTTCTGGATATATAAGGCTCTTTAAGTTGAGCAGGCATATATTCATACTCTGACTTAGCATCGCCTCTCTGTGCAGCATCCAAAACAGCAGTTGTAAGTTTTTTCTTTGTTTCTCCAGTCACACACGTCACTTTCCACGGTTGAGTATTTGTTCCGGAAGGTGCTCTTGACGCGTCTCTGATTATATCCTTTACAGTGTCAATATCTACTGCATCTGGGAGGAAATTTCTTTTTGAGGATCTCTCTGATATAAGTTTACTTATCACTTGATCTAAATTGGTAGAGGCGTTTATTTTATCCATTATTTTTCATTCCTTAAAATCTCATTTTTGCGCTGCTCCCTAAGCACAAAGCGTTGAATTTTTCCACTAGGCGTCTTGGGTAGTTCTTTAACGTAGGTTATGTGCCTTGGATAGGCATGCGCCGCAAAATTTGTTTTTACCCACTGTTGAAGATCTTTGGTAATACCTTCATCTTTGTTTATTCCAGGCATCAAAACCACAAAAGCCTCAATCACCTCACCTCTAACTTTATCAGGTGTGGCGATCACCGCGCACTCTGCAACTGCTGAATGAGTACTAAGAGCAGACTCAACTTCGAATGGCCCAATCCTATATCCGGCCATAATAATTACATCATCATCCCTAGTTGAGAAGTAGAAATAGCCATCCTTATCAATTGAGCCCGTATCTCCGGTTAAATAGTATTTCCCATCTTGGGAATATTTTTCAGCACTTTTTTGAGGGTTACCAATATAACCCGTAAACCAGGAGAAGGGGCTTTCATCAACAATAAAGGCAACGCGCCCTGGGACTCCAGGGTCCTCAGGATAATCCTCATTATTTTTTAAAACGGTAGCCGACCAACCTGGCATTACTTTACCCATAGAACCATTGCGCAAAGTTGCTTTAATTTCTGGATGATGATGATTATTTATAACCATACTTGTTTCTGTTTGACCATAATGGTCATGTACGGAAAGACCAAAGAAAGACTTTGCCCACTCGTTAATTTCAGGTGTTAAGGGTTCACCTGCACTAGACAAACACCGGAGCTTGTGTTCTTTTGAAATCTCTATTCCCTCAGCTCGGAGTGAACGATAGACTGTTGGCGCTGCAGCGAAATTGGTAATCTTTTGTTTCTCTATTATGTTAATGGTTGCTTGGGCGCTAAAGCCACCCTCAAATAAAATAGCTGGAGTACCGGTAGTCAAAGTCGCAAGAATGCCGCAGTAAAGCCCATACGCCCAACCAGGATCTGCAGCATTCCAAAAGACATCCGTCTGTCTTAAATCAAAAGCAAATTCGGCGTATGCCTCTATGCATGCAAGAGCTTTCACGGGCAGACTAACACCTTTAGGTTCACCTGTCGTTCCAGATGTGAAAATGTGAATAATGGGTGCATCAGGATCTAAGCTCAAGCCTTCATTTATAGAAGTATCTGTTGTTAACAAGTCTTCCCACCTGTCGGCCCAATTGGGAGTTTGCTCAAAGCTTGCAGTTGTTATTACGTCAAGTTTATTATGCAATGTAAACTCATTTGACGGTTTGAGTTTTATCTGCTGTTTCTGATCACAGAAGATTAATTTAGAATTGCTTCCATTTACTCTGAGCGTTATTGCTGGTGTGGAAAAGGCAGTAAATAAAGGAACATGTACAGCGCCTATTCTCCATATCGCTAGAAGTGTAATAATGTACTCTTTACTTTTCCCCATCAAAGTCGCAATTCTATCGCCTTTCTTAATACCTCTTTTTTGTAATCCATGTGCTAAGAGGGTAGACTGGGTTTTAAGCTCTCCATATGAAAGAATATACTCCTCCATATTTTCATTTATTATTTTATACGCCAGTTTATTTGACGGGTATTGGTCACAGAGAAGTTGCTCAACACTATTTGAGGGGTTTGAATATTTATCAATCAACTCATTAACTCGGAGGTTGATTTTTTCACTAGTAGTCATTTTTTTTAACCTATTAATGATTCAGAGAAACACTAAACACATGATATATAAAATGATTTTATAATGAAAGAAAAACGCAGGCTAACCTTGGCCTGCACGAGCTTATTTAGGAGCTAACCTTTTGACGTAAGAGGAAATACGTACTATTAACAATAATTAGATGAGCAAAAATCGTGCCTAATATTATATAAAGAGAACATTTTTTTATGAGGGTAATAAGTAAATATTTATACATTGAACTTCTTAAACCATTTCTGATTTTTTCATTCACGTTTATAGGTATACTTTGGTTGGTTCAAATTCTTCCAAAACTTGAAACTCTAGTTTTAAATAAGCAGCCGATGCATATATTTTTAAACGTGGCAATACACACCATTCCACAGGTTGCCTATTTTGTAATTCCAATTGCCGCTTTTTTTTCAACTATCTATGCTATAAATAAATTGGTGTCAGAGGCTGAAATTGTAGCTCTTTCTAGTTCAGGCGTTTCATTTTTTTCTTTCACTAAAGTAATATTTATATTCGGGGTCACAGTCAGTTGTATCTTGTTACTAATTACTTTTTTTGTGTTACCAAAAAGTACATTTAAACTTCAGTCTATTTTTTTTGATATTGAGCAAAGTTTTGCGACAAAACTCATTGATAGCAGAAAGTTTTTACACCCAATTTCTGGTGTCACTATCTACGTTAGAGATAAATTGGAAGAAAACCAAATGAAGGGTGTATTTGTGTATGATGATCGAAATAATGATTATTCATTATTATACTCTGCCAAAGAGGCTGCTATCAGAGATAAAGACAACATTAGAGACTTAATTATGCAAGATGGTGAGTTGCAGATTGTGTCGAAAGATGAAAATAGTATTGTATCCGTAAGATTTGAGAGGTTTGGTATCAACTTAAATGCTTTCATACCTGAAGCACGGTTTTACTTGGCTTCTCCTTCCGAGGTCTCACCGTTTGCAGGGATTATAAAAGCAAAAGAGCTTTCTATGTTAACTGATTATTCCCCGTCTGAGTATTTAGCAGAGAGCCATATGAAGCTAGCATCGATCTTATCACCGATAGCACTATGTATGCTCGGAGCTTTGGCTTTAGTTGTGTTTAATAGTGAGAATTATCGCGTGACTATGGTTGCTGCTTCCCTTGCGCTGGTAGCTTTGGTGATGCAAGTTTCTATTATTTCCTTGAAGTCACTTCTTGTTCTCCATCCAGACATATTTTTTCTAATTTATCTTCCACCTATAGTTGTTCTAACAGCCGTATTATTTCTTATTAAACTAAAGGAGTCATTTGTGTGATCTATGACGCTTTTCAGCGAAGCATCTTAAGTTTTTTTTGACTAGACGAAAAGAGCCTGGTCCTTAAAATCCATCATATAGATCAATTATTGTATTTTAAACAAAATTCAAATAAGTTTTACCGATGCTATTGAAAGAAGTTAGGTCAGCCGGACTAATCGTCGCATATGTTGGATTGTTTTTTTCCTTTTTAATGTTAATCCCATGGATAACATCTGTGCTTACAGGTTGGGAGGGAGGCAACTCATTTCTTTGGTCGGGTTTAATTGCCGCAATCTTTTGTATTTTGGTCGTTGTTGCTTGCTTTGGTGACCAGCCAAAGATTACTCCAAGATTTGGTATATTAGTGGTAAATATGTTGTGGTTTCTGCTGCCCATTTTATGCGCAATACCGTTAGCCACTTCTTCTGCAAACTTAAGCTTTGTAGATTCTCTATTTGAAGCAACCTCTGGACTTACGACCACTGGGTCAACAATAATGACAGATATATTAAGTTTTGATCGTCCAATTCTTTTGTGGAGAGCTTTGATGCAATGGGTTGGAGGGCTTGGTATACTATCGTTGGGACTAATCTTACTTCCTTTTCTTAGGATCGGAGGGATGCAGTTATTTAAGATGGAAAGTTCCGATAGATCCGATAAGCCTCTACCTCGATTAGTAGAAATATCAAGATCAATTATTATAATTTACGTAATTTTATCTTTGGCATGTGTTGTCGCTTACTTATTCGTTGGATTGACTCCATTTGATGCGTTAACCCATGGTATGACTACTGTTGCAACTGGTGGTTTTTCAACACATGACGATTCTCTTGGTTATTATGATAGTTACACTGTGCTATGGGTCGCTATCCTTTTTATGATAGTGGGTGGGCTACCCTTCAGTGTATTTGTGGCAATTTTTTTTACTCGGAATGTACCTAGGTTAGATCCACAGGTATTGACCTTTTTATTAATTATATTTTTTTCTTGTACATTATTGATACTCTACCAAAATGGTGAGCAAACAAAATCAATCTTTGCGAATACTGAATACATTTTCAATGTTGTTTCTATAGTAACCACAACTGGATACTCTAGCGGAGACTTTATGAACTATGGTTCCCTAGGCCCAGTCATGTTTTTCTTTCTAATATTTATTGGTGGTTGTGCAGGCTCGACCGCTGGAGGAATTAAGGTGTATAGATTTATCGTTCTAGGCCAAGTAATTAAGACATCTTTGAGACAACTAATTTATTCAAAGGGAGTTTTTCTTTTGAGGTATGGGAACAAACTCGTTGACCAAGATATTTATCGTTCAACGGTGACAATGATTTGTTGTTTTTTTGCTTGCCTAATTTTAGTAACGCTAAGCCTTGCTTTTTGTGGATTGGACTTTATCACAGCACTATCCGGAGCTACCACCGCATTAGCAAATGTTGGACCTGGAATAGGTGAAATAATTGGTCCGTCTGGAAGTTTTAAAAGTCTCGATGATATTGAAAAATACATCTTAATATTAGCGATGATTTTAGGAAGGCTAGAACTTCTGGTAGCGATGGCATTTTTCCTGCCTATCTTCTGGAAACAATAAAGTATCAATCTTTACTTAAGTCAGGTAAATTAGAAAAGTGAATTAGGGCCTCAGGATTAGCCAAAGCTTCTTTATTTTTAATTTTCTTTCCATGTACTATGTCCCTAACCGCAAGCTCTGTTATTTTACCAGACCGGGTTCGAGGAATATCTGGAACAGCAATTATTTTTGCTGGCAGGTGTCTTGGGGTAAGATTTGTTCTTATCTGATTAATTACTTTTCCTTTAAGTTTTTCAGTCAGTTCATGGCCGCTTTGTAATTTTATAAAAAGGACTATCCTAACATCATTGTTCCAGTTTTGCGAAATTACGATGCACTCAACAACTTCATTGAGTTTCTCAACTGTGTTATATATCTCAGCCGTTCCTATTCTCACTCCACCAGGGTTGAGGGTTGCGTCTGATCTACCATAGATTACTATGGTGCCACGTTTAGTTATTTTAGCCCAATCCCCATGGCGCCAAACTCCTACAAACTTTTCAAAATATGCCTCTTTATATTTTTTACCATTTTTATCATTCCAAAACTTTATTGGCATTGATGGAAACGCTGTTTTGCAAACTAGTTCACCCTCTTGATCAACCAAGCTCTCTCTTTTTTCATCGAATATATCCACATTCATACCTAATGCCCTACACTGGATTTCTCCTTTTATTACAGCTCCAATAGGGTTACTTAAAACGAAGCAACTCAGAAGATCTGTTCCTCCAGAAATCGATGCGATTTGTACATCTGACTTTATATTACTTAAGATATAATCATAACCATCTGGGCTGAGTGGGGATCCAGTTGAACATATAGTTCGTAGTTTACCCAACTTGAACTGACGCATAGGGTCAATTGCAGATTTTGATAGCGCATCAATATATTTTGCTGATGTACCAAATATGTTCAAATCTGATTTTTCGGCTATTTCCCATAGGTGTTCTGGATTTGGATAGAATGGACTGCCTTCGTAAAGAATTATAGAGCTTCGACAAAATAGAGATCCAACTAACCAGTTCCACATCATCCAGCCGCAGGTTGTGAAATAGAACATCTTTTCTTTTTCAATTAAATTAGTATGAAGCAGGTGCTCTTTGGCATGTTGAATTAGAACGCCTCCTACGCTGTGCACTATGCATTTGGGTTTGCCGGTAGTACCTGATGAAAAAACAATGTATAAAGGGTCATTAAAGTCGCATAAGGCATACTTCTCTAAGGGGTCAGACTGAAAAACAGTGTTAAAGTTTGGGAAGTTATCAATATCTTTTTTTGAAGTTATATATTCAACAACAAGAACATATTCCAAAGAGGTTAGTCGTTTAGAGATTGTTTTAATTTCTTCTGCTCTCTCAATTAACTTACCGTTATAAAGGTATCCGTTCGTAGCAACTAGAATTTTGGGTTCTATTTGTTCAAAGCGATCTATAACCCCCTCAACGCCGAAGTCACTCGAACAGGAAGAAAAAATAGCTCCTAAGGCAGAAGTGGCAAGCATCGTAATAATAGTTTCAGAACAGTTAGGCATGTAAGCGCAGACGCGATCCCCTTTTTTGATGCCTTTGCTTTTCAGCCATCCTGCCATTTTGAGGGTTTTATTTTTAAGTTCCTTTCGAGTTAACTCGTTGGAGAAACCATCTTCTCTAAACTCCTCTATTGCCAAAGAGTCATCTGGCGATTGTAATAGGTTTTCAGCATAGTTTAGTTTAGCTTCTGGAAAAAATTTAGCGCCAGGCATTTCATGTAGGTTTTCACATATTTTGGCGCCCTTGCTTCCTTTGATTTTTGAAAAATCCCAAATTAAAGACCAAAAACTTTCGACATTGTTAACAGACCAGTTCCAAATTTCTTGATATTCTGTTTTTATTGATAGTGAGTGTTTCCGATTAACAAGCTCAATAAACCGTGACAAGTTGGTTGACTTTTTACTTTCACTGCTTGGTTTCCAAATTATTTCAGAATTATCCATTTAGTATTCTCCCAATATTTTTACCAGTTCACTTGGGTCATTTACAACACGGCCGGTATTTTCTCGATGTAATTCTTCCTGATTATTATAGCCCCAAGAAACTCCAATTGTACTTGTATTAACGTTTTTACCCATCTTAATATAATGAAATGTTTCTCCAATTATAAATGCCTCAAAAGTTCCATCAATTATCATTTGTGCGGATTTGACTAACGTGCCGTTCTACTCAAAGAGCAACAGTTTTTAATTGTTGTTATTCAGCATGCTCTGGTAGCTTTATGCTAAGATTAATAATTAAAAATAATAAAGAAGCAAATGTCGAAAATGCTGCAAAAAATTTGAACTGATGGTCTATGAGATATCCTAAGTCTATAAAATAACCACTTAAAACAGGTCCTATGGCAGAACTAAAAACCATAATTGTTACTCCAACCGTACGAACTGAACCTAGATATGTAGAACCGAAGAATTCTGGGAAAAAAGTTCCATAAACT
>QOQE01000026.1 GCA_003331935.1 Alphaproteobacteria bacterium | reverse complement strand
TCGTCATAGCATCGAAAAGGAAGTGAGAGTCTTCGACGGATTTGCAAATGGGGCCAAGGGTGTCAAAGCTAGGGCAGAGTTTCAAAACGCCAGTTAAATCGATAATATTGTGGGTCGTTTTTAATCCTACTAAATTATTCCATGCTGCAGGAATTCTTACAGACCCACCGGTATCCGATCCAATTGATGCAAGACAATAATTTCTTGAAACAGATACTGCCGATCCCGAAGAAGATCCACCAGAGACCAGTTTCTCATTTAATGGGTTAGGAGGTGTCGCCGTCGCTGGGTTTAGACCCAGACCTGAAAAAGCAAGTTCCGTCATATGTGTTTTGCCCAAAATAATAACCCCTTCGGAGTATAACTTTTCGACAAAAACGGCATTTTTTTTTGCCTTTTTCGTATCTGTTAAAGAAGATCCACCCCGTGTCAGATGTCCCGCAATGTCAGCTAAATCCTTTACTGATATTGGGATGCCATCAAGAATACCTTTTCTCATTCCTCTTTTAGCCCTTTTTTTTGACTCCTTAGCCGAGTCCAGAGCGGAGTTTTTGAGGACTTCTGTGAATACATCTTTAGACTTTGGATCACTTGATATTTTTTCTAAGTAAAAGTGTGTAAGTTCTTCTGGACAAATCTGCCCTGCCTCTATCCATTCACTAACTTCTTTAATGGTTTTATATCTTAAATTTTCAAGGTCCATTTTGATTGTTGATTGGTTTTATTTGCCTTTTAATATATTAGACTACTTACAATGTTTACAAAATATATTATTTAACAAATAGGCTTGATGTTATCTCATCTATGAAAAGGTCAAAAAAAAAGCAAATTGTTATAGTTGGCGCTGGTTTAATCGGAAGCGTCATGGCGATCGCATTGGCGTCGAAAGGTTTTGATGTAACTGTAGTAGACGGTGCAAAACATTCAGATCGAGTAGAAAGAAATAAGGGCAGAACTTATGCTCTATCTAGAACCTCCAAGAATTTGTTATTTAATCTAGGAATGTGGGATCCAAAGAAACTCAACGTAAGCCCAATAAAAAATATTGTGCTTTCAACGAAAAAGGACTCCGACGACTTAATACACCATTTGGCAGAGTTTAATGAAGAAAGCTCAAGCATTGAGCCATCGAGTTATATGATAGAAGACTTCTATTTGAGAAATATGCTTGCTTCAGAGATCAATAAAAATAAAAAAATTCAATTATTAGACTCTTCAGAGGTTATCCAAGATGAAACAAATAGTTTCGAAACAAAGATTATGCTCTCTGATAAGTCATCTATTAGAACCGAAATATTAATTATCAGTGATGGTAGAGAATCAGGCTTTGCCAAAAGACTGAATAAAAGATTTTTTTCAAAAAGTTATAACCAGGTAGCGATTGTTGGAAATTTATCTCATGACAATGCCCATAATTTTACAGCTCATCAAATATTTTTGTCTGGTGGTCCATTAGCAATACTTCCTCTGCAAGGGAAGCGATCAACGTTTGTTTGGAGTCTGCCTGTAGAAATAGGAAAAAAACTTAGTGACTCTAAACGTGAAAAATTTATAAATTATTTGATGGATAATGCGGGAGATATTTTATCAAACCCTTCACTGGTAGGTGAAAAAAAAATTTTTCCGCTATATCTTCGGTTTCTTAGAGAGTCTATTGACAATAGAAAGATTTTTATTGGCGACTCTTCACAGGCTATCCACCCATTAGCGGGGCAAGGTTTAAATATAGGCCTTAGAGATGTTGCTTCTTTGGTAGACACTCTTATAAAGGGCAAAAAATTAGGTTTAGATCTTGGTAGTATAGATCTTTTGAAAACATATGAATCATGGAGATCATTCGACAGGATATCTCTCGCAACCTATACGGATTTAATAAACGCGCTATTTTCCAACAATAATTTTTACCTAAAAGCTATAAGAGAGTTTGGTATGAGTGCTATTGAAAAATCCCAGCTATTAAAAAGCTTTTTTACCAAAGAGGCTGCGGGTGAATATGGAGATTTACCTGATCTACTGAAGTGATTAAATAATTATTTAGGACTTCTCTTAGCTAAAATTCTTTGCAACGTCCGTCTATGCATGCTTAGTCTCCTAGCGGTCTCTGAAACATTCCTATTACATAGTTCAAATACTCTTTGAATGTGCTCCCACTTTACTCTGTCTGCCGACATTGGATTTACTGGTGGGGGTGGCTTGCCTTCATTGCTGAAAACAAGTGCGTTTAAAATATCGTTAGCATCTGCTGGCTTAGACAAATAATCAATTGCTCCTATTTTAACGGCTGCAACTGCAGTGGCGATAGCACCGTATCCAGTAAGTACAATGATTTTTGAATCCGACTTTTTTTTTCTAATGCTTTCAACAGCATCTAGTCCGGTCCCATCGTTAAGTCTAAGATCAATTATAGCGTAGTTTGGATACACGTCTTGTATAATTCTTCCAAAGTCTGCCATAGAGTTGGCTGGAAAAACATCAAAACCTCTCTTTTCCATTGCCACACTTAATCTTTTTAAAAACGGCTCATCATCATCTAGTATGAGGAGCGAATTGTCCTCATCAATCTTATAATTGATCTCATCTAACATATAGGTTAATCCTTTGTTAGCATAATATGTGGCAAAATCATTCCGCGTCAAACATTTTCCTGCCCACGATATAAATGCACTTGACCATGCAAATAAATTTTTAGAGCATTTGGTAAAAAGTATGTTAGGTACCGATAGTTATATTAGTGGCAGCTTTAGGAATGATAAATCTATTTAAAAAGCAAATATATTTAAGTGAAAGCTGGATAAAGCCCAGAACACTCATAAATCTAAGGTGGTTGGCGATAGCTGGGCAAGTTATAGCAATAGCAGTGACGAACTTTATTCTCAACTTCAACTTTAATGTTCAGGCCTGTTTTATAATACTCTTTCTTTCTTGCGTTATTAACCTTACTTCTAGCGTTTATTTCAGAACTGAAAAAAGATTATCGGCTTTAAAGACATTTGTTTTTCTTGTTTTTGACTTGACCCAAATTTCCTTACTACTTTTTTTCTCTGGAGGGATAAGCAATCCCTTTTCGATCCTTATCATTGTACCTACTATTGTCTCTGCATCTTCTTTACCAATAATTTATTTAATTATTCTTGGAGTTATGACACTTATGAGCATATCGTTTTTAAGTGTTAAATATTTTCCTATTATTGACAGCTCAGGAGATATATTAAAATCTCCAGAAATTTTACTATTCGGGTTTTCAGCCTCATTGATAATTACTGTAACGTTTTTAGGCAGCTATGTTAGGAGAATCT
Organism: Alphaproteobacteria bacterium; assembly: GCA_003331935.1. Lineage (GTDB taxonomy): Bacteria > Pseudomonadota > Alphaproteobacteria > Rhodobacterales > Rhodobacteraceae > CACIJG01. Next base: position 15,447 of record QOQE01000026.1, on the reverse strand, counting down.
TTTTAGATAATTCAAAAATGAATAGAGCCCTTCAGGCTACTCAAGTTGCTTTGGAAAGAGAAAGAAAACTTACAGCTTTGACCGGTGTGGTTGCTGCCTTGGGTCACGAATTGGGTTCACCTCTCGCAACGATAAAATTGGCCTCATCTGAGCTTTTAAGTGAAATTAATAGCGATAGCCCCATTTACCAAGATATACGATTAATATATGACCAAATCGAGCGATGTAAGGCAATTATTTCAGATATGGGATCACTTGGAAAAGATGATCAATATGTAAAAACTATTGATCTTTTTACTCTTCTTTTTGAAGCTAGTCAGCCTTATAAAAATTTAGATAAGGAAATAACTTTCAGGCTTAATGGGGTGAGGAAAGGTCGTAAAGGAATATCGATAAAAGAAAAAATGATACCTTTGGTCAGAAGAGAGCCTGAACTAATTCATGGATTAAGAAACATTATTCACAATGCCATTAAATTTGCAAAAACGACTGTGGATATCAATTTAATTTGTGACCCTAGAGAATTAAACGTAGAAATTGTAGATGATGGCAAAGGTTTTCCCCATGATATTACTAAAATGATTGGGGAACCATTTCTAAAGAAAAGTGAATTCTTTTCAACAGACGAAAAAACCAAAGCGCCTGCAGAAGGTATGGGCCTTGGCTTATTTATAGCAAACATTTTATTAGAAAAAACCAACGGAAAACTGAAATTCTCAAATGTGAATCACATTGAAGACAATGGAAAAAAACAAATAAAAGGTGCAAAAGTTGAGATTTTATGGAAAAGGTCATCCATCGAAGTCTTACAATTAGACCAGGGAGAAAAAGTAAAGGAAAACCCAAGGAATGTTAGCTGATCCTAATACTATTTTGGAGTCATTTGATTTAGACATATTAGATCTATCTGAGATAGGAACGATATTTGCTGAACATACAAAAAATGGTGATTTAGTTCTTTTGTCAGGCAAAGTCGGTGCAGGAAAGACGGAGTTTGCTAGGCAGATAATTAAAGCCAAAGCGATAAAAGAAAATTTAGATATTGAAGAAATCTCGTCTCCAACGTTTTCTCTTATTCAAACTTATGATTTTAAATGTTGCAAAATTTCGCATATTGACCTTTACAGGGTAAATAGTGAAGAGGAACTATTTGAGTTGGGTATACCAGACATTTTTGATAATCAGATTACACTTTTAGAATGGCCCGAGATTTTAGAAATAAAAAACTTTTCAAGAAATATAAAATTAGAGATTACAGAGGCCAAAGAGACCAGAGTTATAAAAATTAAATTTTTTGGAAACGGGTGGAGTGATTTGATTGTATCCTTGTTAGGGAGCGGACATTTTAGTGATGAAAAGATATAGAATTTAAAAACATGGACTTAATTTTTTATGATTTTGAAACTACTGGTAGAGATCCACATTGGGATCAAATTCTCCAAGTAGGTGCGACTAAGGTCTCAAAAGAATTTAGCGAGATAGATTCATTTGAAGTTAGATGTAGGTTGAAACCAGGGCTTATACCCAGCCCTTTTGCGCTTGCCGTAAATCATACTGACTACTCAAGATTAATAAAAACCGATTGCTCACACTATGAGATGCTTTGCAAACTGGAAGAAAAATTTATTAAATGGTCGCCGTCTATATTTATTGGTTACAATAGCATTAATTTCGACGAGGAATTTCTGAGAAATTCTTTGTTCAAAACACTCTTTGATCCATATTTGACTAGTAGAAATAATAACAACAGAGCAGACTTGTTGGAGCTACTAAGAACTGTAGAATTCTTTTTTCCCGACACTATTAATGTTCCAGTCAACAGCAAGAATAAAAAGACATTTAAACTCGATCAAATTGGCCCAGCAAATTCTATTAATCACCTTGCGCATGACGCATTTGGTGATGTTTTGGCTACGAAACAATTGGCACAACTTATATCGAAAAGAAAACCAGGTTTTTGGCAATCATTCTTACAAGGTGCAAATAAATCAACGGTCCACAAGGTGCTTTCAGAAGAGAAAATTATTTTTTTTTGTCAGACCTTTTATGGTAAAACCACAGCAATTTCAGGGAATTTACTTGTAACTCACCCTGTTTATAATTTTCCAGTTCTGTTTGATCTCAATTACGATCCTAAAGAATTTGTAGAATTAGATTTAAGGGATTTAAAAGAAACTTATACTGCCGGACAAAAATTTCTTAAATTTGTGAAGCCAAATAAAGGCCCAATATTATTGAAGAAAAACCAAGTTCAAGACAGTTGGTTCGCCAAAACAATAAACATTAGTGAATTTGAAAAGCGAGCTGACGTTTTAGCAAACGCAACTTTATTTAAACAAAATGTAGCATCAATGCTTTCAGATATTGCGGATGAGACTCAACAAGAGAAAGAATTGAGTGGTTCACAGGAGGATATAATGGCTGAAGAAACATTATATACTGGAGGCTTCCCAAATAATAAAGACCAAAAACTGAAGCTACAGTTTCAAGAGGAGAGTTGGTCAAATAGATATGATTTATGCCAGCAATTTTCCGATAAGCGTTTTTCTTATTTTGGGTTACGGCTTATTTATGAGGAGTGTCCTGAAGTTTTACCATTAGATGTCAGAGATGAAATTGAGCGTTCAGTCACAAATCAATTAACAAGTATCAATAAGGAAAAATGGAAAACTTGTGATGACTTTGACAAAGAGATTGAAATTATTGAAAACGACTCTAATACTAAGGATCGAGATTTTATCTCTGAACTGAAGGGAATAAAAAAATATTTTGAAGAAGTTTATAATGAAAAAAGTATGAAAAACTAGGAGTAAATTATGGCAACATTTAACGTAACAGACGATACATTTGAAGAACAAGTAATAAATAGTTCCGTTCCTGTAGTGATTGATTTTTGGGCCGAGTGGTGTGGACCATGTAAACAAATAGGACCCGCATTAGAGGAGTTATCTGAGGAATATGGAGAAAAAATTAAAATTGCAAAAATAAATGTTGATGAAAACCCAGATAGCCCCAGTAAATTAGGGGTTAGGGGCATCCCAGCGCTTTTTATATTTAAAAATGGTGAGATGATCTCATCTAAAATTGGCGCAGCTCCAAAGACAGATTTGAAGAGCTGGATTGACGAAAGCACTTAGATGGAGATTTCATTCTCTTTCAAAGCTTGTCCTGCTAAATATAAGGAACCGCAAATCAAAATCGAAACATGCTTGTCAACCCCCATGTTTTTGTCACAGATATGTTTTATAGCGTCCTTAATGCCGGCTGCTGCATAGACTTTATCCCAGCCCATTTCTTTTGCATCAGCTAGCGCTACTTTTTTCATTAGTGAAGACGGTTGATTTTCTATTTCCACAAGGCAAAGAGATGAAGATATGTGCGCTATATTTTTTAGGAAAGAAAGGTGATCTTTATTTTTAAGAGACCCATAAATAATGTGTAGATTGTTTTTGTTAATAAAACTTAAGCTTTCTGTAAGTCTAATACTTGCTGCTTCATTATGACCACCGTCAAGCCACAATTGATTATTAGTGTTATAGGTTTTAATAAATTCGGCTAAACGCCCCTTCTCAATTTTTTGAAGTCTAGCAGGCCAATAGGTCGATTTTAATCCCTCGCATATATAATGATCAGGGATTTTTAAATGGTTAAGTGTAGAAATAGCAGTCATAGCGTTGCTGATTTGGTGTGTGCCAGTCAGAGAAGGGAACGGAAATTCAATGCTTACTTTTCCCTTATTTTGAATAATTGTTTGTTTAGAACTAGAGACAGTGAAACTTTCAGTTGACCAAACAATATCACTTCCATTGGTTTTACACCTGGCTTCCAGTAATTTTTTTACTTCTACAGACTGATTTGAGATAACAGTGGGAACGTTTTTTTTTATTATACCAGCTTTAGCTATTGCTATCTTTTTTATTGTGTTACCTAAGTATTCCTTATGATCGAAAGAGATAGGAGTGATAATTGAGACTACTGGATTTTGAACAACATTCGTGGCATCAAACTCTCCGCCAAGCCCAACTTCTAAAAGCGTATAGTCAGCAGGTTCTCTTGAGAATGCAAGAAAAGCCGCACAAGTAGTTATTTCAAAAAGAGTTATTGGCTCTGAGTTATTTACATTTTCGCACTCAGTAAGAACATCCTTTAATTCATCGTCACTTATTCTTTTGTTCGCTATTTCAATTCTCTCATTAAAATGAACTAAGTGTGGTGAGGTATAGGCATGCGTTCTGAGTCCACTACTTTGCAACCCAGCCTTGATCATCGCAATAGTAGAACCTTTTCCATTTGTGCCTGCGACATGTATTATCGGAGGCAACGATCTTTCGGGGTTACCTAGTTTACGCAAAAGTCTTTTTACTCTGTCTAACTTAAGATCAATTATTTTAGGGTGTAAAGATTCGAGCCTTTTAAGTATCTCGTCCATTAGATCCATCAACTTCTGTAATATTTCCTCTTATAGGTGGAGGTTGATTTTTTAATAGATAGATTAATTTTATTAGCTCTTCTCGCAAAAACTTTCTTGAAACTACTTTATCAAGCATTCCGTGATCTAACAAATACTCTGATCTTTGAAAACCCTCTGGTAGCTTTTCTCTAATTGTCTGCTCTATGACTCTGGGTCCTGCAAAACAAATAAGAGCATTCGGTTCAGCTATTTGCACATCACCGAGCATTGCATAAGATGCTGTTACTCCACCGGTTGTAGGGTTTGTTAATACAACTATATATGGAAGTGCAGCATCTCTCAGCATCTCAATAGCCACTGTTGTTCTCGGCATTTGGATTAGTGATAATACACTTTCTTGCATCCTAGCTCCCCCTGCGGCAGCAAATAAAATAAAAGGTGATTTATTTTTGACCGCTCTTTTTACCCCCTCTAAAATTGCATTTCCCACAGCCATCCCCATAGAACCACCCATGAATTTAAAATCTTGGCAGGCTATTATTGTATTCATTCCTCCCAACTGGCCCTCAGATACTAAAATTGCCTCTTTCTGTCCTGTGCTTTTTTGAGCATCTTTTATTCTGTCAGTATATTTTTTTGTATCCTTGAAGTTTAGGGGATCCTGTGCCGGAGATTCGTAATCAATTGTTGAGTATTTTCCGTTGTCAAATAAAGTTATAAAACGCTCCTTAGGAGACATGTACATGTGATAGTTACAATGTGGACATACATTGAGATTCTGGCTAAATTCTTTATGAAAGATCATAGAGTCACAGCTTTCACATTTAACCCATAATGTCTCAGAGTTACCTTTCCGCGAAAACATTGCATTGATTTTTGGCCTAACGAAGTTAGAGATCCAATTCATTTTAGCTACCACTCAAATGTTTTATAATCTTTATTGCTAAACTAAAAAATAACATTATACAAAATAAAAATAAACCAACTGTTTTTTCTAAGTAAAATATTGAGTAAACTCTATTAATTAAACTGGAGCTTTGGTCTTGGCAAATTTAACAAAAATATTCGGCGCAATTATTCTCCCTATCTTTTTAAGTGGTTGCTTATCTATTGGATCGGGGCCGCTTACCAATTCAATTTCTGTACCAATAAGTCAGATAAAAAAAAAGCACAAGCTTCCAAGCGGTTTTTGTTTGGATAAAAGTGCTAGCAGCTCCTCAGCTTATCAAGAGACTATGGTAGTCACGAATTGTATAGCGGTAAGTAATGGTAATAACTTCTATTTTAGCCGCAGACCAGTTGACACGATAGTTAATATCGCATTCACAAGGTCAGCAGTTCCAAAAGATATTTCTCAGAAAGAATATTTATCCGTCATTGCTGGAAATATGGAGTTCAAAAAATTTCTAACTGCTTCAAGTAATAAAAAAATAGTTTATGGTCAAAAGAAGTTGCAAAAGACATTTTTTCATGTGAGTTTTCAAAGAATAAGTTCTTCAGATCGTCGAGAGTTTGTTAGAAAATACTTCTTTTTTGTAAATAAAAAATTAGTTGTTATGACAATTTTATCTTTTCAAAAGCCTAGAAAAAATACATACATTGCCTTCGAGGGATTTATAAAAAAATTAAGTTCAGCTAATTTTTAAATTGTTCTGTCGCTTTAACCAAAGCTGTGGTTATACCTGATTCAGACATTGCATGACCCGCTTTGGATACCATAACTAAATTTGAGTTTGGCCATAACCTGTGAATTAGCTCTGCTGTTCCAGGTGGGCAAATCATGTCATATCTTCCCTGAACAATTATTGAAGGTATATCCAATATTTTATGCATATTATCTTTGATTTGCTGAGATTTACTTAAAAAACCAAGGTTCTTGAAATAATGGTTTTCAATTCTTGCGAAAGCTCTCGCATAATCCGTAGAGGGGCTAGAGCCAAACCCAGGACTTTCAAGATTAGCCAGAGCATTTTCCCAAGCCGTCCAAGCTCTAGCAAATCGTCCTTGTTCGGTAGGAGATGATCCAAACAGTCTTGAGTGGTAACCTCCTATAATATCTTTCTGTTCTTTGGGCGGAAGCATATCCCTAAAAGCTCGCCATGCTTCAGGCCAAAACATACTAGCTCCACCTTCCTTATAAAACCAGTCTAACTCCGATTGTGTCATAGTAAACACTCCCCTAAGGATTATTTTACTGACCATTTCAGGATATGTTTGAGCGTATATTAGAGACAAAGCAGCTCCCCAACTGCCTCCGAACAAAACTACTTTATTTATGCCAAGTTTTTTTCTTATAGCCTCGATGTCCGACACAAGATGCCAAGTAGTATTATTTTCCACTGAAGCATAAGGTTTAGATCTTCCACAACCTCTTTGATCAAAAAGAATGATGTAGTAGGCATCAGGATCAAAGAACCTGCGCATTGTTGGACTACATCCTCCACCCGGTCCACCATGTACGACTACAACAGGTATTCCGCTGGAGTTACCACATTCTTCATAATATATCTTGTGTCCATCACCCCGATCAAGGAAGCTTTTTCTAAAGGGTTCTATCTCAGGAAACAGGTGGGTCCTGGGTTTATTAGATTGGGAGATATTTTGTTCAGGCATTCTTGAGAATAAAAAAAGAGTATATATATATAGTATGTCACGTAGATAGGAAGAATTCAATGAAAACAGTTTCTTCAATAAACGCAGAAGAGATATCGAAGTTCGAGAAATTAGCAACCGAATGGTGGGATGCTGAGGGAAAGTTCAAGCCACTTCATATGTTGAACCCCTGTAGATTAGAGTTTATAACTGATCACTTATCTATGCATTTTCAAAAAGATATGATACTCGAGAAGAAGCCTTTGAAAGGGATTAAAGTTTTAGATATTGGCTGTGGAGGTGGTCTGTTGTGCGAACCAATGGCTAGAATGGGGGCTGATGTTCTTGGCATTGATGTAGTTGAAAAAAATATAAAAGTGGCTTCTTTGCACGCAAAAAAAATGAACCTGGATATAAAATATCGCCATATTGCAGCGGAAGACCTTTTGAAAGAAAACGTTGCATTCGACGTGATTCTTAACATGGAGGTTATTGAGCATGTTGAAAACCCAGGATTTTTCATAGAAGTTTGCTCAAATCTACTTAAGAAAAAAGGCCTAATGTTTTGTTCAACAATAAACAAGAATTTGAAAAGCTATCTATTCGCTATTTTGGGCGCTGAATACGTTATGCAGTGGTTGCCAAAAGGAACACATGACTGGAATAAATTCATCAAACCAAACGAACTTAAAAAATTATTTCTTGATTCCGGTCTCACAGTCAAGGATACAAAAGGGTTTGTGTTTAACCCATTATCCTGGGGATGGGAATTATCAAAAAGTGATTTTAAAGTAAATTACGCAGTTTGTGCTACACGATAACGCATCAATCCGACTGAATAACTTCATTCCAGAGACCGTCCAAAATGTCTATTTTTTTCTGGTCAAAATCAGCTAGATGTTTCCAATACTTACCGTTCTTTATGAAGTAACCCAAACTTTTTTCCTTTTCTAGCACAAGCTTTAGTAACTCGGTATTTACTCTCCTCGGGGTAGGGTCTTCTGGTATATTTTCTAGGCTGTTACGTCTAAAAACTAAATTACTCTTAGGTCTCTTTGAAAGGTTAAAAATTGAGCAATTTTGAGATGCAGCAATAGCTTCAAGGCGGGCAGACTTTGCTTTTAAATTTTTCAAAGTAGGGTCTTCTCTCAGAGGATCTGGGGTGCCTCTTCCATAAAAATGGGTTTTTTTCTCATCATAAACCATATCACAGCCGATATAAGCTATGGCTCTAGGGTTGAAATGCCCTAGAACCCAGTATCCGGCAGTAAAAGCCATAGTGCCTCCAGAGTAAACGAATCCTCCATATTTATTTTGCAAGGGCACATATTGCTCTGAGCCAATCAATCTTTGTTCGTCATTTTCGTTTGGCCTCCTATTTCCTGGAAAGTCATCAGGAAATATACAATAATCCCAGTCACTTCTTACATTCCAAGCGTTATTAATAGCCACAACCTGCTGAAAAAGCTCTCTGTTAAAACTTTGAGCTTCTAAGGCGTCTGGTGCGCTTCCAATGATTAAGACAAACAAAAAACTTCCTTCTAAGTTTTATTTTTTTCTATTGACTCACGAAAACTTCTTAAATCCCCTAACAAACTTTTCTTCGTCACGTGATCAGTTTTCATGATGATTTCATCTAAGATAGGTTTTATGGATTTGATAGCATGATTTCTTGCATCTATACCACTCTGACTTATTGAAATAAGTTTTTTCCTTGCATCATTCCAGTCCGGGCGGATGTGTATGTATCCTAGCTTTTCTAGTTTGTTCAATGTATTGGTCATAGCACCCTTGGTTACATGAAAACTTCTTGCTAGTTGTAAAGGAGTTTTCTCCGCTTTCGAGCCAGAAAAGTGATTTAAAACAGAGAAACTAGATATATTTAAATTTTTAGGAAGGGCATTATCAAGTTGGTTTCTAGCTAATTGTTCTATTGTGGCTATCTCGCTAAGAAGAATTAGTAGATTTATATCTTTATTGTTGAATTCCAGCATAAAAACACGCTAATGATTTATCAAAAATGGGTTGACCTTTTAATCATAAAATATTTTCGGATTAACAACTAATGTTATTTGACATAGAGAGAGTTAAGAAAAACAAAATTAGATCAAGAGAAACAAGGCCAAAAAATTTTCTCTTAAAAAGAGTTTTCAGTGATATTGAGAATCGTATTTTAGATTTACCAAATAAATGGGAGCACGGCCTTATAGAAGGCTGTAGAAGAGTTGACTTAAAGGAGTTAAAAAGTAACAAAAAAATAATCGTTTCCGAATTTACCCACAATCCCGATAAAACCTTATCAATAGATTTATACGCAAATTTAATGCAGCTACATTGGTCTAATGACCCGTACACTGATTTTTCTCAAAAAGTCAAACTCTTAAACCCCAAAGGTCAATTCTTATGTTGCCTATTTGGAGCGGAGACGCTAAACGAGCTTAGGGACTCTTTCGCTAAAGCCGAGATGAAACTATTTGGTGCAGTTAGTCCAAGGATTTCTCCATTACCAGAAATAAGAGATGTTGGTAACTTGGCTGCTAAGGTTGGGCTGCATAACAGTGTGGTCGATAGAGATCTGATAAAGGTTGACTATAAAAAGATATTAGATTTGTTTTGGGATATTAAAAAAATGGGTGAGACAAATGCAATAATTGGGCGCAGTAAAAATCTAACACCCAAAAGCCTGATTCATGAAGTTGAAAAACATTATTTCGAAAATTTTTCAGGTAGAGGACAAGAGGATTACGCCCAGTCTATAAGTGCAACTTTTGAAGTCATCTATTTGTATGGAACGAAATAGAAGAAGAGAGAGAGGATTTGATTTGATATTTTGGTGGTATAGCTTAGTTAAGTCATATTGGAAGAAGCAAAAATGAATGTTATTGAGTCAAATACCCCAGAAGACCACCCAAAGATTTTAAAACAGAAAGTGGGTGTCATAATAGGGAACCTTGGTACACCAGACGCCACAGATTATTGGTCTATGAGAAGATACCTAAAGGAGTTTCTATCTGATAGGAGGGTAATTGATTACTCTCCTTGGGTCTGGAAGCCAATATTAAACCTAATTTTACTCAGAAGACCTTTCTCTTCTGGCGAAGCATACAAAGAGATTTGGAATACAAAGGAAAATGAAAGCCCACTGTTGACGATTACCAAAGCTCAAACAAAAAAATTGCAAGCTAAGTTTCATAAAGAGTACGGTGATCAAGTTTTATTGGATTTTTGCATGCGGTATGGTAACCCCTCGACAGAAAGCGTGCTTAGAAAAATGGTATCTCAGGGATGTACAAAAATACTTTTTTTTCCACTTTATCCACAATATGCAGCTCCAACGACTGCCACTGCCAACGATCAGATATTCAGATCTTTAATGAAGTTAAACTGGCAGCCATCTATTAGAACAGTGCCCCCATACTTTGACAATCCAGAATTCATCAGTTCGGTCTCAAAATCAATAGAGACAGCGTATAAAAAATCAAAATTTAAGCCTCAGCACCTGGTGATATCATATCATGGTGTTCCTGAACGATACTTGTTAAATGGAGACCCTTACCATTGTCAATGCCAAAAAACATCCAGGCTAATCAGAGAAAAGCTTAAGTGGAAGAAAAGTGAATTGACGACGGCATTTCAGTCAAAATTTGGTCCGGAAAAGTGGGTAGGGCCTGCTACCGTTGAGCTCGTAGCGGATTTAGCCAAATCTGGTAAGGATAATATCGCCATTATAGCGCCCTCTTTTTCTTCTGATTGTGTTGAAACTCTGGAAGAGATCTGTGGGGAGATAGCGGAAAGCTTTTCGGAAGCCGGAGGAAAAAACTTCCTATATATTCCATGTCTTAATGACGATAAAGTACACATCGACATGTTTTTTAATATATTAAAAAAAGAGCTATCTGGGTGGGTTTAGCTTAACTTTCCTTCTCTATCTCTTTTCCTGTGCTTTGATCAATAACTTTCATCGACAACTTACTTTTGCCTCTATCATCAATACCCATCAATTTAACTTTGACGGTTTCTCCTTCATTTAAAACGTCTTTTGGATGATTAACTCTATCCTCAGATATTTGACTAACGTGAACAAGGCCATCTCGTTTCCCATAGAAGTTTACAAAAGCTCCAAAATCCATCAGCTTAACGACTTTACCTTCGTAAACTTGTCCGACAATAGGGTCTTCAACGATCTCTTTAATCATTTTTCTAGCTGTATCTAAGCTCTCTTTGTTTTGAGATGCTATTCTCACTAATCCATCATCGTTTATATCCACTTTAGCACCCGAAACTTCAACAATTTCTTTTATTACTTTTCCTCCACTTCCTATAACCTCGCGAATCTTGTCGCTGGGAACAGTTATCGATTCTATTTTAGGTGCATATTGTGAAAATTCAGATGGAGCTGACAAAGATTTGGCCATTTCACCTAAAATGTGTAACCTTGCTTCCTTTGCTTGATCCAGTGCTTTTTCCATAATTTGAGGTGTAATTCCTGCAACTTTTATATCCATCTGTAAAGATGTTATCCCGGCTTCGGTCCCAGCCACTTTAAAGTCCATATCCCCAAGATGGTCTTCATCTCCTAATATGTCTGTCAGAACAGCAAACTTTTTCCCTTCTAGTATTAATCCCATAGCAACACCGGCTACGGGCGCTTTGAGGGGTACCCCTGCATCCATCATTGACAAAGATGATCCACAAACTGTTGCCATTGAGGAAGATCCATTGGATTCTGTTATCTCGGAAACAACTCTCACTGTATATGGAAATTCTTCAGACGAAGGTAATACCGCTTGTAAGGCCCTCCATGCTAGTTTTCCATGCCCAATCTCTCGGCGGCCAGGCCCCATCATTCTACCGCATTCTCCCACAGAGTAAGGTGGGAAATTATAATGAAGCATAAAATTTAGTCTGCCTTCTTTGTGTAGGGCATCTACGATTTGCTCAGAATCTCCGGATCCAAGCGTTGTAACAACCAGCCCCTGAGTTTCACCTCTTGTGAATAATGCAGATCCGTGCGCCCTTGGTAATAAACGGGTTTCAGTCTCTATTTGCCTAACTGTTGTTAGATCCCTACCATCTATGCGCAATCCATCATCTAGGATGTTGTTTCTAACAACCTCAGACTCAAGCCGTTTTATTAGTTCTTTAACCTCGCTACCTTCATTTTCTTCATCTGAAAGCGAGCTTTTTATTTTCTCGACCGCTGAAGCCACTGAAGCTTGTCGGTCTTTTTTATCGGATATTTCGAACGCTTTTTTAAGATCTTTGTTTCCTGCTTTAGATATCTTTTTATATAATTCGTCATTAAGCTGATAATCAAAAGAAAAGGGTTCCTTTGCGGCCTCTTTTGCCAGATCGATGATCATGTCAATGACGGAGGCCATTTGTTCGTGTCCGAACTTTACGGCTCCCAACATCTCTTTTTCTGATAGTTCGTATGCTTCAGACTCTACCATCATTACGGCATCTTCTGTTCCTGCAACTACGAGATCAAGCCTTTGGTCACTCTTTTCTTTTAAGTTATCCATGTCATCTACTGACGGGTTAAGAACATAGGAGCCATTAACAAACCCTACTCTTGCAGCTCCAATCGGCCCAAGAAACGGGGCACCAGAAAGTGTTAAAGCGGCGGAGGCTGCTATCATAGCAACTATATCGGGGTCATTTTCTAGGTCATGACTGAGAACGGTACATGTCACCTGTACTTCGTTTTTAAACCCCCCAACGAATAGTGGCCTTATAGGTCTATCGATTAGACGACTGGTCAAAGTTTCTTTTTCAGTAGGGCGAGCTTCTCTTTTGAAAAAACCTCCAGGGATTTTTCCGGCCGCATAATACTTTTCTTGATAATTTACTGTTAGGGGAAAGAAATCTTGGTCAGCTTTTGCATCCTTTGCAAATACCACAGCTGCCATAACTACGGTCTCACCATAGGTTGCCATTACAGTCGAGTCCGCTTGCCTAGCGATCTTGCCGGTTTCTAGTGTTAATTTATCGTGTCCCCACTCAATAGTCTTCTTTATTTCATTAAACATATCTTGCCTTTGCTATGGTAAATTTTTACGGACAAAAAAACCGGAATAATTTATCTTCTTATTTCTAGTCTTTTAATTAGTTCCTTGTAGCGATCCTCGTCTTTTTCTCGCACATAGTCCAAAAGTTTTCGTCTTAAAGAAACCATTTTTAAGAGGCCTCTTCTAGAGTGATTATCTTTTTTATGAGTTTTGAAATGCTCTGTTAGATTGGCAATTCTCTTCGTCAGTATTGCTACCTGAACCTCAGGTGAGCCAGTATCTCCCTCTTTGTTTGCGTATTCTTTAATGAGGGTGTTCTTATCTTCTTGGGTAATCGACATCTAAATTCTCCATTTGTTAATACCTACCAGGATGTCGTCCAGTTAGGTTTGATTAATAATCATATCTCTTAGTGTGGTTTTATAAAAAAATAAAGAAAAAAATAAATACTTATCTCTTGGTGACTTTTATATTGCACTCAAGTGTTAAATTTTCTCTTGACCTTCAGAAAGCCTTCTTCTCTAAAGAGGATACCTGCGACTTTTCCGTTATACTTTGCAATGAGTTCTTCGCCTTCTCCAAAATCAAACGCAACAGGGCATTCTATCGGCCGACCATTTTCCAAGTGTCTTATATCATCCGAATTGCATTCAAAAACTTTTAGACCTGGGATCCCGATTTCAATATCCATTATATTTGATATTAAATTCTCAATAGATAGGTCTAGAAGGTCAGATAAATCAGTTGCCTTATCAGCTTTGAAGGGACCGTATTCAATACGCCTAAGGTTTCTCACGTGTCCGAAACATCCAAGAAAATCTCCAATATCTCTGGCTATGGATCTTACATAACCACCTTTACTACATTCGAAATGCACAAGTGTTTCTCCTTTTTTATCGTACGATTGTAATGAGAGTGTATATACCTTTATAGGCCTTGCTGTTAGTTGGAAGGTCTCTTTAGCTTTGAAGCGCTCGTAAGCTCTTTTACCTTTTATCTTCACTGCAGAAACTTTGGGAGGAACTTGAAATGGCACCTCTGAATAATATTTGAGAGCTTCTAGTATTTCATTCTTTCTTGGAATGTAGTTTGAGGCTTTGCGAGTTGTTCCAGAGGAGTCATCTGTGTCAGTTTTCAATCCGTATAAAAAAGAAGCTTCATACTTCTTTCTTGACCTTAGGAGATATGGAATTGCTTTAGTGGCTTCGCCTAACGCTACTGGTATTAATCCTATAGCGTCAGGGTCCAATGTTCCGGCATGACCGATCTTTGTTGGGTTCATTTTTTTTTTTAGTACCCTTACTACATCCGCTGATGTAATTCCAGCCGGTTTGTTCACTAAAATCCACCCGTTAAATTTATTTTTCTGCACTGCGAATCTATTCTTTTTCAAGAGCTCTAAAAATCTGGTTAGTTTTCTCTATCTGTTTAAAAAGTGTGTCTTCTTTAAACCTCAAGTCCGGTAGATATTTTAAAGACAACTCTTTTCCGAGAGCGTGCCTTATAGCGCTCTTATTTTTACCCAAAAAAGAAGTGAGTTCTTGTGGGTCTACATGATTGAAAGGAAGGACATACACTGTTGCCATCTTAAGATCTGCCGAGCATCTTACCTCACTTACAGAAGCTGAATAGTTTTTTCTATTGTGATCATAAAAATTGGAGTCAATTAGTATTTTGGAAATATTTCTTTTAATTAACTCTGAAACTCTCAGTTGTCTTTGAGAAGCTTCGTTTCCAACCCGACCCTTATTTTTTCTTTTTTGCATATTAACTTCAACCAGTACAACGATTAGACTATACTAACTACTAAAATTAAAATTGAGATTATTCAATTATTTGTTGAGGAAAAAATGAAAAATCATTTTAAGGTGAGTGTTTTAGGTGCATCAGGGCGTATGGGATCCCAAATAATAAAGAGAGTTAATGAATCTCCTAACATTGATCTACAATGTGTAGTTGAGCATAAAGGCCACAATTGGATAGGACAAGATTGTGGGGAAAAGCTACTAGGCAAAGAGAACAATATCATCGTAACCGATGATTTAAATTTGGCCGTAAGCTCTGCTGATGCTGTCATCGATTTTAGTACACCTGATAACTCGTTGGATTGTCTTAAAATTTGCGCATACACCAACACAGCTCATATAATTGGAACAACTGGTTTTGACTCAAGCCAAGAAAATAATATTAAGGGGTATGCAGAAAAGGCGGTTGTTGTAAAGGCTGGAAATATGAGCTTAGGAATAAATATATTAACTAGTTTAGTTGAAAAAATTTCATCTTCTCTAGACTTAGATTTTGATACAGAAATTTTGGAAATGCACCATAGGAACAAAGTTGATGCACCATCTGGAACCGCCTTGATGTTGGGTGAAGCAGCAGCAAAGGGCAAAGGGAAAAGCCTATCAGAGTTAAGAGGAGCCATACGTGAAG
>QOQE01000025.1 GCA_003331935.1 Alphaproteobacteria bacterium | reverse complement strand
TGATAAGATGTTATCCAGTCAAGAGATAGGAACTTTGATAACTGCTTTAGGCACTGGGATAGGTAACGACGATTTTGATATTGAAAAATTAAGATACCATAAAATTATTATCATGACAGATGCTGATGTGGATGGTGCCCATATACGAACTTTGCTGTTAACTTTCTTCTTTCGAAAAATGCCTGAGTTAATAGAAAAAGGACATATTTTCATTGCTGAACCGCCTCTCTACAAAGTAGCAAAAGGAAAGTCAGAGGTTTATATAAAAGATGATAAGGGCTTAGAGGGTTACCTACTGGATGCTGGAGTTCAAGATACCTTTCTTAAGATAACAGATGATTATGTATTATCTGGAAGGGATCTTTCTGAAACAGTAATGGATGCGAGTAACTGTATTAGACTATTAGATAAAGCAGGCGACCATCACATAAAATTAATTTTGGAGCAAGCCACTCTGACCGGGGTTATCCACAAGATTAAAAACCTTGGAGACGACATCGATAGCCAAAAAATTCTATGTAAAAGGTTGGATAAGATTTCAAAAGAATATGAGAGAGGTTGGGATAGTAAGTTTGAGGATGGAAATAAATTGATTTTTTTTCGAACCGTTAGAGGCGTTGAAGAGACCGTAGAAGTGGATCTTATGAAAATTCAAAGTAGCTTAGTAGAGGAGTTAGGCCATTTCAGTAGTAAGTTCAAAGACATTTTCACTGAAATGCCTGTGTTGATAAAGAAAGAGGCTACTGTAGAGCTAGATGGACCAACCAGTCTTATAAATGAGATAATGAAAATGGGAGAAAAAGGCATATCTCTTCAGCGTTATAAGGGATTAGGAGAAATGAATGCCGACCAGCTATGGGAGACAACACTTGATCCCGGGGCAAGGACGTTGTTACGAGTAAAGGTTGATAGAGATAGAGCTACAGAGGCTGATGATTTATTTACATGTTTAATGGGTGAGGTTGTAGAACCCAGAAAAAACTTTATTCAAGAACATGCTTTAAGTGTCAAAAATCTAGATTTTTAAATTCTTTTTTTTTCTCTATTCACAAGATAAAGTCCGAGAATTATAATTGATACTCCAACCATATCACTTAAAGTGAGTGTTTCACCCAAAAGAAAATAGGCAATTCCAATACCAAAAAACGGCACCAAAAAGTGAAAAGAGGAATATTTTACAGCCCCTATTTCTTTTTGTAGATAGAACCAAATAACGGGACCTATTATGCCAGGAAATGCCGCTATATATAAAAAAGTTAATAGAAACGTTACATTAAACGAAACGCTCCAAACTTCAGAAAAATAGCTTAAAGGAAGTAGAAAAAGACTACCTGCTAACATCTGAAGGCCTACTACAATCAGTATATTATTTTTGTTAATATTTATTTTTGTAATTATCAGCGTTGAAAAAGTAGTTGCAAGCAGTCCCAAAAGACAAAGAGAAATGCCTAATATCTCATAGTCTCTTTCAACTCTCTGTAGCATTATCAAAAGAACTCCAGATAGTCCGACAATTAACCCACAGAACCCCAATAAGCTCATTTTAGTTTTGAAAAGTATCCATGAGAAAAATGCAACTGTAAGTGGCAGAATACTCGCAATTATTACAGAAATATTAGAGTCTATCTTGGTCAGAGCTAAGAAGATCAGGCCTAGATACAGGCCGTTTTGAATTAAACCAAAAACGACTATCAACATCAAAGATTTACGGTCAAATTGAAAGCGTTGACCGAGGTAAGTTCCTAGAAGAATAGAGAATAGACCAGCTATCGAAAACCTACAAAAAAGGAAAAAAAATGGAGGACAGAATTGTACAGCCAGTTTGGCTGAGGGGAAGGCACTTGCCCATATAAAAGCAAAGCCTACCCCAAGCAAAAAATGTTTAAGCTCCATCTAAGTAGAATTCAGATAGGCTAATTAAGAGTTGATTACGTCTTTCAGTGCTTTTGCGATAGTAATTTTTACGACCCTATCAGCCGGTTTTTTCATTTGCTCACCCGTGGCAGGATTTCTGACCATTCTTTCAGGCCTAGCTCTACAAAAAAACTTTCCAACATTCGGAACGGTGACCGCCCCTCCCGCCGCTACTTCTTTAGTAATAATGCCTGATAAAGCATCTAACATTCTGTTTGAAGAGGCTTTATCGGAACCTGTCGCGTCTGCTAACGCCGATACAAGTTGCGCCTTTGTCATCGGTTTTTGTGTCATGATGTTCCCTTAAAGTTGTATTTATCTAAGGAATCAAATCATCTTTTGGATCAAAAATCAAATAATATCAAAAAAAACCCACTCATTAATAATGAGTGGGTTTTAGAGGAGAAATTGTACCTAAAGATTATTTGGAAAAATCAGGGTAGGCCTCTATGCCAAGTTCCGTTTTGTCCAGTCCCTCTACTTCACTTTCCTCGCTTACCCTTGCTCCCATTAGCATATCTAATAATAGCCAAGCGATGTAGGAAACAATGAAAGTAAATAAACAGATAGACACTGTGCCTAATAATTGTGTGCCAAGGGAAGCATCTGAGTTAGAAAGAACTACCGCAAGCGTTCCCCATATCCCAGCTATTCCGTGCACTGATATTGCACCCACAACATCGTCAATTTTTAGTTTGTCAAGTAACGGTACTGAGAACACAATTATTATCCCACCAATGGCACCAATTATGGTAGCCAGGCCCAATGATGGCATAAGAGGTTCTGCGGTTATAGATACTAACCCAGCCAACGCCCCATTGAGCACCATTGTTAAGTCTGCCTTGCCGTACATAATTTGAGTTAGCACCAGAGCGGCAACTGCACCTCCAGCAGCAGCTGTATTCGTGTTGGCAAATATTCTCGATACATCTGCAACATCTCCTATGGTTCCCATCGCCAGCTGGGACCCACCGTTGAAACCAAACCAGCCTAACCAAAGAATGAACATTCCCAATGTGGCTAGTGGGAGATTAGATCCAGGCATTGGTACAACTGATCCATCTGATTTATAACGACCATGCCTTGCACCAATAACTAAAGCCCCAGCAAGCGCAGCTGCAGCACCAGTTGCGTGCACTACTGTTGATCCAGCAAAGTCTGAAAAACCGCTTTCGGAAAGCCAGCCACCACCCCACTGCCATGATGCACTAATAGGGTAGAAAATACCTGTCAAAACTACTGTGAAAATCAAAAATGGCCATAATTTTACTCTTTCTGCCACTGTACCAGACACTATTGAGGCTGTCGCAGCACAAAACATTAACTGAAAGAAAAAATCAGATCCCACAGATGCATAGGTTAAGTCAACACCGTCTGCGCCGACTCCAGCAGGCTCTAGGCCAGTTAATGAGAAACCACCCATCCAGCCTTCGATAATCCATCCATCTCCAGGATACATTAGATTAAAACCAACGATAAAATACGCGATTGAAGCTAGCGAGAATAATGCTACGTTCTTAATAAGTTGTGTAGAAGCATTTTTCGATCTCACTAACCCAGTTTCCAACATCGCAAAACCTGCAGCCATCCACATGACTAGGAAACCGCCAATTAAAAATAGTAGTGTATTAAATATAAAGTAGCCAGACTCACTAAAGTCTTGGGCATGACCATCCGCGAACACTGTTGTCGAAGACAGTCCAAGCACAGCAGTGCTTAAAAATAATAATTTAGACATTATTTGCTCTTTCTTTTTAAACATTTGGTTAAATTGCATCATCATTTTTTTCGTCAGTCCTAATTCGTAGGGCGGACTCAACAGGTGAGACAAAAATTTTACCATCACCTATCTTCCCCGTTTTAGCGACTTCGCTGATAGTCTCGACAGTTTTGGACGTATCTTTGTCTGCAACCACTATCTCTAATTTTAATTTCGGAACAAAGCTAACAGTATATTCCGCTCCTCTGTAAACTTCGGAATGACCATCCTGCCTTCCGTAACCTTTTACCTCTGAAACCATCAGCCCTTGGATGCCAATATCCTTCAGTGCATCACGAACCTCTTCCAGTTTGAAAGGTTTAATAACTGCTATTATAAGTTTCATAAAATCTCCTTTCGTAAATTGAAGTTGATGAGAACTAGTTAGGTAAATAATAGGAAAAGAGGAACGGTTACTTTGCAGAGACCAGCTTATTTTTTGAAAAAATCCTCAATAATGATTACAATTTAGGCATAAAAATTATATTGATTAATATTTAGGCATAAAAACTACATTTTTACTGAAGCAGTCGCGGGTTTACAAAGATTTATTCACAGGGTAATTAATGTAAGACAGAGTTCTAATGTATTTACGATCGTGATGTTAAGAAAAATATTTAAATTCTTGTTTTGGTTGTCTTTGAATTTGGCACTGATAGTTTCTATAATTCTTATTATTGCAGTAGTGAATTATGTAAATAAATTACCGCCAATCGCCGAACTTTTGGATGATAGAAAAAGGGGCTCGGTAACACTTCTTGACCAACATAATACTGTGTTCGCTTGGCGGGGAAATCAATTTGGTGGTATTCTAAAATCAAATAGCCTTAACCGCGCCCTTCATGACGCAATAATATCTGTTGAAGATCGCACATTTTATTCGCACTTCGGAGTTTCAATAAGAGGCATTCTAGGTGCAATCAGAATAAATTTGAGAGAGGGGAGAGGGCCTTTTTCAGGTCATGGGGGTTCAACTATCACTCAACAGGTGGCAAAGATACTTTGCCTTTTAAAAGGTGATACTAATTCTCAAAAGCATTGCAGAAGATCGACCATTTCAAGAAAACTTTTGGAGATCCCCTTCGCGCTGGCTTTAGAGTACGCGTACTCTAAAGAGGACATTCTTTCCATTTATCTAAATAGAGTATATCTAGGCTCTGGAGCCTATGGGTTTGAAGCTGCATCAGAGCGATACTTTAATAAAAAATCATCAGAGCTCTCAACTGGAGAAGCTGCGCTTTTAGCTGGCCTATTGAAAGCCCCATCAAGGTATTCACCTCTAAACAACAAACGGCTATCGCAGGCCAGAGCGCTTACTGTACTAAAAATTATGAGAGAGCAAAAACTGATTTCGAGTAAAGATTTTGCTGAAGCCGCCAAATCCCTCCCACTAATTCGAAAGAATAATATAAATGAGATAGGATCTTACTATGCGGATTGGGTTATGCAGGATGCGCCCCAAGAGATAACAAAGCAAAGCAAAGAAGACATTATCATAAAGACATATTTTGACCCCAAAATTCAGAGGGCAATCGATGATACCATATTTTCTTTTTTAGATACTGAGATTATGGCAGCCTCTAGAGCACAAATTGCCGTCGTAGTTATGTCCGCAGATGGTCGTGTAAGAGCAATGAGTGGCGGGAGACCTTCAGACAAAATACCAGGACAATTCAATAGAGCGTTCCAGGCAAAGCGTCAACCTGGATCAGCCTTCAAGCCTTTTGTTTACGGAGCAGCTCTTGACCTAGGCATCTCGCCTAACACAATAATAACAGACGAGCCCGTGACTATCATGTTTGGGAAAAACAATTATAAGGAGTATTCTCCTAAAAATTATGATAACCGTTATCTCGGTCCGGTTACTGTAGAAGAGGCCTTTTCAAAATCTCTAAATACAGTGGCTGTTAAAGTGGGAAATCAAATTGGCATCAATAGAGTAAAGACATTGGCTAGAGAGTTAGGTATAGAAACGGGTATAGCCAATGAACCTTCTATAGCTTTAGGGTCCTCTGAGGTGAACCTTATAGAACTCACCACCGCATATGCAGGAATACTTAATAATGGAATAAAAGTTAACCCAAAGGGATGGAAAAACTTAAGTATTAAAGAAACCAATGAGGTGATTATTAGAGAGGGATCTGAGGAAGGTGTAAGGGTTCTTTCCAACTTGGCGGCACAAACACTTAAATACCTTATGTTTTCAAGCGTAGAAAATGGGACAGGTAAAAATGCTTCTGTTTCAGGCTGGCAAATAGCAGGAAAAACAGGTACCAGTCAGTCTTTCAGAGACGCATGGTTTGTTGGTTTTTCAAATAATTATGTCATTGGAGTATGGATGGGTAATGATGACAATAGACCATTGAAAAACGTCAACGGGGGCGGATTGCCAGCAAAGATATTTTCTAAGATAATGACAAAAATTAGCTCAGAACTTGTTTCAACAAAAGAAATAGCGATGATTTTACCCAATCAATTTGATGTTTTGAGAAGTTATGACGGATTATCCAAGGAATATCAGTTTAAATCTCAAGAAGATCTAGATCGAAAACCTAAAAATTCTTCCCTAATAGGGGGACTAATCAAAGCCCTTCTTTGGGGTGAATAAGATCTACTTTTTAGAAATTTCTAGAATAAGTTTATCTAATGATCCATTAAGTTTTTTTAATCTTGATCTAAACTCCTGCCTCTCAGTTGATAGCATGGAAATTCCCTCTACCCTCAAGTCAATTAGCTTCAGAGATCCGCTTCCATCTGAAACTTGCCATACAACTTTCAGAGACGGGTTGCCTGGAACGACAACAACTGTAGACACGAGCACACCAGCTTTTGTAAGCGTGTCACGACTCTTTACTATTTCAAGAGTAGTCCCTCTAAATTCCGAAAATTGTCTCCCATATTTAATTGAAACATAGTTTTTAAAAGCATTAACAAATTTTGCTTTCTGATGAGTAGTAGCATTACGCCAGCTTTTTCCTAAAACCGCTCTCGCTATAATAGGAATATCAACGTATTCCTGGAAAAGCTTTTCAAGCTCTGTTTTTTGTTCATCAATAGACATTTCCTTTACTGATGTGGCAACCAAGTCGTTATAAAGGCTCGTCACCAGTTTCTGCGAGTCCACAACTCTATCTGCATATAATTTTGGGAAACTAAATAAGCTACAGAAACATAAAAAACCGAAGAAAAAAATTTTGACTGGATGATGCATTCTTGAAAAAATATTTGATTAAAGGATGTTATTTTTCCTTAAACTTTACAGGGACTTTAAGGTATGAAACGCCATTGTGCTCCGGTGGAGGCATTTCACCTGCACGCATGTTGACTTGTATTGACGGCACGATAAGCTTGGGAGCGCCGAGGCGTGAGTCTTTCTCTTCTCTTATTTTTACAAATTCATCCTCATTTATCCCATCTTTCACATGAGGGTTTAAATTTCTCTGTTGTTTAACCGTAGATTTCCATTGAAAATTCTTTCTATTCTCAGTCAAATAGTCATGACACATCCAGAGGTTTGTATCTTCAGGATAATTCAAAATTCGTCTAATAGACTTATAGAGATCACGTGCATCGCCTCCTGGAAAATCACATCTGGCTGTCCCAAAGTCATGCATAAAGAGAGTATCGCCTACAAAAATATTATCTTCAATTTTATATGAACCACATGCAGGAGTGTGGCCGGGTGTAAAAATATATTCACAGTTTAAATTTCCAATATTAAATTTTTCACCATCTTCAAATAAATGATCAAATTGCGAGCCATCTTTTTTAAAACCCCTCTCAGCATTGTAAATAACACCAAAGGTGTGCTGGACCTTTGTTATATTTTTCCCAATTGCAACTGTAGCATCGAACTTCTCTTTAAAGTACGGAGCTGCGGATAAATGATCGGCATGTACATGTGTTTCAAGTATCCAGACCGGTTTTAAGCTTTTGGTGTAGAGATAGTCTATTACGGCGTCTGCATGCTCTGTGTCTAGACTGCCATCTGCATGATCATAGTCTAAGCAACTATCAATTATCGCAGCGCACTTTGTTTCCTTATCGCTTACAACGTAGCAAACAGTATTTGTAGCCTGGTGGAAAAAGGGTTCGATCTCGAAGCTTATGCTGTTCATAAAATACCTTTTTGTTTATAAAGACTAAGGAATTATGTATAAATAACTAGATCTAGTATACCTAAATATTTGCTTTTTGAAAGGATTGAAAAATGGACATTAACTCAAAACTTGTGGAACAAGGTATAGTTTTACCTGATGCACCTCCACCAGCCGCTAACTACATCCCGTTTGTAAAAGTTGATAAACTAGTTTTTATTTCTGGCCAAGTATCACAAAATGAGAATGGCTTTATTAAAGGGTTTTTGGGTGAAGATTTAAACGTTGAGGAAGGATATGATGCGGCAAGGTACTGTGCCATTTCCTTATTGTCACAGTTAAAAAATGCAGTAAATGGTGATTTAAATAGAATGGTAAAAGTTGTCAAGCTTGGTGGTTTTGTGAATAGTGCACCAGGTTTCACTGAACAACCAAACGTAATTAATGGTGCTTCAGATCTTTTTGTTGAATTATTTGGCGAAAAAGGAAGACATGCACGAACAGCGGTTGGAGCGAATTTGCCACTTGGGGTCGCTGTAGAAATTGATGGAATATTTGAAGTAGAATCATAGCATTGAAGAAAAGATATAGTTTCTTAACTGAAAGACCTTTTGCACACCGAGGGTACCATTCAAACTTTCCAAATTGTCAAAAAATTCCTGAGAACTCTTTAGATGCCTTTAGGAAAGCAATCGAAAAAAACTATTCAATTGAAATGGATATACATTTCACTAAAGATTTCAAAATTATAGTGTTTCATGACTTTTTTCTTGGTCGTCTTACAAAAAAAACAGGCTTTGTTTTTAGTAAAACCTTAGATTATATAAAAGAAGCAAAGCTTTCTAATAATCAAACCATACCTACTCTGGAAGAGGCTCTCACTTTAATAAATGGCAGCGTTCCAATACTTTTGGAAATTAAATACTCCAAGCACATAAAAAAGAATTTAGAAAAATTCTCAAATGTCCTGGAAGAAAAGTTAGAAAGCTATAAAGGTCCTTTGGCATTGATGTCATTTAGCACGGATTTAATAAAATTCATTAGGAAAAAGAATTTGTTTTCACGCTTTCCTTTAGGTTTGACTACGAGTTTTCCAAAAGTTGAGAGTCTTGGAAAAAAGCGTCAAAATAACAACATAGAAAAGGTAATAGTTTTTAATAAGGTGCAGTTTATCTCACAGGACTGGAGAGGGATCGAAAATAGCAGAATAAAAAGGTTAAAAAAATTAGACATTGCTATTTTATCATGGACAATTACTTCAAAAGAGATTGAGAAAAGCTTAAAAGGATTAGTTGATAACATTACTTTCGAACATTACGAGCCTGACTTTAAGAACTGAAAGACATTAAAAGAGTAGATAGTGGAAACTGTAATTTGCAAAACCATAAAGTCTATACCTAAAGATCAATGGGAAGCATGTCGCTCTTGTAAAGCAGGTGGCGATCCTTTCCTCTCTTATGATTTTTTCCTTCTTTTAGAAAGTAGTAACTCTGTTGGGCCCAATACTGGCTGGATTCCTTTTTATATAACTTTTAAAGAACAAAATATTATTGTTGGAATTATAGTAAGTTTTTTAAAAACCCATTCTCAGGGTGAGTATGTATTTGATCATAGCTGGGCCGATGCCTACCAGAGGTCTGGAGCAAATTACTACCCAAAACTACAGGTAGCAGTGCCATTTACTCCAGTTTCGGGAGAAAGAATATTAGTACGGACGGAAAACGAAAGTCAGTTAGATGAAATGATTTCATCAACAAAAAAACTAGTAAAAGAGAATAATATCTCTTCCTTGCATGTAACTTTTTGTAATGACAGCTTTGTTGGGGTTGCAGAAAAAAACAATCTACTAGTAAGAGAAGGTATTCAATATCATTGGTTTAATAGAAATTACAAATCATTCGATGATTTCTTAGGGTCTTTAACGTACCGCAAAAGAAAAAATATAATAAAGGAGAGAAAGCAGGCAAGAAACTTTGGCGGCCAGATTAAATCCTTGACAGGAAATCAACTAACAGATTTTGAATTAGAAGCATTTTGGCATTTTTATCAAAATACTGGACAAAGAAAATGGGGGTACCCCTATCTCACTAAGGATTTTTTTATGTGTTTAAATAAAAACTTAAGAGATAGCGTCCTATTAGTACTGGCTGAAAAAAACGGTCAATATGTTGCGGGTGCCCTAAATTTTATAGGATCTGATTGCTTGTATGGAAGATATTGGGGTTGTAATCAGTTTTTTCCGGCAATGCATTTCGAGCTCTGTTATTATAAGGCAATAGATTTTGCAATTGAACGAGGCTTAAAAAGGGTAGAGGCTGGAGCCCAAGGGGATCACAAAATTGCAAGGGGGTATGAAGCAAGTAAAACATACTCGGGTCATTGGTTTCCACACGAGGGTTTTATGAACGCGGTTGATAATTTTTTGAAAGAAGAAAAAAAAATTGTTACTTATAGTAGTGAGCAAATACAGTTTATCAGTCCATTTAAAAAAGGAGAAAAGTTAAGTGTCAAAAAAATTTAGTCACAAAGAAATTGCAGAAAAGTTTGAACATTTGTTTTTAAAAGGATGGAGTTTATCAGAGGATAAAATATATATTCAAAAAACCTTTGTTTTTAAAAATTTTAAGGAGGCATTTTCGTGGATGTGCCGGATAGCATTTATAGCTGAAGAAATAAACCACCATCCAAATTGGGCTAATGTTTTTAAGACGGTGGATATATCTCTTTCAACACACGATGCTGGAGGGTTAACGGAACTAGATCTTGATTTTGCAAATGCTGTAGAGATGGAAACTTAGGCTAAATCTTTCAAAACTGTTTGCGCTGAAGTCATATCACAAACTCCGCGTTCTTTTTCAAAGTAAAGTTTTTCTATTTTTTTATTATTTATTACCGCAGTGAATCTCTGCAGTCTTCTTAATAAACCTGTTCCTTTTACGGTAAATTCAAAGTCTAATGTTTCTGCCAGAATAGATAATGGGTCAGTGATAATTCTAATTCCTGCTTTGTTCGCTCCTGTTGTCTCACCCCATACCTTCGCAACGTAAACATCGTTTACTAAAACACAAAAAATCTCATCAATTTTTAAGCGTTCAAATTCCTTCACACTTTTAATGAAGCTTGGCAGATGCATCATAGAACAGGTAGGTGAAAAAGCGCCTGGCATTCCAATGAGTATGATTTTTTTGTTATTGAAAAGCTCACGGGAATCAGCTTTCTGGACTTCGAAATTATCATCCATCCAGTTAAATGTGACATCTGGAAATTCGTCTCCCACAGTGTATTTCATGAATGACCTCTATTGAATGTAATTGAGTATTTATATATTCTTGAGCTTAAATACAACGTTAATTGATTTTTTTGAAGAACTTTCTTACAAAACTGTGATGACTGAGAAAATTGTAATTATAGGTGGGGGCCAGGCATCTATATCTTGCGCAAGCCACCTAAGGAATAATGGTTTTGATGCTGAAATATTTATAATATGTGAAGAGAATTTTTATCCTTATCAAAGGCCACCACTATCCAAAAAGTTTCTAACAGGAAATTTTCTAGAAGAGCGCCTATTATTGAAAAAAACTGACTATTATAAAACTAGCAACATTCAAGTAATTTTTTCGGTAGCCGAGGAAATAGATAGAGAAAAAAAAGAAATTTATTTGCAAAGTGGAGAAAAAATTGTTTACACAAAATTAGTCATAGCGACTGGTAGTAGAGCTAAAAAGGCCCCCCTCAGTGCTGCTGATGACTTTTCCAACGTAGCCTACTTGCGAAGCTTGAATGATGCTAAAAGTGTAAAGAACTTTCTTCAACCAGGAAAAAGAATTTTGATAGTTGGAGGCGGATATTTGGGCTTGGAAGTAGCATCAGTTTGCTCGTTATCTGGGATGGATACAATTGTTGTTGAGGGAGCTGATAGAATACTCAAAAGGGTTGCTGGGGAGCCAACAGCCACATATGTGAAGCAAATTTTTTCAATTAAGGGCGTTAAGATTATAGAAAATGAGATTGTAAAAAAAATAAACAGCTCTGATAACAGGGTCACAAATGTCGAACTATTTTCTGGAAAAACGATTGACTTAGACTTTTTATTCGTTGCCACTGGTGGATACCCGGAAGTTGCTCTTGCAAAAAAAGCTAACTTGCAGATCGAAAACGGAATAATGGTAAATGAAAGACTAGAAACGAATGATTCATCAATATATGCAGCGGGCGACTGTGCTTCATTTTATCATAATGGAGAGCTCTTGCGGCTTGAGTCAGTCGGAAATGCTATCGATCAGGGCCAAACAGTCGCTTTGAACATTATTGGAAATAAAACCGCCTTCAGAGCGAAGCCCTGGTTTTGGACTGAGCAGTTTGATAAAAAGTTACAAATAGCTGGTCTTTGCAACGGATTTACCGAGATTGTCACTCGACAAGTAAAAGATAAAGTATCATTCTGGTATTTTAAGAATGAAATGTTAATCGCGGTTGATGCATTTAATGACCCTCAAAGCTACATGATAGCTAAGCGTCTAATCGAAGAAAACAAATCTCCAAAAAAAGAAATTGTTAGTGATATTAATTTTGAAATTAAGGATGCTCTGAATACCAAATGAGAATTCTAAGTGGAAAACTAAGGGGTTCAAAGATCCTTACAAATAACAATAAAACTAAGGGCTCTGAGGACTTCATTACTCGACCAACTTCAGACAGGGTAAAAGAAACATTATTCAATATAGTTCAGCACGGCTTTAATATTGACTTCGCTAATGTTTCGTTTTTCGACTGCTTCGCTGGATCGGGAGCTATTGGTCTTGAAGCTATATCAAGAGGCTGCTTATCAGTCTCTTTTTTAGAAAAAAATAATGCTGCCTGTGAGTGCATACAAAAAAACCTAGCTAATTTTAACCTTAATGCTAATGGTAGCGGTCTTGGCTACCGCATTTTAAACTATGACTTCTTTGACAAAGATTTGTTACTTGATAATGAGTTTGACGTTGTATTTTTAGATCCACCATATGAGATGGCAAGAGTCTCTGAAGTTTTTTTAAGGCTAAAAGAGTTAAGAGTGACAAAGAAAAATTCCTTAATTATATATGAAAGTAACAAAGAATTAGTAAAAGTTGATAAACTCGAAATCCTTAAGAGTAGAAAAACTGGAAAGACGCATTTGAGTTTTTTGAAATTTCTAAATTAGAGGCTCATTTCCTTGCAGTAGTGGAAGAATGTAGAAAGATGGAAAACTTTGGTTTTAAAAAAGTAAGCAAAGAAGATAAGCCTATGTTGGTCAACAAGGTTTTTGACAGTGTTGCTTTTAGATATGATCTCAT
Organism: Alphaproteobacteria bacterium; assembly: GCA_003331935.1. Taxonomy (GTDB): domain Bacteria; phylum Pseudomonadota; class Alphaproteobacteria; order Rhodobacterales; family Rhodobacteraceae; genus CACIJG01. The sequence goes on along the minus strand of QOQE01000025.1, from coordinate 6,218 downwards.
GAACGATCTAATGAGTGCAGGATTGCATAGATTATGGAAAGATAGTTTTATCGATTGGCTCGCACCCAGAAAAAATACTCACCTTCTAGACGTCGCAGGTGGTACGGGAGATATTGCTTTTCGCTTTATAAAGAGAACAAAAAATGAAGCATCTGTGACAATTCTTGATAGAAATGAAAATATGCTCAAAGAGGGAAAGAGAAGATCTATTGTTAGGCAAGAAGAAACAGACTTAGAATGGATATGTGGTGATGCCATGTCATTGCCTTTTCAGAACGACGTATTTGATTATTACACAATTTCGTTTGGAATAAGAAATGTTTTGGATTTAAAAAAGTGTTTATCGGAAGCCTATAGAGTTTTAAGGCCTGGGGGAAGAATTATGATCCTTGAATTCAGTAAAATTGAGAATCAAACCTTAAACAAAATCTATGATGCCTTCTCCTTTAACGTAGTCCCCAGACTTGGTAAAATATTCGCTAATGACTCAGAAAGCTATCAGTACTTGATTGAGAGTATAAGAAAATTTCCTTCTCAAGAAAAACTTGCAAGTCTAGTCATGGAGGCAGGTTTTAGACAGGTCAAATACAGGAACCTAACTCAAGGAGTGGTTGCAATACACAGTGGATGGAAGGTCTGATGGAGTGGCTTAATAACCCTTTTAGATTAATTAGGGTGGTTGGAACTTTTTTTAGAACCGGTGCTGTTGAGCAGCTCTTGAAAATTACCAAAGTTTCCAAAAGTTTGAAATTCTTCATTTTATCGGTAGGAAAGCTGTTTATTATTTTTGGGATTAAAGGGCCCTACAAGAAATCTTCGATTGTAAGAGCGCTCATTGCTTTAGGGCCAGCATACATAAAGTTCGGGCAATTATTATCTACCAGGCCTGACATTGTAGGGACTAATTTAGCTAATGAGCTTAAGGTTTTACAAGATTCTTTAGACCCCTTCCCAACCGAGGAGGCAAAGAAAATTGTAAATGAAGAGTTGGGAAAACCAGTTGAGGAAATTTTTTCTTCATTCTCAGATTCAGTAGCGGCCGCATCAATTGCTCAGGTTCATAAGGCAACAGTTAAGGAAACAAATGAATTGGTAGCTGTCAAGATATTGAGGCCCAAGGTGGAGAAGGTTTTCCTTAAAGATCTAGCGGCATTGTTATTTTTAGCAAAATTTATAGAATTTTTTGTACCAAGCTTCAGAAGGCTAAAGCCTATAGAGGTTATCAATCACTTTCAACGATTGGTTCGTGAAGAGTTAGATTTAAGAATGGAAATAGCAGCAGCTGCAGAATTTGCAGAAAACACAAAAAGTGATAGGAATTTTTATGTCCCTAAAGTCATGTGGTCTCTTTCTGGTAAGCGAGTTATCACAACAGAGTGGGTAGAGGGCATGGCCGTCGGAGATATAGAAAGAATAAAAAAGAGTGGAGTAGATATTGAAAGCTTTGCAAAAAGAATCATTAAGACTTTTCTGACACAAGCTCTAAGAGATGGATTTTTTCATGGAGACATGCATCAGGGTAATCTTAAATGTAGAAGCGATGGGACGCTAATAGTAATGGATTTTGGTATAATGGGAAGAATAGATGAATATACGAGAAGAACCTATGCAGAAATTCTTATAGGGTTCCTCAGACGGGATTATTTGAGAGTTGCAGAAGTACATTTTGAGGCAGGTTACGTTCCTGATAATCAAAACGTGCAAGAGTTTTCCCAAGCTCTCAGGTCAGTGGGTGAACCAATATTTGGTATGGAGGCCTCAGATATTTCTATGGCTAAGTTGCTAGCCAGGTTACTTGAAGTTACGGAGCAATTTGGAATGGAAACAAGAACCGAGTTGTTGCTATTGCAGCGAACAATGGTTGTAGTTGAAGGAGTTTCCAGGAGCTTAGATCCAAATATGAATATGTGGGAAACAGCTCGACCCGTTGTTGAAAAATACATAGCTGAAGCTTTGGGACCAAAAGCTATTTTGAAAGATATTTTGAAGATAGTGCAAGTAGCCCGCAAGCTCGGCCCACAACTGCCTAAGCTACTGGAGGACCTTGTTAGACAAAATAAATATGAGGATAAAAACTAAATTGGCGAACCCGCTAGGAATCGAACCTAGAACTAATCCTTAGGAGGGATTTGTTATATCCGTTTAACTACGGGTCCTTTAATATTTTATTATAGCTATTTCATAAATAATGTGAACATCATGTTTCCGCGTAAACAAATGGGAGTGCTAAATATCGATACGAAGATGAAGATTTTTTAAGTCTTCCATTCTTTTTTGTTTAAAAATCGGAGTTATTTGCTTCTATACTTAGTTATCTATTTTATTTTCTTTGCCACAATGTGGGCAGAATATATTTCTTTTAGGTTGAAACTCATCGCTAGATGCAAATGACCACCACAGTTTACAAAAATCGCAAGTAAAATGCCATATTGTCTCTTTAGTCAATTTCATTGATACCTCTTTTACTTTTCCTTTGTTTGCGTTACATCCCCCCTATCGGTTGGAAAATTGTTGTATAAAATACACTCCCTTCCACCTTTAGTCACTAAAAACAGTTGAGATATGCAAAGGGTAGGTATGTTTTGGTAAAAAAAGGTAAAACAGAAAGAAAGCAGAACTTCAAAGCCGATATGCGAGCGATAAAAAAAGAAGATGTGAGAAGATTACAAGAGACTTATAGCCGATTTTTTGGAGCTGAGCCTGAAGAAATGAAGAGAAATTCGTCAAACATAAGGAAAAAAGTTTACTTTTTTGGTTTTGCACTGACTTTTATTTTCGGAGCGATACTCTATTTCACAAAAAATGTTAAGTTTCTAGGATTTTGAAAACATTATTTCATTTCACGTAAAAGGCGTTTTAGTTGTTTTTCCTGTAACTCGATTGCAACACATTGCTTGATCTTTTGAAACACCGAACCGCCCGTTACAAATGATCCACCAAAAAACTCGACCAATTTATCTCCATCAAGCATTTTGCTTTCTAATGAATTGAGACACTGTTGTTCTGTGTTGAAAAATCGAGAGCTATCGTTAACCGTTTCGGCAATTTTGACCTGAGAGTTCTCCATCAAAAACATAACTGAAACTATTATCCAAACTTTCATATGCACTGGCCATTTTAGTTCATGATATATTATTAACGAATAAAATTCATATTCTTTAAATCATTAGTTACAATTTTTTTATTAAATGATCGTAGTCAAAATTAAAATTGAGCCTCCAAACCGGCAAACATCCAGTAAAGGATTAGTCTAATTGCAAGATTTTGAAGATTTAGGGTTTCACTGTGGAGTGGATGAGGTAGGTCGCGGGGCATGGGCTGGCCCGGTTGTGGCGGCTGCAGTAAGGTTTGATAAATGCCATAATATAATGGGGCTGGCTGACTCTAAAACGTTAAGCCCTCAGAAGAGGTTTAAACTATATTTTGAAATACTGGATACTTTTCCGGTTGGAGTCTCCTTTTCCTCAGCTAGGGAGATTGATCAGTCTAATATTCTAAGCAGTACTCTTCATGTTATGCAAAGGGCAGTTGAGAAAATCTGTAATAAAGAAGATAGTTTGTATTTCGATGGCAATACACTTCCCAAAGCATTTAAGTCCAATGCAAGAGCTCATAGCGTTATTAAAGGAGACGCTATTATAGCGAGCATCGCGGCGGCTTCCATTGTTGCAAAAGTGTCACGAGATTTTTATATGAAATCACTAAATATACGCTTTCCAGGTTATGCCTGGGAAAAAAATGTAGGATATGGTGTGGAACAACACAAACAGGCAATCTATAGGTTGGGTGTTAACACACAGCATAGAAGATCTTTTAAGCCGATATACAATATATTGTGTTTTTAAAAAATAAGCTGTTGTTTTTAAACAAAAAATTTGACGCACATAATAATTTGACTCAACTTTAGTGTAAAACTGAGGCAAAAGATGAGTGTAAATTTAGAAGATTTGTATAAATCTACTTCTGGCATAGAACTTTTCAATGAAAATTGCATATCTTTCATGGAGAATATACCAGAAGAGTCCGTTGATTTGATTTTCGCTGATCCTCCATACAATCTACAACTAAATAACGAGCTGTTGCGCCCAAATAACTCAAAGGTTGAAGGCGTCAAAGAGGAGTGGGATAAATTTTCTAGCTTCGATGATTATGATAAGTTTACAAAAAAATGGTTACAAGAAGCAAGGCGTATTTTGAAGAAGGATGGCGCCATATGGGTAATAGGGTCCTATCATAATATTTTCCGGGTCGGAGCTAGCTTGCAGGACCTAGGTTATTGGATATTGAATGACGTATTTTGGAGAAAATCTAATCCAATGCCAAACTTTAGGGGTAGAAGGTTTACCAATGCTCACGAGACTTTAATTTGGGCTGCTAAATCGGACTCGTCTAAATATGTTTTCAATTATGATGCTTTAAAGGAGCTAAATGAAGGTACACAAATGCGATCCGACTGGTTTTTACCAATATGTTCAGGCGCAGAAAGGCTAAAGGGAAAGGATGGAAAAAAAATTCATCCCACACAAAAACCTGAAGGACTTTTACACCGAATCATAATAGCGACTACCAAGAAAGGTGATCTGATTTTGGACCCCTTCTTGGGAACTGGCACCACTGGAGTTGTAGCCAAACGTCTGGCAAGAAGATTGATAGGCATTGAAAAGGATAAGAATTACTTCGATGAAGCTCAGAAACGCATTAAAAAAATTCGTCCTTATTCTGAAAGAGATTTAGAAATAACGGAAACAAAAAAGGATCTCGAAAGAGTTCCCTTTGGTCAACTTGTAGAGAGAGGTCTTCTAAAACCGGGTGATCAACTGACATCTGCAAACAAAAGATATGTCGCTAGAGTGCGCCCAGACGGCACTTTAATAACTCATAACGCTAAAGGCTCTATACACAGAGTGGGTGCTATTTTGGAGGGAGCTCCTTCATGTAATGGTTGGAACTATTGGCATATCAAAAAAGATGGAGAACTAATCCCAATAGATTATTTCAGACAAAAAGCTAGATCACAGAATTTGAGTGTAAAGTAGCATCGTTAATTTTTGCCTGAGCGTAAACTTTTCTCATTAGTGTTGGAAGCGACAAATGATCAAATTTCTGGCTTTCGGCCACCAAATATTTAGAATTATCAAATTTAGAATACTCTGTTTCACCAATTACAATTTCCAATTCCAATTTAAAATGTGAAAATTCATGAGTTACCACTGTTTCAGTATTAAACCAGTTGGCCTTAAAAGGAAAAGTAGGCTCATTTCTTTCTACATCCCACTTAGTTGTTGGAAATCCAAGAAGCCCCCCCAATATTCCCTTGCTAGGTCTTCTTTCAAGTAAAAATTTGTTCGGTCTTAAAGTTGCAAAAAATACATAGCCCATTTTTAACGGTTTGTTCTTTTTTATCGGTTTAGAAGGAATATTTTCTACCACATCATATTTAAAACTTAAGCATGACCTTGAAATAGGGCATTGCGCACAAGAAGGTTTCTTTGGCTTACAAATAGAGTTTGCAAAATCCATTAATGCTTGAGCCAAGTCACCACTATGAAATCCTGGGAATAGTTGAGAAGCACATTCTTTAACGTCTTTTTTTGATTGCTTTACCGGCTTTTCAATCTTGAAAAGTCTACAAATTACCCTTTCGATATTTGCATCAACTACTACTTCTTTTTCACCAAAGGCGATTGATCTAATTGCGGAAGCGGTATATTCACCTATGCCGGGTAGGCTCAATAGCTTTTTTTTATCATTCGGAATTTTGCTATTAAATCTGCCGCGCAGTTCTTTCGCGCATCTTAAAAGATTTCTTCCGCGTGCATAATAACCAAGACCAGCCCAAAATGCTAAGACTTCTCCCTCGCTAGCGCAACTAAGTTCATCTACGCATCTCCATTTATCTATAAATTTTTGAAAATAAGGTATTACTGTTTTGACAGTAGTTTGTTGTAGCATTATTTCCGATACCCACACTTTGTAAGGATCAGGAGTTTTTCCAGATTTTAAGTCTTTTGGGCTTACACGCCATGGCAATATTCTTCCGTTCTTGGCATACCATCGTAATAGGATTTTGCTTATTAAGGCCATTTGATTATAGTGTGACATGAATTATATTATTCAAAAAAGTTTAGCTCAATGACATACCAAAAAAGTAATTTTAGATCTATCGGAAAGTTAATTGAACCAATAGTAAGAAGGCATGGTAGCATAAGTATAGTTAG
>QOQE01000024.1 GCA_003331935.1 Alphaproteobacteria bacterium | reverse complement strand
CAATCACCGTGAACTCTACTCTATCCTTGCTACCCACATTGCCAACAAAGCAAGATCCGTAATGAACCCCAATTCTGTGCTTTATTGCAGGCATTCCTTTATCAGAACGCTCCTTCTCCCATTCTCGCATTGAAATTTGCATCTGTCTTATACAATTAAGAGCGTTTTGTGCATCATTACCCCTAGATACTGGCGTACCAAAGGTGGCCATAACACTATCTCCAATAAACTTATCTACCGAACCGCCGTTCTGAAAAACGGCCGCAACCATTTTTGTTTGATATTCTGACAGAAGTTCAAGCACTTTTTTAGGTTCTAAACCCTCAGATAACTTTGTAAAGTTAGAAATATCTGTAAACATAACAGCAATGTTTTGCTCTTTTTCTGCACTTTGATCCAGGTTAAATTTGTTTTTTTCTATTTCATCTCTTACTTCAGGAGAAAAGTATCGCCCCAATAGATTATTTGATCTTTCCTGGAGTGTAGCTTCTCTTAAATTACTTTCGATAACCCATGCAAGCGTAATCAAACCAACTGCGACAACAAGTAAATAAGTTATGTTTTGAGAGAAAACCCCTCCATTAATAGCATTAATATTATTAGCTATCTCATTGTAATCAAATGAAAAAAAATTATTTTCAATTCTCGTGATGTTATATGCTTGAAAAAGTGCAAGAAGAAAGTTGTAAATTACGAAGAATATTGAAAGATAAAATCTTGCAAGTAATACAGAAACCACCATAGGTCCTGCCGCTCCAATGAATGCATAGTCCATGAGCCTACCACCGAAAAGCTCATTACCGTTAATGATAGAAAACTCATAGTTGATAAGTGCGCCAAATACCAATGGAAAGGCAATTTGCATAGCTACCGCAAAAACTAAGCACAGCTTGTAATTTTTATCTGTTATTAAAGTGGCAATTGCACCAAAGATAATAAAACCTGTTACCATGAGCATGGTAGCAATCTGTTTTACAACTAATGTTTCAATGCCTGGAACAAAGGTTATGTTCAAAAACCCGATTAGGTAAAGACCAAATAAAGTAATGGATGCCAATCTAAGGCCTTTAACATACCGTTTATTAATAAAAAGCTCGTTTTCCATTTTTGCCAAATAAGTTTTTAATATGGACGATTTTCTTATAGATTCTGCAAATAGGCAAGCAATGAGTACCTAAAAATAAAAAGAGTTAGGCTTTCTTAAGAAGAGATACCTGCCTTTTCCAAAGTGCTAGCAAGCTTTTCCATGAAAGACCTATCCATGATTATAAAGGTTTTCATAGCTCTTATAAATTTTCTATTAATAATCCATCAATTTCAATTAGAAATTTATTACTATTTTCTTTACTTGTGTTACCTTTAAACATGGGCTCAAAAAAATATCCGTCATTAAACGAAAAAACACTTGGATGGTTAACTTTTTTGCACCGGAAAGTTTCTATTAATGACGATTGGTCTGAAGATGGCGAACCATTAGAATGGTGGGACAAAACATCAAACCCTCCTGTATTAAATTTTGCCAGATTTGACCTTTCTGAATCAAGCTATGCATTAGGATTGATGGCTGACGTCACTCCAGCATGGAGAGAAGCATATGCTTTTATTCTGAAAGGTCTGAGTGAACGACATCTTACATTTTGGGCAGCATACGATTGGCTAACACAGATTGGGCCTGATCCTAATAGAGGCAAATATCCCAAAGAGTGGATAGACCTTTGGATACCCGATCACTTGGTAGGAGAGTATGATACCCCAGGATGGGTTGCAAATGGCATTGAACCATGGGGATTGCAGAAAGACCCTATAGGTGCAGATGGAAATTTATTTTTTAAAGGTTGGTTAAATTTAATTCAAAGCTTACATGTTTATATGACTGGTGAAGACACTTGGGGAACAGCATTTCAAGTAGCAGGTGTTGACAGAACAAGATTTGATTGGACACAACACAGGTTAGTTGAACATTTGTCTTCTCAATGGAGTAAAAACAGAATGGGTCCACATTGTGAGAACACAAAAATATGGCCCTACTGTTTATCAGCTGCCGGTTTAGGACTACAGCTTTATGATGCGATTTTTCAAAAAAACACTCACTCCGTTTACCCAGAGTGGGTTGAACACACTAAAAATAAATATTATGGGTTTGATAAATCTGGAGCATTAGAATGGACGCCTATATATTATGACCCATTGATTGATCATATTCATGCAGCAGGACCCTCAAATGGATTGACAATTGCTTTTTACATGATGCCCCAAGATCCAGCTTTTGCAGAATTTCTATATCGAACAGCAGTTAAGAAACTTGGTTGGGACAATGTTAATAAAGAAATAAAAATGAAGCCTGAGCCACGCTTTATGGCTCTTGGTCTAGCTTGCGCAAAAGAGTTTGGTGACACAACAGTAGAAATGCGCTTAAGAGCGTTTGCAGAGGCAAATTTTGAACCACGGTGGTTTGGAGAGAATAACATAAACTTCGGTTATTGGTTTAATTTAGATGAAAAATGGCCTAGAGGGCAATGGGCTGCTTTAGCAATGATGGCTGAAGTTGGGAAATCAGGAGCATGGTCAAACTTATTTAGAAACCCTAATTTAGAAAAATTCGATGCTCCTACTCTTGAAGGAGTTGATTTTCCAAATATTTTAGTGAGCCAAGCTTTTAACGATCCGGATAAACAAACCCTAAACATTAAATTAAAATCAACAAATAAAGCTAAAGAGAATAGATATTCTAAAATCTCTATAACGAAAATTCCAGATTTATCCTCTATCAGAATAAAAAGAGATGGATACCTCTATGACATGTGGAGAGCGACTGGAAAAGGTTCAATTGAAATTGATATTTCTTATTCCGATATTGAGCTTGAAATCTACACTGGATGGTCGGGTGAGAAAAAAAGAGGTGAATTCAACAAGATAATTAACAAAGATAATCTTTCGAGTATTAGTTCTGGAATAATACAAAGACCGCAATCTCTTAAAATTATCAAGACATCATCATGTCCATGTTGTGCTTCTATTCATAATTAACGTTTTTGATTAAGATAAAACCGCTTAACTTTTACAAATGGTAGCGAGGAAGGAACTTGAACTCCCGACACCTGGAATATGATAACCTACTTTTTATTAGCTAGTTTATAAACCTTTTCTTTTGTAAGAGGATAGATTTCGTATTCGGGCTCAAATAACTTTTGTATTTCTAGGTTTTTTATAGATAAACCTCCGGTGAAATATCCATATGATGGTATCAATAACCTCTCATGGTTCAAGACAAAACATGAGGTCCAAATTCCTCTAGAATTAATTTTTAGCCTAACTTTTGGATGATAATGACCAAAAATAGAAAACTTCTTATCAATCGTTGGATAATGACTGAAACAAATATCATCAATGACAATATTTTTAGTTAAATTTAATCCAATATGCCTAAGAAAGCTCGTATCATCGTGGTTCCCAACGGTTAAAGTACAATTTTTATTTTTAAGTATCGCAAAAAAAAGTTCTTTTGCTTCCTCGGTCATCCTCTGAAATGCCAACTTGTCGTGGACTAGATCCCCTAAAAAAATGATTATATCAACAGGATGATCATTTATAAATTTAGTGAGTTGCCTGAGCGTCTCAATAGTGTCAAAAGGTGGAATAAATTGTCTAGTTTCAGAAAAAAAAGACCCTTTTTCAAAATGTAGGTCAGAAATAATCAAAGTCTTTTTGTTCTGCCAATAAAGTTCTCCATTTGGAAAAATGGAGAACTTCTGATCAGCAAAAAATACCTCCTTATAATGCATTGACTTCTTCTAGTAATTCTTTCTCAAGCTTCTCTAAATAAAAATTGTCTAGTTCATTTTTATCTGGCGTCTCTTTGTGATATTCAAAAAGCAATGAAAACGCTAAGGCAGACGCTCTATTCAGTCTATTTATCTTTATTTTGTTTTTAATTCTGAATAGAAAGTTTGAAAGTCTATCTAGATCTATTAGGTCTTTTTTTGCGTTTTCTGTCGTAATTTTCAATAATATATGATGGGGATCATGCTTTCGTAATACTTCATAGATCAAGTCAGTGTTAAAGGTCACTTGTTTACCTGTTTTTTGGTTGCCTGGAAGGTTTTTATAAATTAACCCAGAGATGATGGCGATTTCTCTGAATAATCTTTTTATTAGAGGAGTTTCTTCTAGCCATTCGTATAGATCCTCTATCAAGATATCTTGAGAAAAAAGGAACCCAATATCTTCAATTTCCTGGGAAAATGAAAATAAAATAGAATAATCATTAGCAACAAAACCAAATGGTTGTATGCCGAGCTTTTTAATCCGTCTTAAAATAAGAAATCCTAGTGTTTGATGCGTATTTCTTCCTTCGAATGGATGAAGGGCCATGTAATACTTTTCTTGCTTACCAGTTTTTCTCTTAAACGTTTCAACGAGAAGTTCATTTTCGTTTGGAAAAGAAGAAAATTTTGACTGTAGCTTTGACCATTTTTTCAAGCTATCAGGGAGATCAATTCCATCAAGTTGTTTAGAAAAAATCTTTCTTACTGATTTCGAAAGATGTGTTGAAAGAGGTAAATTACCTCCTTTAAAAGATGGTATTTTTTGATGGTCTAAGGCGGTTATTTTAGCATATGCAATATTACCAACTACCTTTTCAAACATTAGTCTCTTTCCAGCAAATATAAATGTGTCCCCTGCTGAAAGCCCATTTATAAACCACTCCTCAATATTTCCTAAATATCTATTACTTACCCTCAAACGCAACATTTCGGCTTCAACAATAGCCCCAACATTCATTCTATATTTTGTTATCAGTGATTTATCCTTGATTTTAAAATACTCTCCATCGCGCTTTAACCTCGAATATTCTTCATAGCCCTGAAGGGAATAACCTCCATTTTCTACGAATGATAGCGTTTTTTCAAAATCTTCTTCATTGAGGTTTCTGTAAGGCCATGCTTTTTTAACTTGTTCATACAATTCTTCTTTTTTGAACTTTTTAGAAATTGCAACGCCTACAATATGCTGAGCAAGTACATCAAGAGAGCCTTCAGAATATTGTTCATCTTCTAGAAGATTTAACTTAATACACTCTTTCGCAGCAATACATTCCACAAATTCAAAGCAATTGGTTGGAACTAAAATGGCTCGCGATGGCGTATTTATTGTGTGGTTTGCTCGTCCAATTCTCTGGATTAACCTCGCTACCCCTTTGGGCGCTCCTATTTGCATTACCAAGTCAATATTGCCCCAGTCAAGACCCAAATCTAATGAACTTGTGGCAACTACACACTCTATATGCCCCTCCACTATTTCCCTTTCAACTTTTTTTCTAAGATCTTTTTCTAGGCTCCCATGATGAATTGCTATTTTTTTATTCTTATTATTAATCGCCCATAAGCTTTCAAATAATATTTCTGCTTGAGCCCGTGTGTTTACAAAAAGAATTGATGACTTAAATTTGATTACTTCCAAATAAATATCTGAAAGAGCATACCTTGGGGAATGCCCTGACCAGGGAATTCTATTATCTGACTTTAATATGGTTATTTTGGGAGAAACCCTTGAATAAGTGCTGACTAGCTTTGTGTCCTCATTATTTGATAAGTATTTTTTAGCAAGGTCGGTATCCTTTAAAGTTGCTGAAAGACCAATTGTTTGAAATGGTTTTATTGATCTTAATCTTGCTAGATTTAGGCTTAATAAGTGCCCCCTCTTTGAATCAAAAAATGTATGAAGCTCGTCAATAATTACAAATTTTAAATTTTTAAATAATTCGGTTATATCCGTTCTAGCCATCAGTAGTGCAAATGACTCTGGCGTTGTCATTAGAAAATTAGGAGGCTTTTTTACTTGCTTTGATTTATTATAGGCTGATGTATCACTTGTTCGCGTTTCTACTTTTATATTTAGATTTAAGTCATTGATAGGATTGAGTAAATTTCTTTGTACATCTACCGTTAAAGCCTTTAAAGGTGATATGTACAAGGTATGAAATACGTTACTCTCATATTTATTATTTATAAAATCGTTAATTGATGGCATAAAACCGCCAATCGTTTTACCTCCACCCGTTGGGGCATGCAAGATTACGTCGTATCCCTGACTGATCAAGTTGAAGACTTCAACTTGATGGTCATATAAAAACCAACCTTTTTTCTTGAGCCACTTGTCAATTGGATTATCTTTATACTTCACTGTAATAACTTATATTCCCAATTATGATATCTATTGATAACAAACTTTATATTAAAGACATCGATACATATATAGACCCTTTTTTTCCTGTAGAAAGGGCGATTATAACCCATGGACACGCTGATCATGCAAGAGCAGGTCACAAACACGTGCTGTGTACCCCTGCAACATCAGAAATTATGAAAATTAGATATGGTGAAAAATGTGCCAACACTTTTCAAACAATCGAATACGGGCATCCTGTGAAGATAGGAAAGATAAAGGTAACTTTGTTCCCTGCAGCACATATACTGGGAAGCGCGCAAGTTCTACTAGAAACTTCAAAACAAAGAGTTGTAGTCACCGGGGACTATAAAACAACAACGGATCGACATTTAGATCCGTTTGAGATCGTTCCTTGTGATCTACTGATAACAGAGGCTACTTTTGGTTTGCCCATATTCAAATTCAATAATCCAGAAATAGAAATTGGGCGGTTATTAGACAATATTTCTAAGAATAAAGAGAATACATTTTTAATAGGCGCTTATTCACTTGGGAAAGCACAAAGGATTATTTGGCTTCTTAGAGAAGCAGGTTTTTCAGATGATATTTTTGTTCATGGATCAATGGATAAGCTTTGTGACTTTTATAATAACAAGGGAATTAAACTCGGAACGCTTAGAAAGGCAACAATAGAGAACAAAAGAGACTTTAAAGGGAAAGTTGTTGTTGCACCTCCCTCAGCACTAAAGGATAGATGGTCACGGCGCTTTGAAAACATTACTAGATGTTATGCTTCAGGCTGGATGCAAGTAAAACAGCGTGCAAAGCAAAGCCAAATTGAAATTCCTCTCGTTATATCTGATCATTCAGATTGGAACGAGCTTACCAATACGATAATCCAGACTGGTGCCGAAAAAGTTTGGATAACACATGGAAGAGAGGACGCTCTGCAATATTGGTGCAAAACAAAGGGCATAAAAGCAGAGCCGCTTTCTCTACAACATAGGGATGAAACAAGCGAACTATAATGAAAGCTTTTTCGAATTTACTTACTAATTTAATTTTGACCAGCTCAAGAAATAGAAAGATATCATTATTAGTAGAATATTTTAGCTCAACACCTGATCCTGACCGTGGGTATGCTTTGGCGGCACTTACTGGTTCGCTAAAGGTTAAAAATATAAAAGCTGCGTTTTTTAAAGAATTAGTCAGAGAAAAGCAAGACGAGTACTTATTTGCTCTATCTTATGACTATGTAGGTGATTTAGCGGAAACTGTATCCTTATTATGGGATAAAAAAAACGATGGCGACATACCAAGTCTTTCCATTCTGTTAGACAGTCTAGCAAAAGTTAAAGGTGAGGACCTTAAGAGAAATATTATCGACATTCTAGATAGTAGTGATGCTGATCAGAGATGGGCTTTTATAAAGTTGTTTACAGGAGGCTTGCGTATTGGGGTATCAAGCAGGCTTGTAAAGAAAGCTCTGTCTATATACGGCAATGTGGATCTCAACGAAATCGAAAAAATTTGGCATGGCTTAGCTTTACCGTACATCAATTTATTTGCATGGCTTGAGAAAAGGGATCAAAAACCAAAGATTTCTTTCTATGATATTTTCCATCCTATGATGCTTGCTCATCCACTAGTTTTAGAAAAAGATTTAACAACGGCTAACCCAAAAGACTTCATCGCCGAATATAAATGGGATGGAATTAGAATTCAAATCGTGAGCTATAGTGAGGGATGTCGCCTTTATTCAAGAACTGGGGATGATGTTACGAACTCTTTTCCAGAAATTAGCAAAGCAATAAAAGGTAATTTTGTTTTAGACGGAGAATTACTTGCTGGAATTGATAATGAACCTAAAACTTTTAATGATCTCCAGCAGAGATTGAACAAAAAATCTCCTACAGAAAAGTTCATAAAAACAAATCCTAGTTTTGTTAAAGTTTATGATGTTCTGTTTTTTAATGGCCTTGATTTAAGAGACAACCCACTAAATGAGAGAAAAAAAATTCTCAATTCCTATTTTAACAAAAACAGGTCCCCTTTATTTTTATCTGAAACAATCAAGTTTAGAAACTGGGAAGAGTTAAACGAAATAAGAGATATTTCTGATAATCAAATACATGAAGGAGTAATGATTAAATTAACTTCAAGCCCCTATATTTCGGGAAGACCGCGAGGAAAATGGTTTAAATGGAAAAGGAACCCAAAACTAGTTGATGCAATAATAATGTATGCACAGAGAGGACATGGAAAGCGAAGTTCTTTTTACTCCGATTATACTTTTGGTGTATTTAATAAAGATGAAGAACTCGTTCCCATAGGCAAGGCTTACTCTGGCTTCACCGATGAAGAATTAAATAGATTAGATAAGTTTGTTAGAACAAAAACTATAAAGCGATTTGGGCCAGTTAGAGAGGTTGAAAAAACACTAGTCGTAGAGATTGCTTTTGATGCCATATCACTAAGCAAAAGGCATAAATCTGGGGTAGCGTTAAGATTTCCCAGATTTAAAAGAATTAGATGGGATAAACCAATTTGTGAGGTAGAGACTTTAGAGCAAATTAGAGAAAGCTTTTTAGAATAACTATGCGCCAGGGATCCAGTTGGTTCCAGCTAATGGCACTCCAGCCATTGCTGCTGACTCTACAGTTAGAGCGCACAGATCTTCTGGCTCCAGGTTTCTAAGGTCATTTTTACCACAAGCTCTTGCAATAGTTTGGGCTTCCATTGTCATAACATTTAGGTAATTAGCTAATCGTCTCCCTCCAAGCTTTGGATCTAAACGTTTCGAAAGTTTTTTGTCTTGAGTAGTTATTCCAGCTGGATCAAGCCCTTCATGCCAATCATCGAACGCACCTGCAGTTGTACCTAGTTTTTCATAATCTTTCTGATACCTTGGATCATTATCACCGAGTGCAATCAATGCAGCCGATCCAATTGATACTGCGTCTGCTCCCAAAGCGAGCGCTTTTGCGACATCAGCCCCATTTCTAATTCCACCCGAAATAATAAGTTGGACTTTTCTATGCAAACCCAGTTCCTGCAGCGCCTTGACAGCTGGCCTTACGCAAGCCAGTGTTGGTATCCCAACATTTTCTATGAAAACCTCTTGAGTTGCAGCTGTACCCCCTTGCATACCATCAACCACTACCACGTCAGCCCCAGACTTGGCAGCCAAGGCAACGTCATAATAAGGTCTAGATCCAGCAACTTTTACAAATATGGGTACCCGCCAACCAGTGATTTCTCTTAACTCAAGTATTTTAATTTCCATATCATCGGGACCTGTCCAGTCAGGATGTCTGCATGGTGACCTTTGATCAATTCCTTTTGGAAGGGTTCGCATTTCGGCGACCCTGTCATTTATTTTTTGACCAAGAAGCATTCCACCACCTCCAGGCTTTGCTCCCTGACCTACAACAATTTCTATAGCATCTGCCTTTCTTAGATCATCTGGGTTCATACCATATCTTGATGGAAGAAGTTGATAGACTAATTGCTTTGAATGCCCTCTTTCCTCTTTTGTCATTCCTCCGTCGCCGGTTGTTGTTGACGTTCCAACAGAACTAGCACCTCTTCCTAAAGCCTCTTTTGCTTGAGCAGAGAGAGCTCCAAAACTCATTCCTGCTATCGTAATAGGGATTTCAAGGTTAAGAGGATTAGAACTAAATCTATCACCTAAGGTCACTTTCGTATTGCAAGACTCCCTGTAACCCTCAAGAGGATACCTAGAAATTGAAGCTCCCAGAAATAAAAGATCATCGAAGTTTGGCAAATTTCTTTTGGAACCTCCTCCCCTTATGTCATATATTCCGGTCTCAGCTGCTCTTCTAATTTCAGAATTGGTATATGCATCAAAAGTATATGAAGTTCTTGGATGGGTAACTGATTTTTTTTTCACGTAATTTTCCTACTAAATTTTGGCATTATCGACTTTAAAATTATAAAGGGATCGAGAAGATCCAAATCTTTTAAAACGTCCTAAATTATCATCAGTAAGGTTAGCATTCGATAAAATATTTTTTAAATTAATAATATGCTTTTTTGTCATTTTTTTCTCAACGCAATCTGCACCAAGCGAGGAGACTTTGCCGGCAATATATATATTGGCTTCGTATATGCTATCTCCCAACGCGTGTCCAGCGTCACCAAAAATGACTAAAGTTCCTTTCTGTGCCATGAAAGCCGACATATGGCCGACATTTCCCTTTATAACAATGTCAATGCCCTTCATAGAAATTCCACATCTTGAAGAAGCATTTCCTTCTACAAGAATATTTCCTCCATGCCCCGACGCACCGGCATACTGGCTTACATCACCCGTAACATGGATATTTCCTGACATCATATTTTCACCTAATCCTGGGCCAGCCGATCCTTCAATTTTAATACTTGATTTTTTATTCATGCCTGCACAGTAATACCCAACACTACCAAGAACTTTCACATCTATTTTTTTATTAATGCCAGCAGCTAAAGCATGGCTCCCTTTTGGATTTTTAATTGTGAAAGAGCTATTGTTATCAGAACCTTGCAAAGTCTTGTTTATCTCTCTCAGAGACAATTTTTTAAAATCGAGGGTATGCATCTTTAATGTCCCCAAAAATAAACGGTTGCTGGCTCTGGTTCCCAAACCCTTGCCTTTTCGATGTTTGGTAATGAAGTTAAGGCTCTATACTCTGAGCCAAAAGCTACATAATCAGACGTTTCCGCAAGTACTGCAGGCTTGCAAGCAATAGGATCCCTTAAAACTCCAAAACCATTTTCTGTACCAACAACGAAAGTAAAGAAACCATCGAGTTCAATAAGAGCACTTTCTAGCGCCTCTTTAAGTGATTGCCCACATTTCATTTTGTCGGTAATGAAACTTGCTGCAACTTCAGAGTCATTTTCAGTTTCAAAAATCATATCTTTTCTAATTAATTCCCTCCGAAGAGAATTATGATTTGATAAGGATCCATTATGAACAAGACATTGATCTTCGCCTGTTGAGAAAGGATGCGCACCAAGAGTCGTTACAGCGGACTCGGTTGCCATTCGGGTATGCCCAATACCATGAGAACCTTGCATTTTATGAATGCTAAACCTTTTTACGACTTCAACCGGTTTACCCACCTCTTTATAGATTTCCATTTTTTTGCCTACACTTAATATTCTTAAGTTTGGAAAAGTATTTTTAATAAAACCAGTGACCAGATCTTTATTCTTAATGTCTAGTTTAATAACCGCATGTGTAGAATGAATTTTTAAATCAAAGGGTAATGATTTTTTAGATAATAAAAACTTTTTTAACCTTTTAAAATCAGTCTCAGGGGCTTGAGACTGAACCATTATTTTAGTCTTCCTTGCGGTTGGTTTTCCATAAATAGCCAAGCCCGCACTATCGGGACCCCTATCACTCATACTTTCTAACATTTTTGATAGATGCAAACCCAGATTAGAAGAAATAACTTCTTTCTTAGAAAAGAGACCAACTATTCCACACATAATAACCTCAATAATGACGTTTCAAGTTTTTAATAATGAAGTATCTTAAAAGATATGCTTCACTCTATCTTACTTAAAGCTTTCAATAGCCTTCTTTAATTCCTTATACTCCTCACAGTTTACACCGCAAATCCGTTCGAGCAACTTCAGATTAGCTTTAGCCTTTTCTACATTTTTGTACTGAAGAAATAACTCCCCTTGGTACTCTAAAGCTCCCTTGTGCATAGGGTTAATTTGCAGTGCTTTTTTGTAGTACGCATCACTTTTTCCTAATTGATCCATTTTACGGCTTACAAAGCCGAGATAATTTTGAATATCTGCGTTCTGTGGAAATTTAGCTTCTAAAGAAATTAATCTCTTTTCAGCCTTTTTATACTTTTTCCCATAAACGAGTGATTGCACCAAGTTTAGCCCATTTTTTAGTTCAAGCGCATTTAAGGGGTTGACTATGGCGCTAGTGCCACCGCCTGAGCTACCAGTAGTGGATGACCCACTAGAGTTTGAAGTGGGCAAGCCCCCGGCAGCCGCCAGAACGAGAAAAGAAAAAATGTATGCTACAAACGTTAAAAATCGATATGACATTAAGGCCTCCTTAAAAATCCTCTTTATAATTAGTCGATATTTGGAGAAAAACAAAAAATGCTTAATTTAAGGAATTTTTTTTGTTTTCAGCCATTACGCATATCATCTCAAACATAATAGCCATAGCTGTGTGCGCAGTTATATTATTAGGACTATCTTTTGTAGGCATCATACACACAATATCTCCTCCAATAACATTCATACCTCGCGTTAATCTAATTAAGCTTATTGCTTCATCTATATCGAAACCTCTCGAGCTTCCTTCCAAATTTGCCACTGCCGGAGCGATTGTAGGGTCAAGACAGTCAAGATCGAAAGTAATGTATACGGGCCTACCATTTAATACTTGCTTCGCTTGAGAGATAATGTCTTCAAGACCTCTCTTTCTGAACTCTTTCATAGTAACTACGTTATATCCATATTCATAACTTGGTTCCAGCCAGTCTAAAGTACGGGGATGCCCTCTTAGGCCAATCTGCATGGATGCTTTCGGGTCAATATTACCTTGATCAGCAAGATAAGCGCCCCAATGAGCCGCTGATTTCTTTGCGCCTAAAAAATGATCAACTTTTGTAAAAACATCGGTGTGTGCATCTAAATGCAGTAAACTTATCGGCTTTCCATCAGATAGATTGCCTTTTCCAAGAGCTTGAATAATACCACCAGTTATAGAATGATCTCCCCCAATAGAGATAGGTTTCGAGTTAGCGGCATCTATTACATTGAAAAAATTAGTTATTTGCGCAATACAATCCTCATTATCGTTCGCCTTCGGGAAAGGTACGTCACCTGCATCCACAACTTTTGCAATGTCCCAAGGATTTATTCCAAAATCTAAATGTGCTCGTCGACCAATTGCTGATATATTCCTCAGTGCTCTGGGGCCCAGATGTTGGTCTCTTTCCGTTGTCCCATTTCCTGTTGAATGAGGAACGCCTACTAATGCAATATCGCTTCCCAAAGCTTTATCGTAGGGACATCTAAAAAGCGTGGGTATTCCCCACCAGTATAAGTTTTCCATCATCGAATTATCGTGTTCTAGCGCCATGTGAAAGCCCTCACTCTAAAAAATTTTTTATCTCTTGTTCATTATATAATATAGAATAAAATCTGTTGCCACATTAGTCCAACTTTTGGATAAAAAAGGAGGAGTACATGAAACTTATTGCACTAGCTTTTTTCTCTTTTTTCGCAGTAAACAGCATCGCTTTCGCTGATCAAATTCCTTTAAAGTACCAAGGGTATTGGTCCGGTAAGTCTTGTAAGTTTTCAATAGAGCAATACGCTCTTTTTGTTGGGACCAACGGTTATATCTACGAAGATGATACTCAAGTTGAATTTAACTTTGTATTTCCAAAAAATATAGAGAATTGGACAGCTTTCCAAACAAGTGCCAATAAGTCACAATTTAACTATTTTTATCAGATAGATAAAGGTCAACTAGTAGAAAGATATCCTCCAGAGAACTGGGATGGGTCCGACTATAGTTTTCTTAAAAACCAACAAACACAAGATACTATATACTACAAATGCGAAAGCAATGACCCCTTGATAGAAAGCAAATATGGGGAATTACTAAGCTTACTGAATAGCTCAGTGGTACAGTCTTGCAGAAACCCCGAACAAGACAAATGCCTTCAGGATTTATTCAAATTTTTAGACGTTAACAAAGACAAAAGACTGCACCGAGCTGAACTTAATAGAGGCTTACGTTCTCTAAGCTTAGTTTCCGTTCTTTTAGGACAAAATACTAATGATGACTTCGATAAGGCCACTACTTTTGGAGTATATTTTGCAATTGTACCCTTTTTACCACTCATCACTAATAGTTTAATGGCAAATATTGATTATGATGGATCTAATAGCCTCTCAATAAATGAAATATCACAGGATAGAAATGATTTGTTTTCAGCAATACAATCAGCAAAGGATGGGGTAATTGAAGATATAAGGTCGCTTCCAGACATACTTCAAAATTTTGCCCCATTATTACAAGGCTTAGGTAATTTTAACTGAGATATTCAATCATTATCTATATTCCCAGCTCCTGCCCCAGTTGCGCGAGATAGTTCGCTTTCGGGTACTAGCATGTTAGATGCCAGGCTGTTAAGCTCCTTAAATACATTATTGTCTAAAAACATTCTTGTACACTTGGCTAATGGGTTATCTAACTGACTATCGTTTAAATAAATTTCAATATCATTGCTGCATTTGTAGTTTTTGCATTTAAAAACAAGTTCATTTTTGACAATGTTAGCATATACCTCTTTATTTTTATAGAAACTAAAACTAAATTCACGGTAATTAGACGCCAATCCAAGCAAAAGCATCTGTGAGTCAATATTTTTTAAAATCACACTTTCACAAACTTCTGAAACTAAAAAATCGATTGCCGTAACGCCTTCAAAAATAGCTCTTGAATTACAAAAAATTAGACGCGAGCCTTTTTTTTGGGGCGGCAAAGAAGGGTGACGCTCACATTTTAGAGAATTTAAAAACTCTTCTCCACCTGGCAAAGACCGCGACTCAAGAAAGGTAACAGCTAATGATAAATCTTCGCCAATACCTGTCGGCAGATTGCTACCCAAACTTGCATTAAATACTAAATCTTTGAGTTCAGAAAAAGATAGATCCATCAGGAATAGTCTAGTATGGGCATCCACCAATCATCATTTTTAGGATCATTGAGCTCGCTTTTCAGTGGAGCCCCTTGAAACAAATTCACCCTAACCCATCTATCAGATTTCGGGTCAAATTTAGATGCTCCAAAAAATGACAGTTTACACCGAAGCATATCAATTGGCTTGCAAGCTTCATCGATTAAGTTTTCTTGAATTTCGGAGTATGGCGCCCAAGCATTTGTTTGTATCCTACGAATTACATACCGATGAGTCGGGTAATTCATAAGAAATTCCGCAACAATCATGTCTTTATCTACGTTTTCTAGATCAGAGTTCAGAAAACATACCCTCCTGGCAATATCTAAAGGTCTTTCTAACTCCTGTCCTTCTTCTTCAAATCTGCTTCCTAATCTTGGTTCTAATTTTTCTTCCGAAACATACCAGAATCTTGCTTCATTTTCTTTCAAAGAAAAATTGATTTTTAAAGCCCATGAAAAGTTTCTTTTAATTAAATCAACCAACTCATGCACTTTCATCTTCGGATAGAGCATAGGTAGTTTTGTGCTCTCTAAGCAAAGATCAAGTCCATCAATAAGATCACCTCCAACCTCAAGTAGTAACGATACGACAAGCTCCTGGCATTCTGTTGAATACTTTTTAGAATTATTAAAAATATCTTTTAAAGCATTGATTTTCAATAGATAATTAAAATCTATTTTTTCTGAAAACGATTCCCATTCTGTTTTCAAAATCTGAATTCTTTGTTTCTGTCTATTGTCGTCAGTGTCCCAAGAGTTTATAAAACTTTTTACTCTTGCTATTAGTTCAACTAGTTTTTTAGCCTTTCCTTCGGATAAGTTAGCTACACTAAGCATTCTCGACAATGCGGCTTCTCGGACCTGAAACCAATTATTTAATAAAACCGGATGTTTAACTAAAAAAGGTGCCATTCCTAGACCAGTTGCATTTCCAATTCCAAGGTACCTTTGAATCTTTTCAGAAAGGCGTACAAATTTTTTAGGATTACGGGCTTTTGCAACATGATTGACAAGATCTAGCGAGAAATTTCTAATTAAATAGACTGTCAACATCTCAAGTTGAAACGGGACAGAAAAATCAGAAAGCTCACAATGGTTTTTTCTATCGTCAATACCAAATTTTCCATTCCCATAAACTGCAGTGGTACGCATTAAATATCCAACATCATTAATGAGCTTACGAGGAGGTTGTTTGCCTTCGCTTAATGATTGCGCAACAAGTTCAAACATTCTGACAGATTTATTAGCCCTGCTAAGAACTAACTCAGTTGCTTTGTAACGACCTGCCTCTTGAAGAGGTAGTTGTGTTTCAAGCCTCTTAATGTCAGAAATCGAAGGTACCCCATCAAACAAAGCGAACGAGGTATCCCAAGATGATGCAATAACTCTATCGGTTCGTTGAGAAGGATCTATGTGATTAGAAAATGCGACAAGTGCCAATTCCTTACCAAGCAAGGACAGTTGATAGACTGCATTGCCAAAACCTTTTTCATCTATTTCCCATCGCGAACAATTAATTTTAGTCCTATGCTCGATCATTTTTCGGATCAATATTCTTGCAAAAGAAAGTCTCGAAGGATGGAAAGAACCCATTCTTTCTAATTTCATCACTTCTGATGGTTCCCTCACATTCAACTCAGGGCCACATTGCTCAAATTTTTTCTCTACTGCCAAACTATTTCTCTCTCACAAAAGAATTTTTGAAGAAATTCATCCAATTAAGTCCCATAATAGAATTAATTTCTGTATTATCAAATCCAATATGCTTTAATCCATCTTTAATATTACTGAAATCCATATTCGATTTAAACCAATTAGGCTGAGAAGGAAACCCAGGATTTGAAGAAGTCCCTTCTCCAAAATCTTTAGTTTTTGTCCATCTTCCATTTCTCATCCACTCAACGACACTATCTGGTTGGTTCTGACAAAGATCACTACCTATTCCAATGTTTTTTGACCCAAACCTTTCAGCAGTTCTTGCAATCATTTCACAGAAATCTGTGACAGTGCAATTGCTCCCATTATTCAAATGATGGGGATACAAGGAAAATCCTAACATACCATTACTTGCAAACAAACGTTCCAGAACGTCATTGGACTTGTTTCTGAGGGCAGAGTGCCAAAAAGCAGGATTAGCGTGGGTTATTGCAATAGGTCGTGATGAATGATCGATCGCTTCCAATGTAGATCGATCAGAGGAATGGCTCATATCCACAACAATTCCAAGCCTATTCATTTCTCTAATAACTTCTTTCCCCATTCGAGTTATACCTGGATCATCCTCTTCGTAGCAGCCCGTAGCCAGAAGCGATTGATTGTTGTATGATAGTTGCATAAAACGGATGCCGAGCTTTTGCCAAACTTCTAACAAAGCAATATCGTCTTCTATCGGAGATGGGTTCTGAAAACCAAAAATTATTGCGGTCTTTTCATTTTTCTTTGCAATTAATATTTCATCATAACTACCCGCATGTACAATATATTCAGAATGCGAATTAAAATAATCATTCCACTTCTCAAGGTTTAAAATAGTCTCCCGAAAGTTTTCGTGATAGGCGATTGTAACGTGAACACAGTCAACTCCGCCTTTTCGCATCTGCTCAAATATTTCCTTCGACCAATTAGCATACTGCAAACAATCTACCGTAAAAATATTGCCCGCATCCAATTCAGTAGACAAATCTTATCCCCCCACTTAATTACTCTATTCCATTATTGCTTTAGTCTCTAAAAATTCTTCTAAACCCCATTCAGCCTTTTCCCGTCCATTGCCAGATTGCTTAAATCCACCAAATGGAGCATTCGTTCCCCCACTACCGTAATTAACATGGATTTGCCCTGCCCTTATCTGTCTGGCAACACTTTTTAATTTTTCTGGGTCACTACCACATACATAAGCGGAAAGGCCATAGCTTGTATCATTAGCAATCTGAACTGCATGGTCCATGTCATCGTATGGTATCACCGACAAAACTGGTCCAAATATTTCTTCTTGCGCGATATCCATAGAGTTGTCTACATCTCCAAAAACAGTAGGTTTTACAAAATAACCTGCATTAACACCAATCGGCTTCCCTAATCCCCCGGTTACCAATTGAGCGCCAGACTTAATACCGGAATCAATTAACCTTTGCACCTTATCGAATTGCGTTTGGCTTACTAAAGGACCAATATCAGTTTCCTCTTTAGTAGGGTCACCAGTTATTAACTTCTCAGTAACATTTTTGGCAATTTCTAATGCTTCACCTTGACGGGTTTTTGGCACTATCATTCGGGTTGGGGCATTACAAGACTGCCCGGTATTTTCCATAATTTTTTGCACACCAATCGTTACCGATTGCTCAAACTTTTCATCATCAAAAATTATGTTTGGTGACTTTCCTCCCAGCTCCTGGCTTACTCTCTTTACCGTTTTTGCAGCAGCTTGAGCTACAGCCACTCCTCCCCTAGTCGATCCAGTGAACGACATCATATCTACATCTTTATGATTTGACAAAGCTTCTCCTACTATGGGACCTAAACCATGCACCATATTGAAAACTCCTTTTGGAACTTTTGCAGCATCCATAATCTCAGCAATAATGTTTGCTGATAAAGGAGATATTTCGCTTGGCTTTAGAACTGCTGTACACCCTGAAGCAAGACATGGCCCAAGTTTTGATATGGTTTGATTTATTGGCCAATTCCAAGGTGTAATAAGGCCACAAACACCAATTGGTTCATGCCTAACAATATAGCCATTAAAAGGGTATTCAAATTTATGCTCTGCTAAAACTCTGATTGCGGTTTTGAGATGGTTCATTCCAACTGCCGCTTGCGCGGCACGCGAGAGCTTAACAGGTGCCCCCATTTCAGTTGTTATAGCCTCTACAAAGTCTCCAAAACGTTTTTCAAACTGATTTAGTATCTCTTTTAACAAGTCTAAACGCTCAGCTACACTTGTCTGCGCATAGTTTGAGAAGGCAGATTTTGCGGCCTCTACGGCCTTATCAATGTCTGCCTTAGAACCAACATTTAGCGTCCCGATAACAA
This sequence comes from Alphaproteobacteria bacterium, assembly GCA_003331935.1. Classification (GTDB taxonomy): domain Bacteria; phylum Pseudomonadota; class Alphaproteobacteria; order Rhodobacterales; family Rhodobacteraceae; genus CACIJG01. Next base: position 1,259 of record QOQE01000024.1, on the reverse strand, counting down.
CTTCATCCGACGGGTTAACAATATCAATCTTTTCGTCTTTACTGGGTGAAACCCATTCACCATTGATATAGAATTTATTTAGTTTCATAAATTTTACCTTTTCAGTTAAATGCCCGCCGGATTTTCAACAGATTTTCCTAAAGCCTTTAAATCAGAATAGCGATCGCCTATTCTATGATGAGGTCTTCCACTTGTTGCAGCTCCAAGCGCACATACTATTTCATCTACGGCAGGAGCATCGTAAATAGAAAATTGGACAGTTAAATAATGCGACCGCCTACCAGTATCATGCTTGTCCATAAGCGGTATTTGAATTTGAGTATTTGCTGGCCCTCTCGTGTTTGTAAACCCTAGATAGCTTTTTGCCCCGACTGCTTCTCTGTAAAAGTTTCCAAATTGCAGAGTATGAATGATTGCTGAGGCATGCTCTATTTCACAATTTGTACCAGCTATCGCTGCCTTACCATACGCTTCAATTTTTTCACCACTTCCTATCAAAGATATCAACCGGTCTGTAAGCGCCTTGCCCATTACCGGAGCTATTCTTTTAATTTCTGGTTGCAAGTCTTTCACAAATCCTTTTCCTTTCCAAGGATTTGTTAAAACTGCAGCGACACCAACTATACGAAGAATAGGATCGGCTTCTTTTCCACCTTCTCGATATATATCCTCATCAAACGTGACAATCTTTCTTAATTCTTGCAGCATCTAAATTCCTACTCCAAAACAAATTCAAAAATAAAGGTTCTAGTTTATCTTTATACTAAAATCTCTACATAACCAAAAAATATTAATGTCTACCTAGGGTAGCAATGAATGAATCCATCTTTGAAAAAACCTTTTTATAATCTTCAACTAATGCCATATGTCTTAAATTCTTAAGAATGCAAACATTGCTATTAGTGAAATTTTTTGCGATTTCTTTTGCTGCATCAGGGCCATTAGAAAAATCTTGATCGCAAGTAATTATAAGGCTCGGTTTTTTTTCATTTACTAATTTAAGATCGACAGATCCATAATAAAGTATGGGATAAATTTTGGAATAAACTTCTTTTCTATTACCATTAACCCAGTTGCGTACCAGCTGAATAATATGAGGATTATTTTGCTGAAATTCATTGCTAAACCATCTTTCTATTGCTGCATTTGTCGTATATTCTGGGCCCTTTTCTCTCAATAATTTTGCTCTTTCTAAAATTTCACTCCTTTCGTTATCCAACAGCCTATTAGGGGAATTAAGAAGCACTAATCCTTCAACT
>QOQE01000023.1 GCA_003331935.1 Alphaproteobacteria bacterium | reverse complement strand
TTAATTCACTATCATATTTTGTGTCCACTATATCGTTTAGTTCACAACCACTCTTTGGATTGTCGGGATAGCCTTTTTCTGCAACAATTACAGTTATTGCGCTATCATTAGCCTCATTAATTGATAAGTTAGATAATTCATTTTTTGCACCGTTGAAATATATATCTAGTATCTGGGCACCTAATCGAATACAGAGCGCTTGACATTCAGGATCACCAAATCGGACATTGTATTCGATAAGCTTTGGTTCTCTGTTAATGAAAATCAGCCCAGCATAAAGTATCCCCGAAAACTCACTACCAATTTCTTTCATGTATTCTATGGTTGGCTTAACTATTTTGCGAATGATCTTATCTAAATTCGTTTCTGTTAATAAAGGAGATGGCGAAAAGGCACCCATTCCACCAGTGTTAGGGCCACAATCATTATCAAAGGCTCTTTTATAGTCTTGCGCGCTTCCGATGTATTTAATTGTATTTTTATCAATGGCAAAAAAGACACTCATTTCTTGCCCTGCAAGATACTCTTCAATTATAACCTTATTTTTTCTGGTTCCAATTTTTCCATCAAAGATCCAATTAATAAATTGAGTGCTTTCTTGCAAATCACTAGAAACTAAAACCCCCTTACCCGCAGCTAGACCGTCTGCCTTAATAACGTACGGCTTTGGTTGTACTTTTAAAAATTCTATTGCGTCATCACTTTTCGAAAAAATTTTATAATTTGCAGTAGGAATATTTTTGTATTTGCACATAGTTTTTGTAAAAGATTTCGATGTTTCCAATTGTGAAGCCTCCATACTTGGACCAAATACTAAAACTTTTTTTTCTCTAAGAGCATTTGTTAAGCCTTGCTCAAATTGCTTTTCAGGTCCAACTACTACAATATCAATAGAATACTCCTTGCACATTTCTATAATCTTGCTATTCGATGTAATATCGATTTCCACGTTGGTTGCCAGCATCGAGGTTCCAGCATTTCCTGGACTACAATAAATTTCAGTGCATCTTGGATTTTGAGATATGGCCCAAGTCAATGCGTGCTCCCGTGCCCCGTTTCCGATAATCAAAATTCTCATGTTCTTTCCAATTCCTTTCGATCATGATACTCATAGGGTTAATTAAATAAAGAAATAAAAAATCAGCTACTATTAGAAGGTCATGGCAAAAGAAAATATACCAGAATTTACTGTTACTACCTTATCTCAATCAATAAAAAAAACATTAGAAACAGAATTTGAGTATGTGAGGGTAAAAGGTGAACTGGGCAGAGTTAGCAGACCAGCTTCTGGTCACATATACTTTGATCTTAAAGATGAAAAATCAGTATTAGCTAGCGTAGTATGGCGTGGCACTAGAATTATTGAGAGAGATCTCATCGAGGAAGGTAACGAAGTGGTTCTAGTAGGGCGGTTATCGTCTTTTTCTGGACATAGTAAATATCAAATAATAGTAGAAGATATACAAGCATCGGGAATCGGTGCTCTTATTGCAATGCTAAACAAACGAAGAGAAAAACTTGCGAGTGAAGGTCTGTTTAGTATAGAGAAAAAATTAAAGCTACCAAAATATCCACTTAGTGTGGGGGTTATAACGTCAATTTCTGGAGCAGTCATAAAAGACATTTTAAATAGAGTTGCAGCAAGATTTCATGTAAAAGTCATTGTTTTCCCGGTTACTGTTCAAGGAGATAACTGTGCTAAAGATGTAATAGAGGGGATCCATTTTTTCCATCAACAAAAAGTGCAAAGTAAAGGGCTCAGACCAGATCTATTAATCATTGCCAGGGGAGGCGGCTCGTTTGAAGATTTATGGCAATTCAATGATGAAGATCTTGTCAGAGCAGTATCAGAAGCAAGAATCCCCATAATTTCAGCCATTGGGCATGAAACCGATACAACATTAATAGATCTTGTTGCAGATGTAAGAGCCCCAACTCCAACAGCAGCAGCAGAAATTGCCCTACCAAATCGAACCGAGATCTTAAGGGAACTAAATCATCTATCAGCTAGTTTAAAAAATAATGTAGAGAAGAGAACATTTTTAAAAATGTCTTTGCTAAATCAATTCGCCGCAAAGTTAAAGAGCCCATACCAGAACCTGAATGATATGAAGAAATCACTTACGATGAATGTACTGAAACTCGATAATATCATTAAAGAGACATTCTCCACGATGTCTAATAAGGTTAAATTATTAGACAAGGATCTTTCCTTGAAGCTCAAGCAAATTTTCTATTTTGTATCTGATACAAAAAAGCAAGTAGCGTTATTAGATAAGGATGCTTTCAAGCATCTTTCGAATACTTTTGGTAAAAAGTCAGAAGATTTATTATCTGTATCCAGATTGTTGGAAAGTGTGAGTTATAAAAAAGTTTTATCGAGGGGATATTCTGTAATACGAGATGAAAATGAAAAAATCGTTAGCTCTAAATATCAATCAAAGGGCAAAAGTGCCCTTACAATTGAATGGTCAGATGGTAAGATAAATGTGAGAACGGATAAGTAGAAAGTTGGTTTTAACAAATGGTAACAGGATTTTTCAAAAAGCTCACAAATAAATTATTTAATTCCAGTTCAAAATTTACAAAAAATCTAGACGAGGCTGTTAGCGAGGTCTCAGAAAATGAAGTTGAGGAAGACCTTGAGAAGAAAGCTCTTGAAGAAAAATTAGCGAAAAATGAAATAAAGTCTAAGGAAATAAGTAGGTCAGAAAAAAGTGGGATTTTACAAGTAGAAGATATCAATGAAAAATCGAATCCCGATAAAGATATTCAAAAAGAACCAAAAGCTAAATCAGTAGTAAAAAAAGCTCTGGATTTATTGAGAAGCAAGCCAGACGTAAGAAAAGTCCTATTTAACGATGAGTTTTTAGAAAGACTTGAAGATATTTTAATTTCATCGGATGTGGGTAGTAAAACAGCTTTAAAGATTTCAGAAAAAATTTCCTCTAGAGCATTCGGAAAAAAAATAGAAGTGATGCAACTCAAAAAGTATCTCATAGAAGAGATAACTATGATTTTGGAACCGATAGCTAAACCAATTCCTATATACAAATCAACACCACAAATAGTTTTAGTCGTAGGCGTTAATGGCTCTGGAAAAACAACGACAATTGGTAAGCTCGCCTCACAGTTCAAGATGGCGGGTAAATCAGTAATGATCGGAGCGGGTGATACTTTCAGAGCCGCCGCAATTGAGCAACTTTCTGTTTGGGCTGAGAGAGTTGATGTACCAATTATTAAAGCTGAGCAGGGATCTGACCCAGCTTCGTTAGCCTATAAGTCGGTAGAAAAAGCAATTTATGAAAAGATGGACCTTTTGTTTATTGATACAGCAGGCAGATTGCAAAATAAAACAGACCTCATGCAAGAGTTGGTAAAGGTTGTAAATGTAATTAAAAAAGTAAAAAATGATGCGCCTGAGAATATTATTTTAGTCCTTGATGCAACCACTGGACAAAATATTATTTCTCAAGTAGAGGTTTTTCAACAGATGGTTAATGTTACTGGTATAATAATGACTAAGCTTGATGGCAGTGCGAAGGGAGGCATCCTCATTTCGGTTGCCGATAGATTTAGGTTGCCAATACATGCGATTGGAGTTGGCGAGACATTGGATGATCTACAACCTTTCGATCCTGAAGAATTTGCAACTGCTTTGATTGGAGATTTTAGAGAGTAATAGCATGGAAAAAAAAGAAGAGAATTCAATTACAAAGAGCATTTTAGAATTTGTTCCGTTGATAGCATTTTTTCTAGCTTATTACTACTTTCCCAACTCGAATAACCTGATGGGTGAGGAACTGTCTGTTGAAAAGATAATCTTTGCCACTAAGGTTTTTGTACCTGTCCTATTGATAGCATCATTTTTAAGCTATCTGATTTTACGAACTATATCCAAAATGTCTGTCATTACAGCGCTTTTAGTTATTTTTTTTGGTGCATTAACCATTTGGTTTAGAGATCCTACATTTATAAAAATGAAGCCCACAATCATTTATCTAAGTTTTGCAATTATTTTGATCATTGGTCTATTGAGAAATAGGAGCTTATTACAAAGTCTAATGGGTTCAACACTAGCCATGGAAGATAGAGGATGGATGCTTCTAACAAAGAGAATAATAATATTTTTTATTAGCCTTGCCTTTCTGAATGAGTTGGTTTGGAGATACTTTGGCCAGGATCAATGGGTAAACTTCAAAACTTTTGGGATGCCAATTTTAAGTTTAATCTTCTTCGCTTTCCAATACAGATTATTTCAAAAATACCTTGTTGATAAGGAAAATTAGTTTTATGGCTCAAGGTATTCTTTAAGTTTATTCTCGTAAATGGTACGCGTTATGGGGCCTGCAATTCGTAGCAAAATCTTGTTATCTTTATCGAGAAGAAAAGTTTCAGGTATTCCGTACACTCCCCAGTCTATAGCTGTTTTCCCCGATGCGTCAGAACCGATTGCTATATATGGGTTGCCTAATTCTGTTAGAAACTCTTCAGCTTTTGACGAAACATCTTTATAATTAATACCGATTATATGGTAGCCGTTCTGTTGAATAGACATTAGTGTGCTGTGTTCTGCTCTGCAAGGAGCACACCAACTGGCCCAAAAATTTATTAGTTTAAAATTTGCAATATCAAGATGCTTTTCTTGCGGGATCTCATAGTCTTTGAGCGAAGTTAAATAAAAGTTAGGCTTTTTTTGCCCAATTAAATTGCTTTTTATTTGTGGAGAAATATTAGATTTAATATTTAATTTTCCATCTACAATCTCAATGTCGTAACCGTAAAAAACAAATAAGGATAGGCAGATCAATACAAACAATGGTACCACTAAAATTATTTTAAAACTAATTCGACTCATTTTCAGGTTCTTTCTTTTTCAATTCCTTATCTGTTTTTACTTTCGAAATTAAGGTTTGTATTACGAGAGCTGTTATTAGGAAAATGGAGCTTGCATAAGATGCAATGATTACAAAAGAAAACTTGCCGAATATTTCTAACATCTGTATTTGACCTATCCTACACCTTTGAGCTTAAATTTATTGAGCTCTGTTGTTGTCCGTACAAGAACAAGGTAAATAAAAAGAGAAGAAAACCCAATTAACATTAAAATAAGGGGGAAATAATAGCTGTTGTCAATATTCTTCTCTTGGTCCAGTGACAGAGTTGGGCCTTGGTGTAGGCCTTGGTCTATAAAAAAAACAATGTACCTTGAAAGCAGTGCGAAAACAGATCCAATTATACAAAATAAAGATGTAATATTCGCTGCCTTTTCTAAGGATCCTATTGCCTGCCATAAAAGAATATATCCTACATAAAAACATAGTAGGATTGCGAATGAGGTTAACCTAGGGTCCCAAACCCAATAAGTGCCCCAGGTACTACTACCCCATAGGCTTCCGGTTATTATAGTCACAATTGTCATTGTTAAACCAATAATTGCGGCTGATTTTGCTGCTAATGCGCTTACGTAGTGACGTCTAACCAACCAAATTAGTGACGTAATAGTCATCATCAGGTATATATTAATCGCTAGGAAAGCGGCAGGAACATGTATGAATATTATTTTAACTGTCTCCATTTGCTTATAGTCAGGGTTTGTAAAGAATACTCCCCAAACTAAGCCCGGTATAATTGCTAAAATAGCTATTATACCTGCTAACGGCGAAATCAAGCCTGATAGCTTTTTGAAAAGTACGGGGTTAGAAAACTTCCAAAACTTATTTGACATACTGTTTTCCATTTTAAGAATAATTTAATTTGATCGCATAGGCCGATATATAGGGGCTGATTACTATAGTAAATAGTGTATTTGCATAAAGGAGCAAATACTCAAAGGCAATTAAGTTGTTATTGGTTGAAGCACAACAAAATATACCTAAAAGAAGGGTTGGAAAATAAAATGGTATGGTTATCGTAGTCAGTAGTAAACTACTGCGGTTTGCTAAGGTAAGGCAAGAGATCATCATGCCTATGAAGCTAAGTGAAGGAGAACCAAGTAGTAATATAAAGACCACTTTTGCAACATTATCAGAGCTGATTTGAAATGTGATTAAGACTAGTGGTGTGACAATTAAAAGAGGTATAACTACCGAAACCCAGTGAACGAGTGTTTTACAAAAAAGCGTTACTTCTATAGGGATATCAGAAATTAACAGATACTCCAAAACCCCACTTTTAAAATCTTCATGTATGATTTTATTAAGAGTAAGCAAGATTGACATTAGAAGACTCAACCATACCGCAGTTAGGCCTAATCCGCTTAAGAAAGAACTATTCCCTAATGATGAAAGAGCAAATAGAAGCATAAAGAATAGAAAGAAGGAAAAAGCTAAACCAATGTGTGAGCCAGACCTTAGCACTATCAGAAACTCTAATTTAAGAATGTTTAGCATTACAATTAATTAATCCTGTGTTTGTCCAAATTAATCATTTTGTTTTTATTAAATTGGGAAGGTTCATGAGTAGTAATTACTGATAAGCCTCCCGATTTAAGGTGTGAGGCATGCAATTCCAGAAACTTTTCCTTGCCTTCTAAATCGAGATTGGTAGTCGGTTCATCTAGCAACCAAATATTTCTTTGCATCATTGAAAGCCTTGCTAATCCTATCCTTTTCCGCTGACCTTCAGAACAGTTTTCGACGGTGTTATTTGGTAACCCCCAGAATTTCACCAAATCCATAGCAACAGCATCTGAATTATAATACGCCTTCCAGTACTTTATTATCTCCAAAGGTGTCAAACCAGCTTGGAGAGATGCTCTGTGCCCGTAGTACCCAATCTGTTCCTGTCTATCGTCAGGGTCTTCAGAAAAGTCAACTTCATTTATTAATATGTGACCCTTGAAACTGGATTTAAAACCTAAAATTACATGAAGGAGCAACGTCTTGCCAACTCCGTTTGGGCCGGTGATAGTAATTGATTGCCCAGAAGTTAAACTGAAATTAATATCCTCAAGCACTAATTTGCCGTCAACTGCACAAGATAATGAATGTATTGAAATAGAAATTTGCTTTTTGATCATCTTATTTTTATGAGGCAATTTAAAAGTGTTGAATAGCAGTTTTTTTAGAACATTAGAAATAATTACCAATAACACAAAGGGGATAATATGAAAAAGAGATTTACAGCGATAACAACAGTTGCTGATGAAAACAGCTAGAAAAAAAATCTTATATGGAAAACGCTAAAGCCCTTGAAAAATTTTAACCTGCGTGCAATCTGTCAGTACGGAATTAAAATTTTAATCTACAGGTCTTTACTTTTTCGTCTGAAAGAGATTTTTCTTTAGTCATAAAATATGAGAATGTCAAAATCATTTACCCGAATAAGCAATTGGATTGTTTTCTACTGTGTCTTACTCCTGGCGTGGATCGTAATCGTGGTAATGGCTCTAGAGCGCTTTTTGCCAACCAATGCAAATATTATGAAAATAGTAGTTGAGATTTGTAGTAGTTCGGTTTCAGATTTGAATTTAATTGGAGTTTTTTTCATGTGGCTCTTGATGAGCATTGCAATGATGTCGCCGACCATAATTCCAACCCTAAAGACATATGAAGATATATTAGAAAGCGGTGGAAAAAAGGAAAATAGTTTCTGGTGGTTTATCGCAGGTTTTTCAATCGTATGGACAATTTTTTCCATTTCAATGTCGCTTGTACAAGTATTTCTTGGGAATCTTTACCTGCTAAATGAGCAGGGAGCGTTCGTAAGTTCGATACTCAGTTCCTCCTTTCTAGTGATCGCTGGCTTATATCAACTCAGTTCATTCAAGGAAGCATGCCTCAGCAAATGCCAAACACCTTTTACCTTTTTTCTTCAAAATTGGAAAAGCGGTTATTTCGGATCTTTCAGTATGGGCGTGTCGATTGGATTATATTGTCTTGGCTGCTGTTGGGCACTCATGACACTTGCTTTCGTTGGAGGAGTTATGAATTTATTGTTTATGGTTGTTATGACTCTTTTCATGGTGTTGGAGAAAATACCCGATTACGGAAAATATATTTCAAAACCACTATCTTTAATCTTGATTGGTACGGGAACCGTGCTAGTTTGGTTTTGAATATTTAGGAGAATAAAATATGGGTTCGGAGAAAATAGATTGGGCCATAAACGGTGAGCTCGCACTTAATTGTAATTGTACTGTTTTTTGCCCTTGTGCTGTAAGTCTTGGGGATCATCCTCCGACTGAGGGTTACTGCCAAACATGGTTAGCAGTGAGGATAGACAATGGGCATTTTAGGGATGTGGATCTTTCTGGACTTAATGTAGGTATGCTGATGGAAATCCCAGGAAAAATGGCAAGAGGAAATTGGACCATCGGAGCTTTTATAGATGACACTGCTGGAGAAGAGGCTTTCGACGCTCTCGATAAAATATTTTCTGGAAAAGTTGGTGGTACTACCGGACTTTTTTCAATTTTGACAGGAACCTACCTAGGAAGTGAAAGATCTCCTGTTGAGTATAAAACAGAGGGTGAAAAACGGATAGTGAATGTCGGGAAAAAAATTCAAGGAGTAATAAAGCCCATTGAAGGTTTGGAGAAAGGGAAGCCAGTAACTTTCCAAAACTCGACTTATTGGATGGGTCCAGAGGTGATTATTTCAACGGCTGAACAAGGTCGCGTTCGAGCATTCGGTCGTGTATGGGATTTTGAAGGTAGAAGTGCAGAATTGTGCAAAATAAAATGGGGAACACACTAGTTTTTTCAATTTAATTAATGGAGAGTAATGTGAGCGTAAAAGAATTATATGATTTAGGTGACCAACCACCGCTTGGAGAGGTTCCTCAAAAAATGCATGCGTTTATGGTTAGGCAGGACAGATTTGGTAAACCAATCGATGCATGGAAAAGCGAGGTTATTGATGTGCCTGAGATTGGCGCTAAGGATGTCTTGGTTTATGTTATGGCTACAGGAATTAATTACAATAACGTTTGGGCAGCTCTCGGCTACCCTGTAGATGTTATAGCAACGCGTCAAAAGAAAGGCGAACCTGAGACCTTCCATGCAGGCGGCTCTGATGCCTCAGGTATCGTTTATAAAGTAGGAGACCAGGTTTCAAATGTTCAGGTTGGTGATGAAGTAGTGATACACTCAGGTACCTGGCAAGATAATGACCCTTGGGTTTTATCAGGTAAGGACCCAATGCTGGCTCCTTCAGCAAAGGTGTGGGGCTATGAAACCAACTATGGTTCATATTGTCAGTTCGCTAAAGCCCAATCGCATCAGATTTTAAAAAAACCAAGTCATCTTACTTGGGAAGAGTCAGCCTGTTATATGCTTTGTGCGTCAACTGCTTACAGGCAACTTATGGGCTGGGCCCCTCATACTGTAGAAAAAGATGATGTTGTCCTTGTTTGGGGAGCTGCAGGTGGCCTTGGTGCAATGGCATTACAAATAGTCTCTGCTTTAGGTGGAAAGCCGATAGCTGTAATCTCTGATGAAAGCAAAAGACAGTTTTGTATGGATAAGGGAGCTGTAGGTGTAATAAATAGAAATGATTTTAGCCATTGGGGTCCACTTCCCGATACGGATGACCCGAGTTTCAATGACTGGATGGCGGGTGCCAGAGCCTTTGGTAAAGCGATATGGGATATATTAGGAGAGAGAACAAACCCAAAAATTGTGTTTGAGCATCCAGGAGAGGCTACTCTACCTACGTCTGGGTTTGTATGCGCCCTTGGTGGTATGGTCGTCGTTTGTGCAGGTACAACCGGCTATAATGTAACTCTTGATTTAAGGTATCATTGGATGCACCAAAAACGATTGCAGGGATCACATGTTGCAAATGATGATGAGGCAAGCGCAGTTAATGAGTTGGTTATACAAAAAAAGGTAGACCCTTGCTTGTCAGAGACATATGAGTTCGAGCAAATTGGTCATGCGCACCAGCTAATGCATGAGAACAAGCATCCAAGTGGCAATATGGCATGTCTTGTTAATGCAACGTCTAGAGGTCAAGGATCCAAGTAAACAATCCTTTTGAAATGAAAGATTTAGACCTAAATTTTGTGAGATCGCAGTTTTATGCGTTCGATGCTGGTAATCCTCTCTGCCAAAAGGCGTTCTTTGAAAATGCTGGGGGGAGTTTCCCGTGCAAGTTCGTTGTTGACAAGTTAACAAAGTTTTATGAGACGACAAAAGTGCAGCCCTACGGACACTTTAATGGGTCTATTGAGGCTGGTGAAGAGATGGATAAGAGTATCGTAAAGCTAGCAAAGCTACTTAGAATCCCAACAAACAATCTTCATGTGGGCCCTTCAACTTCTCAAAATACTTATGTCCTAGCTAATGCACTTCGTTTATCCAAAACAAAAAAAAATGTCATCATAGTCTCTAACCAGGATCATGAGTCTAACACCGGCGTATGGCGGAATTTAGCAAGTCAAGGGTTTGAAATTAGAGAGTGGGGAGTTAGGTCAAACGGTAGTTTGTATTTAGACGATTTAAAAAACCTAATTGATAGCGCTGTTTGCATGATAGCGTTCCCACATGTTTCTAACATAATAGGCCAAGTAAATCCTGTTAAAGAAATTTGTGCTTTTGCTAAAGAAGTAGGAGCTTTCACCTGTGTGGACGGGGTAAGTTACGCGCCTCACGGAATACCTCAAATAAATGATTTCAACCCAGACATATATCTGTTTTCATCCTATAAAACTTTTGGGCCGCATCTTGGGGTCATGTATGTGTCGGATGAATTGGCTTTAGAACTTGAAAGCCAGTGCCACTATTTTAATAAGGAATACCCTAATAAGAGGTTTACCCCTGCCGGACCTGATCATGCACAGGTTTCAGCTTTGGGAGGAATATATGATTACTATGAAGCTCTCAGTAACCATCACTTAAATCGTGAATTATCATTAGACTCATCTATCAATGAGGTAAATGGTTTAATTGCTAAACAAGAAAAAAAAACACTCAGGCCTCTGCTCGATTTTTTGAAAACCAAAAGAGACGTAAGATTATTAGGTTCTTATGAAACAGAAGACAGAGTGCCGACCGTGGCTATAGTAACTAAAAAGTCAAATGTTGCACTTGCAAAACAATTAAATGAACTAGATATCTCGGTAGGTGTAGGTGACTTCTATGCAGTACGTCTTCTTGAAGCTCTGGGTGTGGATATTAATGAGGGTGTTACTCGTTTGAGCTTCGTACATTACACCTCAGGCAGTGATGTTGAGAAATTGATAAGCGGTCTTGATCGATACCTTTAACTAATCAGGTTTATAATGAGTGTAAATATAGTTTGGTTTCGTAGAGACCTACGTTTGAGTGATAACCCGGCTCTCTACAGCGCTACACAGAATGGCAAACCAATAATCCCACTCTTTATATTAGACGAAAACACGAATAGTGCCGGGGCTGCATTTAAGTGGAGGTTGGGGCTGTCTTTAGAGAGTCTCTCTTTAGATTTGCAACGATATAACTCAAAGCTGATCTTAAGGAAGGGTCCCCCACTAAACGTATTGAAAGAATTGAAATCAATACTTGGCGATATAAACATTTTTTGGAATAGGCTATATGATGAAGCTTCTATTAATAGAGATACTGAAATTAAGTCCTATTTTCAGTCGCGAGAAGTAAGTGTTACCTCTACAGAAGGAATGCTTTTGCACTCTCCTTGGAAAACTCAAACCAATTCTGGAACACACTACAAGGTTTTTACTCCTTTTTGGAGGGCCATTTCAAAGCAAGAAGTCAAGCAGGCACTTCCGAAACCAGATAAATTGGTGAAACCTTCCAAATGGCCAGACAGTGATGATCTTAAAGATTGGAACTTGGAAAAAGAGATTGGTCGAGGAAAGGAATATTTAATTGAAAAAGTCAATGTTGGTGAGAAAGGTGCAAGAGTAGGTCTTGAAACTTTCCTAGGAAAGAGACTTGGAAATTACGCACAAGCGAGAGACAGAGTTGATTTAACAGAAAGTTCAAATCTTTCTGAGAATCTTGCCTACGGTGAAATTTCGGCGAGAGAAATATGGCATTCTGTCATAGACCAGAAAGATGTTGAGTTCAATGATAAAGAAATGTTTATCAGGCAATTAGCATGGCGTGACTTTGCATGGTACCTGTCTTATTTTAGCCCACATATTATTCACTCAAACTGGAAAGCGGAATGGGATAATTTTCCTTGGAGAGAGAATGAAGATGAACTGAAGAGTTGGAAAAGAGGCTTAACAGGACAACCTATTGTCGATGCAGGAATGAGAGAGATGTATATAACAGGCAGAATGCACAACAGGGTTAGAATGATTGCAGCATCGTATTTGACTAAACATCTACTCATGGATTGGAGACTTGGCCTCAAATGGTTTGAAGAATGTTTAATCGATTGGGACCCAGCATCAAATGCTATGGGTTGGCAATGGGTGGCGGGTTCAGGCCCAGATGCGAGCCCTTTTTTCCGAGTATTTAACCCCGAATTGCAAGCAAAAAAATTTGATCCAGAAGGTAAATACCAAATGAAATACCTAGGGCCAAGTAGCTTGGACACACACGATAGTAAGATCTTTTACAAGATGGCTCCCAAAAGTTGGAATATTAATGAAAAAAGTCGTCCTTCAACTTCTATTGTTGATTTAAAGTTTGGACGTGATAGAGCTCTCAACTCTTATTCTAAATTTAAGAAAATTATAGCGGATTTATAAAATGAAAATTGCAGTGGTAGGGTCAGGGATATCTGGGCTTGGGGCAGCCTTAGCTCTATCTGAAAAACACGAGGTGTTCTTATTTGAAAAAAATAGCTACTTTGGGGGACACTCAAACACGGTGAAAATAGAGCTTAAGGAAGAAACAACTTATGTGGACACGGGGTTTATTGTTTTTAATGAAAAAAATTATCCCAACCTTGTAGGATTATTTAATGAATTAGAAGTTGTTACAAAATGCTCAAATATGTCTTTTGGGTTCTCTCTTGATGATGGGCGATTAGAGTACGCAGGTAAAAATTTTAATTCTTTTTTTGCGCAACGTAAAAACCTGTTGAGCATAAAACATTTAAGAGGTCTTTACGATATTTTTCGTTTTAAAAAAATAGCGGAAAAATTTATGCTCAGCAGCAAATTTCAGCATTTTAATATGCGTCAATTTCTTGAACAAAACCATTTTGGTAAGTGGTTCTCGGAAATGTTTATTGTTCCCATGGGTGCAGCCATATGGTCTGTTCCAACGGGCAATATATTAGATTTTCCTGCAAGTAGTTATTTAAAATTCTTTCAAAACCATAGCCTACTTGATCTTATTACTACACAAATTGAATGGAGAACTGTCGACGGTGGTTCAAAGCAATATGTGGATAAAATCATAGAGAAACTGGGAAAAAGCGTTTTTTTAGAAACACCTGTTAAAGCAATTACAAGAAAGGACAAAAAATGCCTCCTGCATGCAGGAAATGGCTTTGGCGAGATGATTTTTGATAAAGTCGTTTTAGCTTGTGATGGGCCACAGACACGAGAGTTAATTGCAGATATCACGAAAGAAGAAGAAGATATTTTAAAAATGTTTAAAGTATCAGAGAACAGAGTGGTTCTTCACTCTGATGAGACCCACATGCCAAAGATGAAAAGAGTATGGTCTAGTTGGAATTTTATTACAGATAACATCACAAGCTCTATAAAGAAACCTATCGAGGTTACCTATTGGATGAACAAGTTGCAGAATATAAATAGCAAGAACCAGTATTTTGTTTCGCTTAACCCCAGCAAAAAAATTGATCCCAATTTAAGCTACTACGAAACCTCATACGCTCATCCAATCTATGACTCAAATACATTGAATGCACAAAAAAAACTAAACGCTATTCAAGGTAATAACGGATTGTACTTTGCGGGAGCAAAAATGGGTTTTGGTTTTCATGAAGATGGCTTAAACTCAGGACTAAAAGTGGCAAAGTTACTAGGTTGCGCGCCTAGTTGGTCCGAAAGAAAGATATAAAGTTCATGGTAAAATCGTGTGTTTATTTTGGCTCCGTTATGCACATGCGATTAAAACCTAAAAGACACTTCTTCCGCTATAAAGTTTTTAGTTTGTTTTTAGACATTGATAAATTAGCCGAATTTGATAAAACCTCTTGGTTTTTTAGACTAAACAAATGGGGAATGATCTCTCTCTATGAAAAAGACCATGGAGATAGGAGCACCGTACGATTAAGAGATTGGGTAAACAAAAAACTTCATTCAGCGGGATTTATAAAACCGGATAAGGTCTATTTGCTGAGTTTTCCAAGAGTATTAGGGTTTGGTTTTAGTCCATTATCCATATTTTTCTGCTATTCCAAAGACAAGCTAAATTCTGTTATTTATGAGGTGAAAAATACATTTGGAGATCAAATTGAATATGTAGTAGAAAGCCAACCTGATGCCGATGGAAGAGTTAGGCACTCACATGGAAAAGACATGTATGTATCGCCATTTATCGATATGGCCCAGACCTACCATTTTACAATTTTACCCCCAGATGAAAAACTTTTTGTTAGAATCAACGAAAGAGATAAAGATGGTCTCCTACTAATTGCTACTCAAACAGCTAGATCGAGAGAATTTAATGACTGGGCGCTGACCAAAGCATTTTTTTGCTATCCTTTAATGCTAGCAAAAGTATTGATTTTAATTCATTGGAATGCTTTAATTTTGTACTTGAAAAGGGTTAAGATTGTCCCTTACAGAGGTGTCAGGTTTAGGGGGGGGAAGAAATATGAATGACCTGTTTATAAGAGATTTGAAAGGACAATCCAAGCTTCCTCGATGGTTTTCTTCAGTGTTCAAAATGATAAAGAATCCGCAATCAGGAAGCTTAGTCATTCAGCTGACAGACGGACGAAAATTTTATTTGGAAAGTCAAAAACCTGGAGCCAATGCCTTTATTATAGTTAGGAATGAAAATTTGTTCTCAAGACTTGTGCGCGAAGGACAAAACGGATTTTCAGAAGCATACATGGACGGGTGGTGGGACACCCCAGATCTACAAGCAGTCTTGGATTTTTTTCTTTTAGCAGGCGATGATCTTTATAATGATTTGATTGGCACTAACGTTGTAAGGGCGTACGAAAGACTTAATCATTGGTTGCGGTCAAACTGGAAATTTCAGGCAAAGAAAAATATTTCTTACCATTATGATTTAGGTAATCAATTTTATAAAGAATGGTTAGATAAAACTATGACTTATTCGTCTGCGCTTTTTAAAAACAAAAAAGAGGTATTGTCTTCCGCTCAGACAAATAAATATGAGTCGATTTGTAGAAGTTTAAATTTAAAAGAGGGTGATAACGTCTTAGAGATTGGCTGTGGCTGGGGAGGCTTTGCCGAGCATGCCATTAAGACCCGAGGTATTAATCTTACGGGCCTTACTTTGTCTAAGGAGCAGTTAAACTATTCTAAAAAAAGAATGTTTGAATTAGGCATGGCAGATAAAAGCTCATTTTTATTGCAAGATTATAGAGATGAAAAGGGTCTTTATGATGGTGTTGTTTCAATAGAAATGTTTGAAGCTGTTGGAGAAAAATATTGGCCGGTATATTTCAATACCGTTAAAAAATCACTTAAGAGTGGTGGACTGGGATGTCTACAAGTTATTACGATTGACGACAAGTATTTTCCCCATTACCGGAAAAGTGTTGATTTCCTACAAAAGTATATTTTTCCTGGAGGTATGCTCCCAAGCTATTCAGCTCTAATTCAACAAATTCGTAATGCTGACCTTGAATTTATAAAAAGTAAGGAATTTGGACAAAGTTATTCGAAGACGCTACGCATTTGGTCCCAGAGCTTTAACAAAAAATGGGACAATATTTCTCAGCTAGGATTTGATGATAGGTTTAGGCGAATGTGGAATTTTTATTTAACGTCATGCGCATCTTTCTTTTTTTCTGGTGCCGGAGATGTAACACAAGTAACTCTCAAGAAAAATTAATCTCTTTTGCGTTACAGTTATCTATTACCCTTTATTTATTCTTCCAATGCGCTCTCTTTAGCATTGATTATATTCCCACTGTTTGTTTTTGTAGGAGAACACTATGCCAGCCAATTTGGCATCTCGCTTCTAGGTATTGGGTTAATATTTTTACTTGTTAGGTTATTAGACGGGTTTTTGGATCCCCTAGTTGGTTTGGCGAGTGACAACTTGAATGTTCCCATTGGAAAAAGAAAATTCTGGTTATTGATATCTCTACCATTCACTTTGCTAGGGGTATGGGGTCTTTTTGGATCTAACGTAGAAAGCACATTTGCCTTTCAATACTTTGTATTTAACATCATTTTGTTAACGATAGGCTTGTCACTTTTCACTCCTCCTTTTTATAGCTTAGGGGCTGAATTGAGTGAAAATTATGTTGAGAGATCTCGAATAACGTTTTTCCGAGAAGGTTTTTTCCTTCTCGGAACTATTCTAGCGGCTTTGCTATATGCGGTAGCCGATGGGTCTACGGAAGCTTTAAAAAATATAGCGATAGTTATTTGTATCTGCCATCCCTTAACGATTTTGGTATCTATTTTCCTGATAAAGGAAAAGGATACGGTACACCAACACAAAATAAGGATATTTGGTGTGTTGGCAACCATCCTAGTAGATAAAAAACTAAGAAATTTTTTTCTAAGTCAGTTCTTTAATGCCGCGGCGAACGGCATACCGGGAGCGCTATTTGCCTTTTTTGTGATCCATAAACTGGAAAGAGAGGACTTAGTCGGAGTGCTAATGCTTATTTATTTAGTATCGGGAGTATTAGCGGTGCCATTATGGATTTATGTAAGTAAGTTTTTTAAAAAAAGTGTTCTATGGTGCTTTTCGATGTCTTTGTCAATGTCTGTTTTTTTATTAGTATTCTTTTTAGACACAGAAAGTATTCTTCTCTTCTCCTTTATATGTATCGTCACCGGGTTTTGTGTAAGTGCTGATTCCGCTCTTCCAACATCCATCCAAGCGGATTTGTTAGATGAAGATTTTATGAGAGTGAAGAGTGACCGATCAGGAACCTTTTTTTCAATTTTGTCTGTCATTAATAAATCCGCTGCGGCATTTTCAGGCGGATTTGTTTTATTATTTCTGTATGCGGTAAATTTTGATCCTTTGGGAGGCAATTCAGAAGAGGTACTATTTTGGTTGGCTTGTCTGTATGCCATAGCACCAGTTGCTCTCAAGGTTTTACCATTATTACTTATGTTCGGATATCCAGAAACAAAGTCCTATAAACCTACTTCATAAGAAGAAAGTATTTTCCTAGCATTTTATCTACCAATTTTTTTGGCAAAGTGCGGGTCAGGTAAAATTGTAGCCCCGATGGTCCCATTGAGTATTTGACTCTAGGCTTTTTCAGACTTGATATTTTGTAAATTTTTCGTGCTAAAACCTGAACGTCACGTCCTTGTTCTGATAATTCATTGATATAATTTGTAAATTTATCGAAAGCTTGATTATATACCGTCTTTTTATAACCAACAGCTCTTCCGTCTACATTTGATTTATCCCAGATTGCAGTTTTAAAAGCTCTTGGTGCCACAATTATTACTTTGATACCGTGAATTAATAGTTCTCGACGAAGAGACTCGGAAAACCCTTCAAGAGCGTGTTTACTTGAACAATAGGATGCCATAAAGGGGCTCCCAATAGATCCTCCACCGGAGCTTATATTTATAACTTTACCAGGAGAACATTTGTTTTTTGTTCCAAGCAATGGCAGAAATATTTGAACACAGTTAAAAGCTCCCAAAACCATCGTCTTGAGGTGAAGATCAAATTCTTCACTAGAAATATGTTCAACAGGCCCTAATTTTGCAATTCCGGCATTATTAATCAAAATGCCTAGGTTAGCCCCTTTTAAAGTTAATTTGACTTTTTTGTATGCTTTGGAGATCTGTTTATAGTTGGTTACATCAAAAACTAGAGGGATGAAATTATCACCATATTTCTTCTTTAGAGGTCTTTCCATTTTTTTATCCCTTATTGAGCCAAATACCAAGAAGTCTTGTTTCAGAAACTCAGAGACAAGGGCTGCACCAATACCTGATGAACAGCCCGTGACCAAAATTGATTTGTTTAATTTGTTTTCCATATTTTGTGGATATTATTTCTTCTATTATTAAGGGTAAATTTAGCCGGATAGTTTCCAACAGTAAAACTGCTTCCTACCCAGTTATTGTTTTCATCATATTGAAGGGTCAAATCCAAATCACCGGATATTTCCCATTCCTTGACAGAATAAGTTTTATCATTAAAGGTCACTTTTTTGTTTTTTAGCTTTCGAGCTTTTATCTCTAGAGGTGTGCCATCCTGTGTACTAATCCAAGTTTTTCGTTTTAAAAAATCTGGAGTAAAGTAACTCGTAGTGGCAAAGTTGTTCTTTATTACTCCTGAGAAAGCAGAGCCCTCAATTCTAAAACCACCTTTTTCTTGTTGACCTTTCACAAAATACTTTTTCCCAAACCAAGATGAATTAGCATCAAGGGATATGAGCTTTTGCTTTTTCCAAACCTCACGGTTTTTTAGGGTATATTTCATGAAATTGAGTCCTAAAAATTTTGGCTTTATCTCAACATCAACCACTACTTCCAAACCATTTTTAAGCTTTTTATGTGTTAGATTAGAAAAGCCAACTGTTTCATCATTTAATAGTACATCAAAGCCCACAGTAGGTGCTGAGGTTGAACTGTAGGCTTTTTGTGAAATCAAGCCAAGTGACAAGAAACTTGAAATAAGAAAATATCTTCTTTTCATGTTGTTAAAAATTTTGTCTGAAAATAATAATCATGTTGAGTTAGTAATACTACATTATCGCAATCGCTTCAATTTGCATGTCAATTGTTAATGTTAAATAAATTAAAATCAAAGAGTATTGGAATAGCTTGTATGAAAATGATCGGTTTAGCTATGTAAAGTAATTATTGTTAATGCTCTTTAAGATAGGTAAGTTCAAATTATGGTCAAATTACAAAAGTTATTTGTTTCTTTTTTTGCAGTACTGCTTATTTGCATAAGCTCGCCTAGCGTTAATGGGGAGACTCTTAAGAATGTTTTTTATGGTTTTAATAAGAATGCTGATAGAGCCATGGAAATCCTCCTTAAGCGAGAGGCATCTAATGAGTCGCTGAGCTACCTTAGGGCTGATTTATTTCAAGATAGAAATAGAGCACTAATGCTAAAAAGGAAGATTAATGAAAAATATTTAATACAAAAAGATGAGCTTAAGTTGATCGATGATTTGATCACCGAGAGTTCCACAGAAGGAACCTCTATTGCATTGAAGCGGCAAAAGCTAGTGAGCATTTTAGAACAAACTACATTTGAGTTGGCAAATACTAAGCTGGCTTTAAAAAGAGCAGAAAGATTAATTAAAGAAATTGATGAGTTAAAAAAAGTAAGATTCAATGAGAGGTTTTTTTCATTTAATCAACTTGTTCTGTTTCCAATAACATATGTCCAGGGGACATCTGATTTTTTAGGATTAATTGGAAATTTTGGAGTTGATTTTTATCAAAACTTCAACTCTCAGGCAAAGTGGATGAGGATGTTTTCAGTTTCATTTCTTCCAGCTACATTTTTTTTCATAGGACTATTAATAATTATTTTTCAAGACAAAATAACCCTACTTGGAAATAGTGTTATCTCACAAAAAATAAAAAACAAAAATACACTAATTTTTATTAACCCTCTTGTTCGATTAATTACTCATTTGATCAGTGCAGCGCTTATAATCAATTTCTTACAAATTTTGACAGGGAATTATGGACTTCCAATATTAATTGATGCATTGCCAAAAGCAGTGCTGATTTTTCTGCTTGGCTATTTTGTAAAAACTGTAATCGGCGAGGCAAAAGAGCAATTATCAGATGATACAAATGGTTACGTCGTGGATCTCTCACGATTGCAGGCCACGAGTTTCTTCATTGCAATCACGTTGGGGTTATTCACTGTAATAAGTTTCTTGACGGAGAGGTCATATCTTTCCGTTGAATCTGAGGTAACTTTAAACGCTATAGGTTTATTCATAATTGCTAGTTTATTGATTTACGGTTTGAAAAGTATACAAACTCTCGTTTTCTCGTTAGCAAATCTTTTGCCAGATATGGAACGAGGCTTAAGCTTTATATCATTGAGTTTTATTACCAAGGGAGTCTCTGCTCTGACTTGGGTTTTATTAATAGGCGGTATTTTTGGCTATCTTCTCATAGCTTTTGAAATAGTTAAAGTCGTGAGTTATATCGCAGGCGTAATAATCCTCTTCGTTTTGATTGACTTTTTTTTACGGGGATTTTTCCTGTCAAAAAATAAAAAGAAGGATAACAACTCCAATCCATTTTTTCTCTTTTTTGGCTTGCTTAATTGCATTGGTAGTCTTTTGCTGCTGGGTCTAGCTGTGGGGATTGAATTTTCACAATATGTGGAAATATGGGTGAGATTCAACGAAGGATTAACTTTAGGAGATGTAAACCTAACTCCTGCATCTATTTTAAATTTTGGTGTAATTTTCGGTCTAGGTTATGTGGCAACAACTATAATTCAAAAAATTGTAAAGGGTACTGTTCTACCCAAAACAAAAATGGATAAGGGCAGTCAAAATGCATTAGTGTCTGGTATAGGGTATATTGGATATACATTAGCTGCCGTTATAGCTCTATCTTCAATAGGATTTAACCTATCAAGTATTGCTATTGTTGCTGGGGCTTTAAGTGTAGGGATAGGTTTTGGTCTACAAACTATCGTATCCAATTTTGTTTCGGGTATTATTCTGCTTGTTGAGAGACCAATAAAGGAGGGCGACTGGATTGAAGCATCAGGATTTTCAGGCACTGTTAAAAAGATATCCGTACGTTCAACGCAAATCGAAACGTTCGACCGTGCTATGGTTGTGGTCCCAAATTCTGAATTAATTGCAGGATCTGTTCTGAACTGGACACATAGTAACGAGACGGGAAGGGTACGCGTATCTGTAGGCGTGTCCTATGATACTGATCCAAAGAGGGTAGAAAGGTTATTGCTAAAAGTTGGTAAATCTCATGAGATGGCGCTTGCAAGTCCAGAACCATTTGTGAGATTTCAGCGATTTGGTGATAGTTCATTAGATTTTGATTTAATTATTTATGTGAAAGACAAAAATTATATGTTTCAAGTCAGATCTGAACTCCATTATTCAATTTTTGAATTATTTAAAAAGGAAGGAATCGAAATCCCATTTCCTCAGAGAGATTTAAATATCAAGGAAGATCCGAGTTTAAATACTAACAAAAGAGTGTTGATAAAGAAAGGTGGTGCAAATGAGTGATCAAAAATTTCTTTACAATGATACCCCATATAAAAAAAAGCATGATGCAAGAATTATTGGTAAATCTGCTGAGTTTGGCCTCAAAATTGATGAGCCGATTTTTTATCCCAGAGGAGGGGGGCAGCCTGGAGATTCTGGAACCCTTTTAGTCAATGGGCATCATTTAAAAGTAAATGAAACAGTCAAAGACCCTGAAGGCCAGGTATATCTGAAAATTGACGATGCTGATGGTATTACAAGTTTTGAAGATCAAACACCAGTAACCCAAATTTTGGACTGGGATATGAGGTACAAATATATGAGAACACACACTGCTCTTCACTTATTGTCTGTATGTCTTCCTTTTCCGGTCACAGGCGGACAAATTACCTCAGAAAAAGGTCGAATAGATTTTGATATGCCCGAGTCTCCGGATAAGGATGAGATCACAGCTAGATTGAATACTATGGTAGAAGCAGACTACGCGGTAACTTTTGATCAAATCTCACAAGAGGATTTACAAAAAAAGCCGCAGCTTATAAAAACAATGTCAGTGAAGCCTCCACAAAATGCCGAATTTGTTCGACTTGTAAGAATAGGAGATGACGACAGAGTTATTGACTTACAACCCTGTGGGGGCACTCATGTTCAGTCAACTGCAGAGATTGGCAAACTATTTATTTCAAAAATTGAAAAAAAAGGCCGAGTAAACAGACGTGTTTCAGTTGTCTTGCAAGATTTATAAAAATACGTAGAATAACAAAAAAAATGGGAGAGGTGGCCGAGTGGTCGAAGGCGCACGCCTGGAAAGTGTGTAGGCGGGAAACCGTCTCCAGGGTTCGAATCCCTGTCTCTCCGCCAAACCCTTAAAAATATATAAGATATTGATTTAATTAAATAAAAATATTAAAAAGCTCAATATTGCACACTATTTTTCCCATTATCACTTTCTTGATTATTGACATTTAAATCAAGGATCACTTAATGTTCATCGAAATGAACATACAGAGATTGAAAAAATGAAATACCTCAACCAATTTAATATTTTTATTATGATAGTTATTTTCTCAGTAACGGCGTCTTTCGGTCAAGGTTGGAAAATACTTACTACCCAAGAGTTTACTAATATCATAGGAAAAAAGATAAAGAACAATGAGTGTAGTTTTAAGTTTGAAAAAGGCGGTATACAAAAAGGCATATGTACATCAGCTAAATATGGAACGGCAACGTTTATTGGGACTTACAGCTTCCTAAATAATAAATATTGTAGATCTACAACAACAACCATGAGTAATGGTAAAACTAGAGATAGTGGTTATAAGTGCTCAACGATATACATTTCGGGTAATAAACTTAAATTTGATGATTATTTTTTCTCATTTGAAAATAAGACAACAAAAATATCACGTAATGAATTAAAAGTTGCATTCAATAATTTATCCTCCGAAGTAAGAAAAAAAATCCAATTGGGTCTGCAGGATCAGGGATACTATAAATCAGGTATTGATGGTTCATATGGTAAAGGTACTGAAAAGGCATTAAAAGATTATAACTCTGATGCGTTAGGCGGATCTGATCTTAAGAAATCTAGTAACGTGGCTATATTGCTATCCAAATTGAGTAGTCTTAAGACCTCCGAAAAATATAAAGTTATTGAGAAAGAAGATGAGAAGAAAACCCAAGATGAGGCTATTCCAAACGTTAACAAGTCAATAAGTGGTGAATGGGAAGCCCTTGCAGAGGAGGGAAGTGCAAAAGCACAATACAAACTTGCTTTGATGTATGAAAAAGGTGAGGGGTTCCTACAAGATTTTGTTTATGCTCACATGTGGGCGAACCTATCTGTCAACAATGGATATACTGACGCAAAATCTTTAAGGGATGAACTGGCAAATAAGATGACACCCTCGCAAATGGAAAAAGCACAAGATTTAGCAAGAGAGTGTTTGAAGAAAAACTATCAGGGTTGTTAAACATCTAGCGATCATTTTACTCAAGAGATGCACACTAAATTGGCACACTAAACTACTCATGTTTTGATACTTGACACAAATATCTTAGTCCAGCTAACCTACTGTAAAATATAAACTTTCAGGAGATTAAAATGAAAAAACATAAGGCATTGCATATAATCCCTGTCTCTCCGCCAATAAGATAACTATAAGATGATTAAAATGGAATAACGTGAAAATAATAATGAGAACACTAATGATTACACAGTTTTTTGGTAAATTAATATCCTTTATCTTATTATTAATTATTTCTTCTAAAAGTTTTAGTGAAACGATAGAATTGAAACTTTCTGAAAAAAAATATGGCACTTCAAAAGTTCCTGTTGAACTTATTTTTCCTCAAAATCCAATTAAGAAGCCTATCCCACTTATTATTTTACAACATGGGAG
>QOQE01000022.1 GCA_003331935.1 Alphaproteobacteria bacterium | reverse complement strand
TAAAAAAGCTATTGATTTAGCAAGGGAGGCAATTGATCACACACAAAAAAATGTACTGATAGCAGGATGTCTCCCTCCTTTGGTAGCAAGTTATCGACCAGATAAAGCACCAGATTATGAAAAATGCGTTGACCTATACTTACAAATAGTTAGGGAACAAGAGAATTTTGTAGATCTTTTTATTTGTGAAACAATGGCTTCAATAAAGGAAGCAAAAGCGGCTGTGGTAGCTGCGAAAACTAGTGGTAAAACAGTTTGGTGTGGCTTAACCCTAGAAGACGATGAAAATTGTGAATTGAGATCAGGTGAAAAACTAATTGATAGTGTGAGTGAATTACAGTCTTTTGGACAAGAAGAATTTCTTTTAAATTGTTCATTCCCGGAAGTTATCGATAAAGGTATCGCTATTCTTAGTCAAAACTGTAAATTCTTTGGAGGTTACGGCAATGGCTTCACATCAATAGAACCCTTAAAGACAGCTAGCAACGTATCCGTATTGTCAGCTAGAACAGATTTAGGTCCTCAAGAGTACTCTAACCACGCTCTAAATTGGGCAAACCAAGGAGCAACTGTTGTTGGAGGCTGTTGTGAAATTGGTCCAAGCCACATAAAGCATTTATATGATACGTTAATCGATAACAAATTTGAGATCGTAAACTCTTTAAGTTGAGGTTCCTGTTTTACCTACAGCTTTTTTCCAACCGTCATATTTTTTGTCTCGTTCTTTGGCAGAAATTACAGGTGAAAAAGTCTCCTTAAGCGCCCACTCTTTTTCAAAAACTTCAAGATGGTTATATAACCCTGCTCGCATACCAGCGAGCCACGCTACTCCCTTTGCAGTAGACTCTTGAATATTGGGTATATTTATCTCTACCCCGGTAAGATCGGCCAATATTTTCATTGTTAAATTTGATTGAGTCATTCCACCATCAACACGTAATTTTATATGGTCTCTTTTCATTCCCCCTACGTCTTTTATCATTGCCTCTAATAGATCTCTTGTTTGAAAGCCAACGCTCTCCAAGGCAGCTAAAGCAATCTCTTCTCTTCCCGTATCCCTCAATAATCCGAAAATTGCGCCGCGTGCATCAGGATCCCAATATGGTGCGCCTAATCCAGTAAAAGCAGGAACGAAATAAATATCTTGGTCTTTTGCTTTTGATGCAAGATACCCCACTTGATCTGCTTTATCTATAATATTCATCGAATCTCTAAGCCATTGGACAACCGCACCAGCGATGAATATTGATCCCTCCAGTGCATAACAAATCTTCCCATTAATTTTATACGCTATAGTCGATAACAGCTTATTTTTACTTATTACAAATTGATCTCCAGTATTAAGCAGCGCAAAGCATCCCGTTCCATAGGTGGATTTAATCATGCCCTTTTGAAAACATGCTTGACCTATGGTTGCGGCCTGCTGATCACCTGCCACTCCCATTATGGGTATTGGAGAACCAAGTATTTCAGATTCCATTTCACCAAAGTCATCTGCACACTCTTTGACAGTTGGAAGAATTTTTTTGGGCACATTAAGATCGGAAAGAATGTCATCATCCCATTCCAAACTTTTTATGTTAAAAAGCATAGTTCTCGACGCATTTGTTATATCAGTTGAATGGCTTTTTTTATTGGTAAGCCTCCAAATCAAGTAGCAATCAATAGTACCAAATAATAGTTTTCCGGAATTTGCCATAGTTCTTTGAGGGTCAAACTTATCAAGAAGCCACTCAATTTTTGTTGCGGAAAAGTAAGGGTCAATTAATAAACCAGTTTTTTCCTGGTAAATCCCCTCTTTTCCATTTTTTTTTAGTTCATCGCAAAATTCTGAGGTTCGCCGGTCTTGCCAAACTATTGCTCTAGAAAGCGGCTGGGCTGATTCAGCATTCCATAACGCTGTGGTTTCTCTCTGGTTTGTAATTCCAACACTTAAAATATCTTGGGAGTCTATTTTTGCTTTTTTTACAGCGTCACGTACCGTGTCAATGACGGTTGAATAAATTTCCTCTAGATCATGCTCAACCCAACCAGAAGACGGATAAAATTGCTCTATTTCCTTTTGGGAAGATGCAACTATCTCTAAATCTTTGTTAAAAATTATAGCTCTTGTTGATGTTGTCCCTTGGTCTATTGCAAGAACGTAACTCATGGTAAGGCTTTCTCTAATTCAATTTTTTTATGTACGCATTAAGTTCCCTGATCTGCTTACTCGTCAAGCGTAACCCAAGCTTACTTCTTCTCCAAATCAAATCCTCTACACATCTCACATGCTCTTGATTAATATACCAAAGCACTTCTCTTTCCGTTAAATCATATCCAAATTTTCTACCTAAATCTGGCTTTGCTTTAGCCCTGCCTAAAACATTTTCAACTTCAGAGCCAAATGTCTTAAATAATCTTTCCGCCCAATTCGTGTTTAAAAATTTATATTTCTCCAATAGACCTTCAATAATCTTCTCTTTATCCTCTAATTTGAAATCTCCGCCTGGTAGATGTTGTCTTGACGTCCATTCCTTTCTATTTAATTTTAATATTGATGTAATTTTGGAGACAGCTTTTTCTGCCAACTTTCTGTGTGTCGTGATTTTTCCTCCATATACGGTAAGCAGTATTGATCCTTCTTTTTCTTCAACCTCAAAGGTATAATCTCTACTGGCGTTTCGCGCTTCGACAGTTTTATTTTCATACAAAGCTCTAACCCCAGAAAAATCCCAAATTATATCCTCTACTGTTATTTTTTTTTGAAAATAATTCGAGGCAAAGTCGCATAAATACTTTTTCTCTTCATCAGAACACTTTACTTCTATACCTTCATTGTGTTCAACTTCAGTCGTTCCTATCAGGGTAAAATCTTTTTCGTAAGGAATGCTGAATATTATTCTTCCATCTTTCCCTTGGAATATATACGCGCTGTCATGATTAAAGAGCTTTTTAACGACTATATGACTACCCTTTACTAACCTAACCATAGATTGATTTTTTTTATTGTTATCCAGTTGATCGAAGGAGTTTACCCAAGGACCCATAGTATTTATTAAGACTTTAGTTTTTATTTCAAATGACCTTTCCTTTGATTTTACTGAAACAATCCACTGACCATTTTTTTGCTGAATATTAGTTACCTTTGAATAAGAGAAAGCTTTTGCTCCTCTTTTTTCTGCATCCAAAATATTAAGTAATGCTAATCGAGAGTCTTCTACCCAACAATCTGTATAAGCTAATGCTCTTTTATAAGACTGTTGTAGAAACTTTCCGGCTGGGTGATTCCGCAAGTCGATACTTTTGCTTTTTGGAAGTTTGGTAGACCCAGCCAGAAAATCATAGATATATAGCCCAAGCCTAAGAATCCAATACGGTCTGAGGTTTTTATTGTGCGGAAGTATAAATTGGAGCGGCCAGCTTATATGTGGCATTAGATTGAGAAGCAAGTCTCGTTCACGAAGAGACTCTTTTACAAGTCTAAACTGGTAAGATTCTAAATACCTCAACCCACCATGAAGTAGTTTTGTAGACGAGGACGAAGTAGCAGATCCAAAATCACCCATTTCGGCCAATCCACACTTATATCCACGGCCTGCAGCGTCTCTTAAAATGGCTGCACCATTTACCCCGCCACCTATAACGAAAATGTCGAAGTTTTTTCCATCCTTTTTTTTATTTTTCATAGGTGTTTACAAAATGTGTAAAAGCTCTAACCAGCCATCAACAAGCATCTTTATAGTTAGATAAACGAGGAATATCAGTCCAACCCATGAGAGCCATGGGAATTTTGTCATTACGCGCATTATAAAGGTAGCGAAAAAAGCCATCAAAACTATAGCCAGAACTAAACCAAAAACTAATAACGCAGTATCTTCTCTTGCAATAGCAGCGACAGCTACAACGTTATCGAGAGACATTGAAATATCAGCGACGGCGATGGTAAATAATGCTTGAGAAAATTGTTGCTTTTCACTCAGTTTTCCTGACAAATCAGTGTTCATTCCTGAATCCTTTTTGGTGCCTGCATGGCGTATCTCCTTAAAGAAACGCCAGCAAACGAATGCCAGAAGTAATCCACCAAAGATTAATATTCCTGGTATTTGAATTAGAAAGGATGCAGCAGCCGCAAATATTATTCTAAAACCAGCAGCTAATGCCAAGCCCCAGAATATAACTCTTTTCCTAAATTTTTCAGATAGCCCAGCTGCTGCCATACCTATAATAATTGCATTATCTCCTGACAGAAATATATCCGCTAAAATAACTTGGGCTAATTCAACTAAAGAAAAATTCATCATCTTTTAAATATTTTTTAATACTTTTGACACTTTCGGTTTAGTAGCTTATCTTGATGAATTCAATTTAAATCTTCTGATAAGCAAAAATTTTATGAAAAAAAGCTCTATTCATAGTCTACAGGATGCTCGCAACCTGGCAAAGAAAAAGCTACCCTCAATGATATTTGATTACGTCGATGGTGTAGCGCTCGAAGGAGATGGGGACTATTCAAATTCTGAATATTTTAGAACGCTTAAATTATCTCAAAATGTTTTAGCAGGCGGTGGCCCCAAGAAGATTTCTAAACGGATTTTAGGCCAATCGTACGACCTACCTTTTGGTATTGCACCGATGGGTATGTGTAATCTTGTGAGCTCTAAAGCAGATGTAGCAATAGGTAAATTAGCAAAAAAATTTAATGTTCCAGTTTGCTTCTCTACCATGGCTTCTACCTCTCTAGAGAAAACCTTGAGGGTTACCGGTGATTTGGGTTGGTTTCAACTCTATGTTTATGATGATTTAGAATCAGGTCTAAAGTTAGCAAAAAGAGCTCAGACTGCTGGTTATAAAACATTAATACTGACAGTTGATGTGCCTGAGTTAGGTAGAAGACCAAAAGAACTCAAACATAATTTTTCTGCCAAGTTTAGACCAAGCTACAAACAAATTTTAGATTGCGCTATGCATCCAAAATGGAGCTTGGACCTTCTGATAAATGGGATCCCTAGACCACAAAACTTTGATAAAGATTTAAAGATAGATAGAAATAAACCGAGGGGAGCTGCCGATTGGGAGTTCCTTAAAAAATTGAGAGAAATTTGGAAAGGTAAATTAGTTATAAAGGGTATTCTTAATCCCAAAGATGCGCTGAAATTAGAGCGACTCGGGGCAGATGCTATTTATGTTTCCGGCCATGGCTCAAGACAGTTTGATAGCTGTCCTGTTCCTATACATCAATTAGCAAAAATACGCAGGTCATTAAAAAAAAGCACTGTCTTGATATATGATACTGGAATAAGAAATGGTGAGGATATTCTTAAAGCTCTCTGTTCAGGAGCAGATTTCGTTATGATTGGAAAGCAAGCTTTATTTTCAATAGCTGCTGAGGGATTTGAAGGCCTTGTTCAGATGACTAACAATCTAAAAAAGGAAATTGAAATAGCAATGGCGCAGATGGGTACTTTCGATATAAATCTGTTGGACACTAGTAATTTAGAGAGCACCTTTAAACTTAAATAACAGTTTTTTATACAAATATGCTTAATCCAAAGATAGTCCAACTTTAATTTGGATTTTGGAGCCAATTTCATAATAACGCCCTGTTAAACTTGAACCAGTGAAACCATTCCAACTATAGATTACTCTATAGTCTTTTATAGCACTTTGCTGACTAACAGTCTGAACAACTTCGCATCTTTGCTCAGTATTATATCCGACAACTTTTGTTGTTGTTTTCTTTTGTTTTTCGGCTGCGACTACACCTCCCATAACCGCACCTACGCCGGCAGCATTATTATCATTTGTTAATGCCTTACCTAAAAGTGCTCCAACTACCATCCCTCCTAGAACATCAGCGCCGGATGCTCCGTTACCGCTGACCACCTTTCCATAAACAGGAACCTTTACATTTCGGCAACGGGTCTCCGGGGTATAAACGTTTGTACTTGAGTAAACCGGCTCAATTGACTGAACAGTGCCCGTGACGTAGTAGGTCTCTGCAAACAAAGTTGAAAATGAAAATAGAGCTAATATTAAGGTAATGAATTTTAACATCCGAGCCTCCAGCATACTGTATATAATGGACTAATATATACTAAAAAAAATAAAAAAAAAGCCGAACAAATAATTGTTCGGCTTTAGTCAACAGGGAGGTATGAACATGAAAAAAATTCATGCTCTAACCAAATTGCAATTCGCGTACCAATTTCAATTGGTAATTAAAATAAAGGTCAACTGGCCTTAATTACATTATCTCTAAGAAAGCTATTAATTTCCTTTTCGGTAAAGCCTAGTTCTAAAAGAACTGACACAGTGTGTTGACCAAGAGTTGGGGCCGCCAAATTATCATCCTTATTGGTTGCAGAAAACTTAGCTGCCAACTTAGACTGCCGTATCGTTCCTGCGATAGGGTGTTCAGAAATTTTTATTATCTCATTTGCAACTACCTGTTCATTTTTGATCATTTCTCTTCTTGTCAATACAGGTGCGCAAGGAACATCTTTTGCCGTTAGCAATTCCAACCATTCATCAGATGTTTTTTTCTTAAGCTCAGATTGTATCAATTCTAATCTTTCATTAATATTCTGATGCCTTAATTCTGCAGTCAAAAACCTTGGGTCACTTAACCATTCTTTCTTGTTAAAAGCGTCGCAAATATTGAACCATTCTTTATCCGACTGAACAGCTACGGAAATGAATCCCTCTTTAGTCTCATATATTAGATCAATAAAACTTTGTGCAGTTTCCTTTTCAAGTTCATCTCCAACAAAAGTATGCCCTCCCATATCGGAGCCCCACAAAAACGAAATGACAGTATCCAGCATCGATATTTTGACTTCCTGTCCTTCACCTGTTTTTGCTTTGTGTAAGAGTGCTGCTGTTATTGCCTGAGCAGTAGCGAAACCTGTAAGCTTATCAGGGAGTATCGTACGCATAAGCCTAGGCCTTTCTTCATCTGATCCGGCTTGTACAGTGGTTAGACCAGATAGAGCTTGGATGAGAGGATCATAAACTGGTTTGTTCCTATACGGGCCAGTAAAGCCGAAGCCACTTATTGACACATATATTATGTTAGGACTTGTCATAATGACATCATTATATCCGAAACCCAACCTATCCATCACTCCTGGTCTAAAGTTTTGAACTAACACATCAGCCGTTTCAATTAGCCTTTTTAGGATTTTCTTTCCTTCGTCCGTTTTTAGATCAATACACACGGATTTCTTATTTCTGTTGTTGTTAAGGTAAGCCGCTGAAATTCCACGCCTCTGTGTGCTGACTATCCTGGTATAATCACCCACTGAGGTGTTTTCAATTTTTATGATTTCAGCGTCCTGATCGCCTAATATCATTGTTGCACTTGGACCTGATATCATCGATGTTAAATCGATCACTCTTGTTCCTTTCAAAGCGCCAGCCATATCATTCTCCAGAAAAATATTTACTCTAAAATATGAGCTGTTAACCTTTAAGTTGCAACTTAAATTTATAAAGTTTTAAAGAACATTTAATTAGAGAGTTTTAACATGACACCAGAGGAAATATTATCCTATCCAGCAAAAATTTTAACTCAGGAACAAAGAGAGCATTATTTTGAGTATGGTTATGTGGGAATAGAAGACTTTGTACCGTCAGAGACGCTAAAGCTAATCAAACTAGTTACAAGTGAATTCGTTGAAAGAAGTCGGGAAGTGACGGAGTCGAATAATGTCTTTGATATCGGCCCAGGACATTCCTATGAAAACCCTGTGCTTAGGAGATTGAAAAGTCCAGATGAAAACCATCAGGAGTATTGGAATTTCTCAAAGGGTCTTATGGCTGATGTCGCTAGCGACCTCGTTGGTCCTAATGTTACCTTTCATCACTCCAAATTAAACTTTAAGTGGTACGACAAAAGCGACACTGTTAAATGGCATCAGGATATTCAATTCTTTCCTCATACAAATTACAACGTTTTAACAATCGGGTGTTACTTAGAAGATACTGATATGAATAATGGGCCTTTAGCCGTTTTAAAAGGTTCGCATAAAAATGATCTCTATGATCAGTATGACAAAAATGGAAATTGGACAGGAATGTTGAGTGATGAAGACGCAGATACTGTTGACATGTCGATGGTTGACTATCTGACTGGAAATGCTGGGTCTATTACGATACATAACGCAAGAGCACTTCATTTTTCACCATCATCGAGATCTAAACAACCGAGACCACTTTTACTTAATTGTTACACATCCGCTGATGCGAAGGCCTATACAGCACATCCTCAACCGACAATTAACACTTATAAAATTGTCAGAGGGGAACAAGTAAAATGGGCCCACCATGATCCAAGACCTTGTCAAATGCCGCCCGATTGGTCGGGAGGATATACTTCAATTTACGCAGCCCAAGCAGGTGAAGATAAAGGTTAAGTGGGCAAATCGTCTAGGAAATCTCTGAAAAGCGCAAAAGACTTACGAGTCTCAATTAAATCTGTTTCCAACTGAAAATCGTGCCATAAGTCTTTCCAGATTTTTGTAACCACTTTAACTTTTTGCTTTTTTAGTTTTTTTAAAAATTGTTCAATCTGAATGGAAAGCATCTCATTTTCTGCGTATTGGATCATAAATGGTGGTGAATTTTTAAAATCACCAAAAAGAGGTGAAATAAACGGACTACTTTTATCTGATGCATTGCAATAGAGATACGACAATGGACCAGAACCCGTTTCCTTTGCACGTTTTATAAAGGGTCCTATTAACACATCACTTTGATAGCAACTATCTGGGTATTCTGCCATTATGGCAGTTGGATCAACCCAGGGAGAGATACAGAATATACCTTTTGGTTTTTTTGATTTGTCTCTTTTTATTGCTAACAGTAATGCAAGCGCTAAATTGCCTCCTGCTGAGTCGCCAGCAAGAATAATATTGGGGTTTTCTTCTTTTCCTAAAAGAAAAGAGTATGCTTTCTTAGCATCCTCTAATTGGCTTGGATACTTTGACTCAGGGCTGAGTTTATATTCGACAAATACAATTTCTCTGCAGAGAACCTCCGCTAAAAAAGACACATATTTTTTATAAATTTTAAAGTCACCAACAAAAAACCCGCCCCCATGAAAAAACAAGATCTTCTTTGTATCAGAAAGCTTTTTTGGTTTTATGCGATAGAGATCAAGCTGATCTAATTTTATTTTCTCAAACGTGGTATTGTTAAACCCAAGTCTTCTGTAAGATGCAATTAAAACAAGCTGTCGAATCATTTTAATCTGGAAATGGCTTAGGCTCCCAGGTTTTACTAAAGTCACAAGTCGCATAAGAAAGGATATGACTTTTTTTCTTTTTCTGGCCTTTTTACTTATCATAAAATATTGAAATATTTACCGTCGATGAATGATTTTTCTTGATGATCGTATTGAGCTTACTTGCTTTTCTCTCAATGACACAAATATTCCAGAAAGCATTATCAAAATCATACCTATAAGAGAAAGTCTATCTGGAATTTCGTTCCAAATTAAATAGGTTGAGACAACTGCGATAACCAGAGCCCCGTATTCAAATGGAGCTAAGAAGGATGCTTCATAATTTTTGTACGCATAGGAAACAAGAATACCTCCAATTGAAATTGGTAACGCTATACCGACTAAGATATGGAACATATCAAAAGTACTAACTGAGACCCATGAACCCGTCAAAAACGTCAAGGAGTTACTATGCTCCGCATCAAAGTCCGCTAAGTAAAAACCACCAGCAAACATAAGGCTTGTCACGAGAAAACAAACTTGAATATAAAAACCCATTGTAAGTGGTTTTTCTTGCGACCCGTACTTTCTAGTTATTATATGTAGAGCTGTATAAAAAAGAGCAGCTATCAACGGAAATATTGAAATTAATTCAAATGAAATTGTTCCTGGCTTTATTATGAATAGCATACCCAAAAATCCAATAAAGCAGGCCAAGCCTCTACGTATACCCACTTTCTCTTGCAAAAAAAACATAGCAAAAATTGTAATTAAAATAGGTGCGATAAAAAATATCGCAGTCGCCTCTGCCAAAGAAAGCTCAGCTATTGATATAAAGAAGAAAGTATTCGCCCCTACAACAGCTAATCCCCTAAATATGTGGAAAACAGGGTTACTGGTATTGAGGTATTTAAGTCCTCCATAGAAAGGTAGAATAACGAGAAGTAAAATAGAAATAGCAAAAATAGCCCTAAAAAACATAAGCTGATTCAGTGGTATTTCACTGCTAAATAATTTTACCGATATATCATTTACTGAGAAACAAATTGTTCCAAAAACGATTGCTGATATTCCTAAGTAATTATTATTCATTCCTTGCTCAAAAAAACTTCAATTAAACTTAGTTTGCTTTAATATCAATTGGAGTAAATTACAAATTCTTTTATGGATAAGTTAAAAAATGGAAATAGAGAATAAAAAGGCTCTCGTTTTTGGAGGAACTTCGGGAATTGGGCTTGCTGCGTGTGAGCAATTAATTGACAAAGGTGCTGAGGTTATCGCCATAAGTAGAGATCCAAGTAAGGCTAATAGTGTTAAACACAACAGACTGTCTTTTGAAAGTTGTGACGTAAGAATTGAGGATGAAGTAAAACAGATCTTTGAAAAATATGCTCCTTTCGACATCTTGGTGAGTGCAGCCACTGGAGGGAGTAGAGCAGCTGGACCTTTTTTAGAAATGGATATGCTTGGATTTAAAAGCTCTTTTGATAAACTATGGGGTTACGCTAATATTGTTCGCTTCGGCACAAACTATCTAAGCTCCGATGGCACAATAGTATTGGTCAGTGGCGCACCAGCTAGGCGAATGAAGCCTGGACAAATTGCTCTTTCGGCGGTTGGTGGTGCTGTAGAAAATCTAGTTAGAGGTGTTGCAAAAGAAATTGCTCCGAAGAGAATAAATTCAGTTTCTCCAGGGCTAATTGATACGCCCATGTTTTCTCAAGAGGGTGAGGATAGAAAGATATTTCTGAACTCAATGACAGAAGCTAACACAATTAAACGAGCCGGAAAACCAGAAGAGGTTGCGAAGGGTATTATATTCGTTATAGAAAATGAATTTGTTACCGGAACCACTGTAGACGTTGACGGAGGATGGATAAATTCTTGAACAGAGAATTAATGCAATAATTTATGACTAATGGGGAAAAAGAAAAGATGCAAAATTTCACTGGCAGCTGCTTATGTCGTGCTGTAACTTACAAAAGTGAGACAGCTCCTTTAAGAACCTTTAACTGTCATTGTGAGGACTGCAGAAAATGTAGTGGAGCCCCTTATCTTACCAATATATTTGTGAAAGAAGCTGCTTTGGATATTCAGGGAAATTTAAAAAGTTACATACATCAATCAGAAAGTGGTAACAGAATAACTAAACAATTTTGTGAGCAATGCGGCTGTCAGATGTTCTCCTTTAATGAAGGTAGACCCGGGCTAGTCAGAATTCACGCTGGAACGGTGAATGAGTTAGAGGTGGTTAAACCAACAGGAGACGTCTGGATATCAAAAAAGATACCTTCTATAAAAATGAATGAAACCTTAGATAAGTTTGAAAAGAACTTCACTTAAATTGGGAGAAAATAAAATGGCACAAAAAATTATAAAACATGTTAAAGATATGGTCGCTGAAGCAAATAAAGAGGTTGAAATAACACCTATTGTTGATGCTTCAAAATATTTCGAAGATAGTCAGTATGTTTTTGTAGACATAAGAGATCCTAGGGAAATACAAAGAGAAGGGAAAATTCCAAATTCGTTTTCTTGCCCGAGAGGAATGCTCGAATTCTGGATAGACCCTGATAGTCCCTACCACAAAGACATATTTGACCAAGACAAGAAATATGTTTTTTATTGTGCGGCGGCTGGACGATCTGCTCTAGCAGCTAAAGCGGCACAAGATATGGGTCTAAAACCTGTATCGCATCTAGAAGGAGGATTTGCTGCCTGGAAGAAATCTGGAAACCCTATTGAAACGAAAGAATAAAGCATGAATGAAACGTGTTGTGGTCCAGGATATTCGTCTCCTGCAGAAGCTATGAAAGCTCCTAGGGAAAAACTTTTATACACAATTGCGATATATACTGGAACAGGTATACAAAAACCCGACTATTTAGCCACTGTCGACGTAGACCCTGATAGTCCTACTTATTCAAAAGTTATTAATCGACTGGAAATGCCAGGGATTGGTGACGAGCTTCATCACATGGGGTGGAATGCGTGCTCATCTTGTCACAACGACTCCAGCATGGCTCGTAAATATCTTTTGCTTCCTGGAGTGAGATCAAATAATATTCACATAGTGGATACTGCAACTAATCCTAGAAAGCCTAGGCTTCACAAGATAATTGATGGAGCAGACATAAAATCAAAAACCAACTTGAGCGGCCCACATACCGTTCACTGCCTAGGGTCGGAAATAATTATATCTATGCTGGGTGATGCAAAGGGAGAAGCGCCTGGTGGATATTTGCATCTGGATAAAAATTTTGAAATTATAGGTAGATGGGAAAACTCAATGGGAGACATACCATTTGGATACGATTTCTGGTACCAACCAAGACACAATGTAATGGTTTCATCGGAATGGGCTGCCCCTAATACATTTATGCCAGGATTTGATTTGGAAGAAGTTGGACACCTTAAGTACGGAAGACAGCTTCATTTTTGGGATTTCAAAGAACGTAAACCTATCGAAACTATATATTTGGGCGAAGATGGTCTGGTTCCTTTAGAAGTAAAGTTTCATCATAATCCAGATAGCACTCATGGATTTTGTGGTGCAGCCTTAAGCGCAAACGTTATTCACTGGTGGAAAGATAAAGATAAAAAATGGCAATGGGAAAAAATTATCGATGTCGAAAATGAGCCTCATCCGGACTGGCCAATTCCTATCCCAGGTGTAATGTCCGCGATTCTCGTTTCAATGGATGATAAATATTTATATCTTAATAATTGGCTGCATGGAGATATGAGGCAATATGACATATCAAATCCTCACAAACCAAAACTTACTGGTCAGGTTTGGATGGGTGGTTTGCTTGGAAAGGCTCCCAAAGTCAATGGTCTAGACGTTGCCGGGGGACCACAAATGTTTCAGCTGAGCCTTGATGGCAAACGACTATATGTAACCACCTCTTTGTTTTCAACTTGGGACAACCAATTTTATCCGGACATAAGAGAAAAGGGTGGAGTTATGGTAATGATTGACTGTGACCCAGTAAATGGTGGCATGAAAATTAATCCTGATTTTATTGTAAATTTTGGAGAAGAACCAAATGGTCCTAGTCGCTGTCATGAAAGTAGATATCCTGGTGGCGATTGCACAAGCGATATATGGCTGTGAAAAAATTTCAAGTCGAATTATCAAACAGGGGCGGTATATCATATCAAGTTCAGCCGAAAA
Source organism: Alphaproteobacteria bacterium (assembly GCA_003331935.1). Taxonomy (GTDB): domain Bacteria; phylum Pseudomonadota; class Alphaproteobacteria; order Rhodobacterales; family Rhodobacteraceae; genus CACIJG01. Next base: position 11,065 of record QOQE01000022.1, on the reverse strand, counting down.
GACCTTTGCTTGACACTTTAAGAGAACAGGGCGTTGATCTCCCCTATGGTTGTAAGTATGGTGGCTGTATAACGTGTGCTGCGAAACTTATTGATGGAGAAGTAGATCAAAAAAGACAGGTGGCACTTAATAATAGACAGATAAATGATGGATACATTATACTTTGTGTAGCAAGACCTAAGTCGAACCTTGTTCTTGAGATTGGTGTTGAAAGTCATGATAAGCTTTACAGAAACCCATTTTTAGATCCCTTGAAGCCTCATGAACTCAAAGATGATATTGCAAAAAAAGAAAGAGAAAAGTAATGCCTGAAGCTGATGTAGACCACATATACGATTATCCCAAAGGTTATATCGACGACATTCTGAAATCTGTGAAAACTATTGCTATGGTTGGAGCCAGTGGGGACAAGACGAAATTTAGCTATGGTGTTTTAAGGGTACTGCATGAAACTGGATATGAAATGTTACCAGTTAACCCAAACCCAAATATTAGCGAGATTAGGGGCCTTAAAGTCTTTCACAGTCTAAAGGAAATAGATAAACCCGTTGATATGGTGCAGGTATTTCGTAGAAAAGAAGAGCTTTTATCGGTAGCAAAAGAAGCAATTGAAATAAACGCAAAAGTGCTTTGGGGACAGATTGGAGTTTATGATGACGAGGCTGCAAATATAGCAACAGCAGCTGGTTTAAAGGTTATAATGAATAGATGTCCGAAAATTGAACTCTTTCGTCCCTTTTGGAAACCAAGGTTAGACCTTAAGATTTAGCGAGAAAATCACATGGAATACCTTACTATTGACGATCTAAAACACGAAGCTAGAAAAAAAGTTCCCAAGGCTTTTCACGACTATGTTCTATCAGGCTCTTGGACGGAGTCTACTTTAAGAGATAACAGTAATGATTTTCAAAAAATTTCTTTCAGACAACGAGTTGCAGTAGATATATCTGACAGAAGCACTAAAAAGAATTTGCTAGGCGTAGAGTATAATATGCCAGTTGCTTTAGCTCCTGTAGGGTTGCTTGGCATGCAAAAAGCGGATGGCGAAATCTTGGCCGCACAGGCTGCCGAAAGCTTTGGTGTCCCTTTCACTCTTTCTACCATGTCGATCTGTTCGATAGAAGAAGTTGCAAGAAATACTTCAAAGCCTTTTTGGTTTCAACTATATGTAATGAGAGATCATGATTTCGCAAAACGATTGGTTGAAAGGGCAAAAGCGGCGGAATGCTCTGCACTGGTGCTTACTTTGGACTTGCAAATACTAGGTCAGAGGCACGCTGATATAAGAAATGGTTTGTCAGTTCCTATGAAAATAAAAATGTCAAATATTTTTGACTTAATTTCAAAGCCAAATTGGTGCTTCGAAATGGCTAGATCAAAAAATAGAACCTTCGGTAATATTATGGGTCATGTAAAAGATATCAAAAATCTAACCTCTCTGACTAAGTGGGTACAAAATCAATTTGACCCAAAGCTAAACTGGGATGATGTCAAAAGAATAAAAGACTGGTGGGGAGGCAAACTAATTATAAAGGGAATCATGGATCCTGATGACGCTAAAATGGCACAGAAATGTGGTGCAGACGCTTTAGTGGTTTCTAATCATGGAGGAAGACAGTTGGATGGCGTTAACAGTTCAATTTCTATGCTTCCACAAATAAAGAAAGCTATTTCAGGTATTGAAGTATTATTTGATGGCGGTATTTCCTCTGGGCAGGATATTCTCAAAGCTATAGCTCTAGGCGCTGAGGGCGTAATGATTGGCAGATCTTTTGTTTATGGGCTGTCAGCGAAAGGAAAAAAAGGAGTTAAAAACGCTTTAGAAATTCTAAACAAAGAACTTGATATGACGATGGCTCTATGCGGAAGAAGAGATATAAACGACGTTGGTAGAGATATAATAAAAGATTGCCCATTTTTTGAGAAAAACTAGGCAACTGACTTTTCCTTATCATCCAATTCCAAAAATTTTGCTTTCGTGCTTAATGAATTAAATATACCAGCCTCTGTTCCTGAAATAAAAAACTGACTTTTCAAAGATAGAAGCTCAGAAAATAAATTCTCTTTACGCACTTCATCCAGATGAGCAGTTATCTCATCTAAAATCAAGATAGGAGACACATTCTGCTTTTCCTTGATCAATTTTGCATTCGATAAAATAATGGAAATAATAGAAAGCTTTTGCTCACCTGTAGAACAGTATTTTACATCTATGCCCTTCTCCAAATAAAAACCTTTTAAATCATCAGCATGAGGACCGTAATTTGTTCTTCCAGACACTAAGTCCTTATTCCTTTGATTAATTAGGCTTTCAAAGAGTACATCTTCATTTTCAATAGGCTCATCTTTTAGGTCAAGCTTGATAGCGGGAAAATGAAGGCTCTCTTCAGTTAAAGCTTTATTTAGATTTTCAATAAAATATCGTCTGCTACTATCAATTTCAAACCCTAGTATCGACATTTGCTTTTCAATTGCAAGATACCAAGAACTGTCTGCTATATGATCTTTTAGTAGCTTATTTCTGTCTCTTAGCAGTTTTTCATATTGAGCACATCTTTTTGCATGTTTAATGTCAAGACTGTATACCATTCTATCTAAGAACTTTCTTCTGTCCTTAGAACTTTCCATCCATATCCTATCCATTGGTGGTAAAAACCATATTATTTTTAAACTCGAACTGAGATTACTCTGTGGTACTCTTTTTCCATCTATCCTTACAACTCTTCCTCTTCCATCGCTTGAGGTTTCAAGTTCAAAAAGTTTTTTATTTTTGTGGCATACGGCCTCAACTTTCCAAGGAAGACTTTTTGAAAGATTTATCATATCACTAAAACTAGATCTTCTTATTCCCTTTCCTGGGTATAGCAGTGATATAGCTTCCAAAAGATTCGTTTTTCCGACCCCATTTTTTCCATAAATAATGGTAGGAATTGAGTCAAAAAAAAGTTCTAAATTTATATAAGATCTAAAATTAGTGATTTTGAGTTTTTCGATTCCGATAGAACTCATATCAATAAAATTAAACTAAACACGCATTGGCATAACAACATAAACCGCCGTATCGTCATTATTATCCTTCATCAGGGCTGGATCACCAACATCATTAAATAAGAAAATTGCTTCTCCACTTTCTACTTGATTAGAAATTTCTTGAAGATATTTAGCATTGAACCCAATTTCAATTTCCTCTCCCTCATATGCAACTGGAATTTCTTCAACCGCTAGCCCTGTTTCTGGAGCATTAACTGACAGAATAAGCTTTTCTTTACTTAAGCTCAATTTAACTGCACGGGCACGCTCTGATGAAACGGTTGCTACTCTATCTACTGATTTGGCAAATTCTGAAGCGTCAATAACTAATCTTTTAATATTATTTTTTGGAATAACTCTGTCGTAATCAGGGAATGATCCATCAACTACCTTAGAGGTCAAAGATAATGTTGAGTTTGAAAAACGTATTTTCGTTTCCGAAACGGCTATAGTTACGGTTTCCTCTGTAGTTTCATATATCATTCTCAATTCAGAAACTGTTTTTCTTGGGACAATAACTCCTGGCATTCCACTAGCCTTATCTGGTAATGCTGAATCTATTTTTGCAAGTCTGTGACCATCCGTAGCCACTGTACGAATTAGCTTAGTACCTTGATCATCGAACTCATGGAAAAAAACACCATTGAGATAAAATCTTGTTTCTTCCATCGACATGGCAAACTTTACTTTCTCAAAAAGCCTCTTTAGTTCTTCTACCTTTATAGAGAACGAGAAATCATATTCTGATGATGCCATTAATGGAAAGTCATCGACCGAAATTGTTGTTAATGAAAAAGAAGAACGCCCAGCTTTTACGTTTACTTTCTGATTCAAAGAATCAAGATCTATTAAGACCCTCGAACTATCTGGAAGTTTTCTGAGTATCTCGTAGAAAGTATGTGCACCAACTGTAACGGCTCCCTCTTTTTCAACTACAGCATTTACCGTGTCCAATAGTTCTATATCTAAGTCAGTAGCTCTAAAGGTCAGTCGATCATCTCTGGCTTCAATTAAAACATTCGATAAGATAGGAATAGTAGTTCTTCTCTCTACTATAGCTTGGGCTCGGCTCATTGACCTAAGCAAGTCATTTCTTTCTACACTAATCTTCATTTTCGCTTCATACCAGACAAAATGTAAGGTAAATATTATCCTTTTTTAAATAAAAATAATAGAGGAAAAGCTATTAGGCCTCAAGAGTTCTGCGCAGAATTTCAACCTCATCTGCAACCTGTACGTCGACAAGTTTAAGTTCTTCAATTTTCTTGACTGCATGTATAACGGTTGTGTGATCTCTTCCACCAAATTTTCTACCAATTTCAGGCAGAGATTTTGAAGTTAAATTTTTAGACAAAAACATTGCTATCTGTCTAGGCCTCGCTACCACTCTTGCTCTTCTCGCTGATATCAAATCTGTCATTCTGAGATTATAATGCTCAGCAACTTTTCTTATTATTTCTTCAATGGTAACTTTCCGTTCTGAGGTTCTAAGAATATCTGACAAGCATTCTTGAACTAAATCAATATTTATTTCTTTTCCAACCAAAGATGCAAACGCAAATAACCTTGTCAGTGCCCCTTCTAAAACTCTAACATTTGAGGAAATTTTATGTGCCAAATACTCTAATATTCCTTCATCTATTTTTACGTCTCTATTGAGCTCCATTTGAATTTCAGCTTTAGCCTGCAAAATTCCTAGCCTTAATTCGTAGTCTGTTGGATGAACATCTACTACAAGACCCCAGGCTAATCTGGATTTTATTCTCTCTTCCAAACCATCTATTTCTCCAGGAGCTCTGTCTGCTGATATAACTATTTGTTTTCCTTGTTCAATAAGGGCATTAAAAGTATGGAAAAATTCGTCTTGCGTTGATTCCTTTCCAGCGATGAACTGAACGTCATCGACCATCAAAACATCCACTGATCGGAATAATCTCTTAAATGCGTGCATGTCCTTAAATCTCAGTGCCTGAACGAATCTATACATAAACTGTTCCGCTGAAAGATATAGTATTCGCGCCCTTTTATTCTTTTCCTTGGTAGACCAAGCAATAGAATGCATGAGATGCGTTTTTCCTAAACCAACACCTCCGTACAAGAATAACGGGTTAAACGTTACCTTTCCTCCTTCAGAAACTCTTTTTGCTGCTGCATGGGCTAACTCATTGGGTTTTCCAACCACAAATTTATCAAAGGTAAACCTAGCATCAAGAGGTGAGTTAGGTAAATCAAGCTGTGATTCTTTAGTGTTTTGATCACTTTTTTTCGATGTACCTTTGTCTGAAGAATTTTTTTGGACTGATTTTTTATCTGATGAGGTAATAAACTCAAGTCTATTAATGCTTAATTTTTGGTTTTTGAAACCTTGAATAATATAGTCTCCATAATTTCTATGAACCCATGTCCCAATAAACCTTGTAGGCACTTTAAATTTTGCAACTGAACCTTTAATCTCTCTAAGCTCAATAGGCTGTATCCAGTTTGTGTGAGCACTTTCGCCTATATTGTTCTTTACAAACTCTTTAACCTTTGACCACTCATCTTTTTCCATAAACAAACTCTACTTCCAGGGCAAGCCCAAGTTCTTCCATCCAGTCTGATTTTGTGAATCGCCTGAGGGTTGTTCATGTCCCTCGAAACCATCCGCTACATTAAAACACTTACTATTATAATTACCTGAAATAAACGATTCTTCTACAGTTAATGCAGCAAAGCTCGATCTAATTCCGGATCTACATATAAAAATATATTTTCCTTCCTGATCTAAAGCTAAATTTTTATTAAAATCATTTAAAAAGCTTTTTCTTGACCAAGGTAGGATAGAGTTTTTCCACTCTATTAAACAGGTTTCTTTACCGATTTCTCTCAAGTCGGGAACCCCAACTGCCAAATGCTCTTTTTTTGTCCTTACATCGATCAAGACAGACTTTTTATCTTCCCTTAAAAGACCATAGGCTTCTTTTGAGTTAATATTCTCGACCAAGTCATAACCTTTACTAATGAAATTATTCTAAAATCTCATTTTTCATTAATAACAGAGGTTTAAATGGGAAGATGTTCTGAACAACTTTTCTGCATTTAGAAACCGCTGAAGTAGAAGCATTTTTTTAGCTTGCCTTTTTGAGGCCTTTTACCTTGGAATTCAATCTTGATATTTTTCTACTGGCTGAATTCTTGTGAACAACTCCCTTTGTCACGCCCCTCATAATCTCCGACTGTGCCACAGAAAGAGCTTCATTTGCAGTAGTTTGATCACCCTGAACTATTGCCTGCTCCACCTTTTTAACGAACGTTTTAATCCGCGTCTTTCTATTCTTATTTTCCGTGGTTTTTTTAACCGTTTGTCTTAATCTTTTTTTAGCTGATGCTTTATTTGGCATATTCAAAGTACTCCTTACGGTCTGAGTTACACAATGGCGAGACAAATGTCAACAATCGAACCTCTATTTGTCTTCAAATTTAGGTGATCTTTTCTCTATAAATGCGGACATCCCTTCTTTTTTATCGTCAGTAGAAAACAGAGCATTAAATATCCGTCTTTCAAATAATATACCCTCTGTCATTCCAATTTCGAAGGAGCGATTTATTGATTCCTTTATTCCCATTGTTGACAACATAGATTTCTCTGCAATTTTTAAAGCTACAGCCTTGGCCTCTTTTAGAAGATCTTCAGCGGGCACAACCCGACTGACTAGCCCCGCTCTCTCGGCCTCTTCAGCATCCATGTTTCTACCAGTAAGATGCATCTCCATTGCTTTGGATTTTCCAACAAACTTAGACAGCAGCTGAGTTCCTCCAAAACCAGCCATAACACCTAAATTTATTTCTGGTTGTCCAAATTTTGCGCTATCTGCAGCTAAGATAAAGTCGCACCTCATTGCAAGCTCACATCCACCTCCAAGTGCGTATCCTGCTACTGCAGCTATAATCGGCTTCCTTGTTGACTGTATTCTATCTAAATCGTTAGAAAAAAAATTTTTGTAGAACATGTCTACAAAAGACTTAGATATCATCTCCTTTATGTCTGCACCTGCAGCGAATGCTTTTTCAGAACCGGTTAAAATAATTGCTCTCACTGAATCATTATTGTCCGCATCTGATAATGCATTGTTCAGCTCTTCAAGCAATTTACTGTTTAAAGCATTGAGCGCATTTGGCCTGTTCAGCCTTATAATCAAAATTGGTTCTTCATGCTCGATGACAAGCGTCTCATAGGCCATTCGATTCTCCAAAAAAATAATCTGCACAAACTATTAATTTTCTTATGAAAATTTATCAAGAAAATAATGACTTACTTCTGACAGAAATCACAATAAAAGGTACTTCTCCCATTCATCATAGCTCTCTTTACAGTCCCTTGACACTTTCTGCGACAACATTTTTCGCCCTCTTTTCCATATACCTGTAACTTATTTTGGAAGTACCCGACCTCTCCACCAATTTGTCTGTAATCTTTTAAAGTGGTACCGCCAAACTTAATTGCCTTACCAAGTACTTTCTTAATTGATCTAACTAGCTTTTTACAATCAACTATGGACATATTTTCGCCAATTCTGGTTGGGATAATTTGACTGTCCCATAAAGCCTCACATACATATATATTTCCTAATCCAGCCACCATTTTTTGATCCATTAGAATATTTTTTAATGTTCTTGAAGATTTTTTAATTTTGTTGGACAGATATTTTCCATCAAACTTTTTTGATAGAGGTTCGATACCAATATGCTTGAACCTTTGATAATTATTATAGTCACCCTCTATGACTTCAACAAAACCAAACCTTCGTGGATCGTTGTATATAAGAATAAACCCATTATCAAATGTCATTATAATATGATCATGTTTCTTTTCTTGATAGTCACTTTCATTTTTTATGCTTACGTGTATCTTCCCTGACATTCCTAAATGCAAAATTAACGTCATTTTATTGTTAAGAAAGAGAAGGATATATTTTGATCGTCTACCAACAGCTAACACTCTTTTATTCAGTATCAATTTTTCAAATCTCGCGTCGATAGGAAACCTTAAGTCGCGCCTAGATATTTTAGTGGACATAATGACACTGTCCAAAATAGTCTTTTCTAAACCCAATTTTACTGTTTCTATTTCTGGTAGTTCTGGCAAAAGTTAATTTATAAAAATGGAGTGGTTATAAAACTAAAAGACTATATTATATTTAAATTTTTTAATATATCATAAGATCTATTATGCTTACAGAAAACGAAATAAAAGAACTCAAATTTGAAGAAGGGCTGAAAAAACTAGAGGAATTAGTATCTCAACTAGATGATGGGGATTTAAGTTTAGAAGACTCAATTTCTTACTATGAGATTGGAATTAAACTGAAGAGTCACTGCGAGAAACTTTTAAAAACGGCAGAGCTGAAAATTTTAAAAGTATCTGAAAAAGAAAAAATAGTGACAGAAGAGTTGCAAGAAATTGATGATTGACAAGGCCTTTAGTGAGTTCGATGAAACTTACTGTAACAAGATGCTTGAAAATAATTCAGTTTATTTTGATCAACGATTAAAAAAAATATTAAGACAGAAGAATTTTGGCTTGTTGAAAGAACCAATAGAGTACTCGATTTTAGGACAAGGAAAAAGATTGAGACCGTTGCTATGCATGGAGACATCAAAAGTTTTCAATATTCCAAGTGAAATATCTATCTTCTGTGCTATCGCAATTGAATGCATTCATACCTACTCTCTTGTTCACGACGATCTCCCTTCAATGGACGATGATGATTTGCGGCGAGGTCAACCAACTGTCCACAAAAAATGGAATGAAGCAATTGCCATTTTAGTTGGAGACTCACTTCAAAGTTTGAGTTTTGAGGTGCTTAGTGATGATGAGTTTAAAGTACGCGATAAGGTAAAAAATAAATTAATTTATAGTTTGGCTGAAAAGTCCGGCGCCTCCGGGATGGTATTAGGTCAGGCATTAGATATTGAAGCCGAGTCTTCCCGAAAACAACTTGAAATGGACCAAATTTCGAGTTTGCAGGAATATAAAACTGGGAAGTTAATATCCTGGTCATGTGAAGTTGGTCCAATAATAGCAGGTGAAAACACTGACCCTTTTACCTTATATGCCTCGAAAATTGGCCTGGCTTTTCAAATTATTGATGACATCTTAGATGTTACCAGCTCTTCTAAAATCTTAGGAAAAAAGGCAGGTAAAGATAAAGAAAAAAATAAGGCTACTTTCGTTTCAAAATTGGGTCTTGATAATTCTAAGAAGAAGGCGACTGATTTGGTAGCAGAAGCTTGTGAAGCTATTTCAGTTTTTAAAGATCGATCAAAAAACCTTTGCCAAATCGCAAATTTTATTGTCAACAGGCAATTCTAAATTTTTTTCTATTGGAGAAAAAAATATAATTACTTTTTTAGAACTCTATTTCCTAGAAGCTCTGCTATTTGCACTGCGTTCAGCGCAGCTCCCTTTCTAAGATTATCTGACACACACCACAAACTTAAACCATTTTCTACTGTGGAGTCTTGTCTTATTCGACTGATGTATGTTGCATAATCGCCTGCACACTCGATTGGCGTTGTGTAACCTCCTTCTTCTCTTTTATCTACCACAATTATGCCAGGAGATTGTCTTAAAATTTCTCTAGCTTCCTCTTCATCTAAAAAATCTTCAAACTCTATATTTACTGCTTCAGAGTGGCCAACAAAAACTGGCACTCTAACACATGTCGCTGTCAGTTTTATCTTCTTGTCTAAAATCTTTTTTGTTTCCGCAACCATCTTCCACTCTTCTTTAGTTTGCCCGTCATCAAGAAAAGTATCTATTTGAGGGATAACATTAAAAGCGATTTGTTTAGGATAAACTTTTGGTTCCACTTCCTGGCCTGGCACATATAATCCTTTTGTTTGAGCCCAAAGCTCATCCATTGCTTCCTTTCCTGAACCTGAAACTGACTGGAAGGTTGTTACTACAACTCTTTTTATTTGTGCTCTTTCATGTAAAGGTTTTAATGCCACAACCAGTTGGGCTGTTGAACAATTTGGGTTTGCAATGACATTCCTCTTATCAAAATTTTTTATATCATCTGGATTGACTTCAGGAACAATTAGGGGGACGTCTGGGTGATAACGAAAAAGAGATGAATTGTCTATTACTATGCAACCGCTATCAGTGGCTTTTTTCACATATTTTTTTGTTGCTTCAGAGCCAACTGCAAAAAGTGCAATATCGACTCCTTTAAAATCAAAGGTATCTAAATCTCTAGTCTTAAGAACTTTTTCCCCAAATGAACACTCTGTCCCCAAAGACCTTCTACTGGCTAAAGCAGTCAGCTCGTCCACAGGAAATAGACGTTCAGCCAATATATTAAGCATTTCTCTTCCTACGTTACCAGTGGCACCGCAAACAGCAATGTTATATCCCATTCTTTTCCTTTTTAATTATTTAAGGAGTGATCTTTGAGCTTTGGTAATTCGGCAAAATTACCATCGGTCTTTTCGTTATATGATCGAAAACCTTCCATTAACTCAGATTGGCTGAGCATCGACGCATTCCACATATTTATCCATTCCAATCCCTCATCGATGGTGTGGTCTCGTGAAAAATCAATAACCTTCTTGCAGCCATAAACAGCAGCAGGAGAGTTAGAAGCTATCTCGTTTGCAATCTCTAGAGCACCCTCGATGAGCGCTTCATGGCTCTCGTATAATCTATTAACAAAACCATACTCCTTAGCCTCTTGAGAGGAAAAATTTCTTCCAGTAAATGCTAATTCCTTAACAATGCCTTCAGGGAGCAATTTTACAATTCTAGGAAATGTGCCCACATCTGCTACCATTCCAATTTTTGTCTCTCTTATGGAAAAAAAGGCATCGTTTGTTGCTAATCGGATGTCAGCAGAACAAATAAGGTCTACGCCTCCCCCTATACAGCCACCCTGTATTGCACAAATGACGGGGATTCTAGCTTTTTGTAAAGATGAAATAGAATCTTGCAAAAAGGACAAAAAGCTCATGAAATTTTGAGGTGTTTGTAGCTCTTTTTCATTTTTTTTTGCTG
>QOQE01000021.1 GCA_003331935.1 Alphaproteobacteria bacterium | reverse complement strand
CACAACACCAATAATTGGCGTAACAGGATTCCCTGGGGCAGGAAAATCGAGTTTGATTAATAGCTTCATAAGTATTCTTAGATCGAAAGAAAAGAAAATTGGCGTGATTGCTGTCGACCCGAGCAGCTTAATTTCTGGAGGCTCGCTTCTTGGTGACAGGACTAGAATGGATCAGCATTCTTCTGATGACAAAGTCTTTATAAGATCATTATCATCCAATGGTGCACTGGGTGGATTATCTCAAACAAGTTTTTTCTTATCACTAGTGATGGCCACCTTCGACTTCGATTATATTTTCGTCGAGACTGTTGGAATTGGGCAATCTGAATCAGATATTACGAAACTAGCAGATTTTTCAATTCTTACGTTAGCTCCTGGTCTCGGTGATAGTATCCAGGCAATGAAAGGTGGAGTATTGGAAATAGTGGATTTAATTTTGGTCAACAAATCCGACAAACCAGAATCCTCACAAACATTCCACCAATTAAAATCTATAATTGATATGGCTCAGGCTCCAGATAGTAAAAATATCACAATAATGATTACTAATGAAAAAGACTGTAAAGAGAATACTAGAATACTCACCCACATTGAAAACGTTGTGGAAAAAAGCACAAAACTAGGTAGAAAAAAAGAAAGCCGTTTGTGGTTTGTTCGTCAAATACTGTATGAAAAAATAGAAAAAATCCTAGTTGATCAAAAAATAATTGAGAAATTAAATGAAGAAAATTTCAATGAGAAAGAAATTAATGAAATTGTTGAACGTATAATTAAAGACTTAAGATAACTATATCTTAATGGTGATCATCTCGGATATGCTTTATTTGGGACAAAACTTCTTTTTTGAAATCGTTGGGATACATCATTTTTTTACTTAAAATCAATTCTTCTAGTGCCTCAAGCCAACGACTATAATAATAATCTAAATCGTCTGCTATACTCACTGGCTTGTCCTTTAGCTTATTGCCCAGCTCTGTAGTCCAAATTGCCCAATCAAAAACTTTTTTTTCATACAAAGAAATAGTAACTGCAAATAATTCACAGTGCCAGGGTGCCGAAAAGACTTCGTTGCCATCGGGTAGTGGTATTGGTTTATCACTTACATTTTTCAAGATAACTTTCCCATAAATCAACTATTACTGTATCCTCAACATGCTCACATTTATCCCATAACTCTTGGCTCTTAAATTCCACTGAGTATAGTGCTTGAGGACTTTCTCCCAAAAAATGAGCGTTTGCATCTGGCAATACGTGGCTGCCATGATAGGCAATGACCTTACCAGTCATTCCCTTTACATAGTTGGGTAGCCTAGTATGACCTCTTTCAACTCTCGTATTACTATTATCAGTTCTTACGGAAACTGTCTCTCCTAAGTTGAACTTTTTCTCTGTCGTACTGTCTCTCTTGCTTGGTCCCCCCATAAGCAACAATTTTTTTACATTTTTTGCTTCTAAAACACGAAAGGAGCTTTTCTTAGCATTATTTCCAATGTCTCTCTCGTCTGTAATAATACCATTCTCACCCAATAAGTTGATCAGGCCAGCAAGCCATTTTTCAAAATAGCTAAATTGTAGATAATCCTTTGGCTGTAAAGACTCACGCGCGTAGCGAGATCTATCCAAATTCCATAAACCTGAAAAACCCAACGCTAAAGTTATAGTAAAAACATCCTTTTCCCAATCTGCCTTAAATTTTAAGTCACTTGACGTGATATCAATTCTTTTTGGGTCAAACCGACCACCCATGTCATGCACTTTAGACATTATTCAACTGTTGGAGGTTTTGGAAACCCCGTCCCGATCATACTATCTCGTGTAACCCAACTCACTAATTCGTTTTCTCTTAATCCTTTAGAGCTTTCTGGTTGTTGTGGGAGGACAAGATACCGAATCTCTGAAGTCGAATCCCAAACCTTAACTCTTTTTGACATTGGTAGGTCTACATTAAAGTCACTTAAAACCGCCCTAGGTTCTCTAACCGCTCGACTTCGGTATGCATCTGACTTGTACCAGCTAGGTGGCAACCCCAATAAAGGCCAAGGATAACAACTACAAAGAGTGCAGACTATAAGATTATGGATTGCCTCAGTATTCTCTACAACGACAACATGTTCACCTTGACGGCCATTAAGGTCCATATCTTTTAATACCTTATCTGTATTTTGAATTAAGTCCGCTTTAAACGTTTTGTTTGTCCATGCTTTGGCAACTATTTTTGCACCATTTAAAGGGCCTACCTTATTTTGGTAGGTATCTAGAATTTCATCCAATGCTTTTTGATCGATTAGTCCTTTTTTTTCTAAAATCGACTTTAAAGCTTTAACCCTTGCTTCTGGATTGCTTGGAAACTCTTTATAAAATTGTTTTAAGTTGTCTTTTTTCATTCTTAAAGTCTAATCTTGTTGCCGCATCTTTTCTATAGCTTCAATATATCCTTCCAAACCCTTACCCATAATTACGTAGTCCGCTCTCAAAGAGACATATGAAAATTTCCTGAACTCTTCTCGCTTGGAAATATCGGATATATGAACTTCGACTACATATCCACTAAAAGAATTTAAGGCATCAAGGATTGCTACTGAAGTATGTGAATATCCTGCAGCATTTATAATTATACCATCAGAAGTATTTATTGCATCTTGGATAGAGGTAACTAATTTCGACTCAGAATTACTTTGTTCAAATTGTATATTCATTGAACAAGCTTTACCTTTATTGACACACATTTCCTCTAAATCTTTAAGAGTTTGGGATCCATATATTTCAGGCTGCCTTGTGCCCAGTAGGTTCAGATTGGGCCCGTTTAAAATCAGAATATTTTTTCGTTTGGTCATAGCAGCAAAAGTTCGTCAAAGGTTATAAAATTCATTGCATAATTGGAATATTCATCTATATCAGAATTTGCACTGTTTTGCGATAGGAGAAAAGTGTTGCAAGGAAAAATATTAACCCCAACAAAAAGAATAAGAAGAACGCCTTTCTCTTTAAAAATAGAGAGCCAGGTTAAAGGCATAACAGTTTATAACCATATGATTTTACCAACCATCTTCAAAGATGCAGAGGAAGATTGCAGACACTTGAAGAGTGAGGTTCAAGTATGGGACGTGTCCGTACAAAGACAGGTTGAAATTGTTGGACCAGATGCTGCAAAGCTATTAGAAATTTTAACTCCTAGAAATGTTAAAAACATGAATCCTAACAAATGTCTTTACGCTCCAATGGTCAATCAAAATGGTGGAATGATAAATGACCCCGTACTGTTAAGAGTAGATGAAGATCGGTACTGGATTTCTATAGCTGATAGCGATGTACTGTTATGGGTTTCAGGAATTGCTGCAGCATTGAAATTAGATGTAAAGGTAACAGAACCTTCGGTTGCGCCACTAGCGATTCAGGGACCTAAATCTAGAATTCTCATGAAACGGATATTTGGAAATGAAATGGACTATTTCAGTTATTTTGACTTAAGAAAACTTAAATTTGGAAAGCATACGCTTAATATTGCTAGAACGGGTTGGTCTAAGCAAGGTGGTTTTGAAATTTATGTCGAAGGAACAGAATATGCCGATGACCTTTGGGAAGAATTATTTTCAAATGGAAAGGATTTGAATATTAGACCAGGTTGCCCTAACCAAATTGAACGAATTGAGTCTGGACTTTTGTCTTACGGGTCTGATATGACAATTGCGAATTCTCCCTTCGAATGCGGCCTAGGGAGATTCTGTGAAATTGATGCTAATTCAACATGTATTGGTTTCGAATCATTGCAAAGTATAGCTCAGACAGGTCCATCTAAAGTATTAAGATACTTCGATATAAAAGGTGACAAAGTACCCTTTTGTCATGATCACTGGCCTATATTTAATGATAAAAAAGTGGGTGAGGTTACCTCTGGCGTCTTTTCAACCGAGTTCAATACAAATGTAGCGATTGGAATTGTTGAGGTTGGGTATGCTATTGAGGGTACCAAACTTCAGGTTCTCATAGATGATAAGTTGCGAGATGCCTTTGTGAGAGAAAGACCCTTTAACCCCAAGCTAAAACCCTTTATTTGAATATACTATGGATAAACCTGCCCCAAATATCGGTTTAGTTAGCCTAGGTTGTCCCAAAGCCCTAGTTGATTCCGAAGTTTTAATAAACAAGCTTCAAAAACTAGGTTATGGGATATCACCAAATTATGATAATGCCGATGCAGTAGTTGTAAATACATGTGGTTTTCTTGACTCAGCAAAAGCCGAAAGTTTGAATGCTATTGGTGAAGCTTTGAGTGAAAACGGGAAAGTGATAGTAACGGGGTGTCTTGGATCTACACCAGAATTTATACGAGAGTCTCATCCAAATGTAATGACCATAACTGGCCCTCAAAAGTTTAATGAAGTCTTGGATTCAATTACCGAGAACGTTCCCATAAAAAGTAATCCATTTGAAGCGAAGCCATCTTCGTCTTACGTCAAGCTCACACCAAAACACTATAGTTATTTAAAAATTTCTGAGGGGTGTAACCATAAATGCTCATTTTGTATAATTCCATCTTTACGAGGACCCCTTCAATCTAGATCAATGAATTCAATACTATCCGAGGCAAAGGCCTTGGTTGAAAGGGGCACTAAAGAATTGCTGGTGATTTCACAAGATACTTCAGCTTACGGGTTAGATTTAAAATTTGAAGAAGTATCAGTAAACGGAAAAAAACTTAAAACTAATATATTCAATCTAGTGAACGAGCTGGGGTCTTTAGGCGTCTGGGTACGACTGCATTATATTTATCCTTATCCTCATGTAAAAAAATTAATACCACTTATGAATCGAAGTTATGTCTTACCGTATTTAGATGTTCCTTTTCAGCACGCACACCCGGATGTATTGAAAAGAATGGCTAGACCTTCTCACAATGTGCACGACCTAGAGCAAATTTCTGAGTGGCGCTCCGTTAATCCAGAGATAAGTATAAGATCAACTTTTATTGTGGGCTTTCCTGGAGAAACTGAAAGTGAGTTTAATTTTCTTCTCGATTGGTTAGAGGAAGCAAAAATTGATAGAGCGGGATGCTTCAAATACGAAGATGTGTATGGAGCACGATCAAACTTGATGGAGGATCATGTTCAGACCGACATAATAGATGACCGCTATGATCGCTTTATGCGCAAAGCACAGGAAATTTCTGCATTAAAGCTTAAAGAAAAAGTTGGGAAAACTTTTACCTGCCTTGTAGACACAGTCGAAGCAAACCAGCTCCTTTGCAGGACAATTTTCGATGCCCCAGAAATAGACGGGCTAGTTTATGTTCCTACCACCCAGACTAATCATGCCGCAGGCGATCTTTTGAAAGTAAAGATTAACGCTTCTTCCGAATACGACTTAAAGGGTCAACTTGTTTGACGCTAAGATTGAGGCTGAGACTTTAATCCCCCACCCTTTTTCCTGCCAGTAGTACCAGTTTTAGGTATTGAAGTAACGCTGTTCTTGTTCTGTTTATCGTCGGGTTCATCGAAGTCATCTAAGTCTCTGTTAAGAGGTTTTCCTGCCAATACCTGTGTTATTTCGCTTCCGGTAAGAGTTTCATACTCTAATAAGCCATTAGCTAATAAATCTAACTTCTTCTTCTCTTTCTTTAAAATGCTTTTGGCTTTGGCGTAACCCTCATCAACAAGCTTTCTGACTTCAATATCAATCTTCTCTTGTGTCTCTGGACCCAAATGACTGCCAGGACTTGAAGGACCGAGATAGGTCTGTTGCTCATTGGCATAATCGATATTACCTAAGTTATCAGACATACCAAATTGCATTACCATCGCTCTAGCTATTTTGGTGATTTGCTGAATATCTGAACTTGCCCCAGATGTTACGTTATCTGGTCCAAAAACCATTTCTTCAGCAACCTTCCCACCCATAGCCATCGCAATCTTCGACTTATATTTGGTTCGAGTAACGGATAACTGATCACGTTCGGGAAGGCTCAGCACCAGGCCCAACGCTCTTCCCCGCGGGATAATCGTGGCTTTATGTATGGGATCATGTTGCGGCACGTTTAACCCTACGATTGCATGCCCTGCTTCATGATAAGCTGTTAGCTTTTTTTCGTCATCAGTCATCACCATAGACCGTCTTTCTGCACCCATCATTACTTTATCCTTAGCATTCTCGAAATCAATCATTGCAACAAAGCGCTTCCCGGCCCTCGCTGCCATTAAAGCTGCCTCGTTTACTAGGTTAGCAAGATCGGCTCCAGAAAATCCTGGTGTTCCTCGTGCTATGATTCTTAAGTCTATATCTGGCCCTAGCACAGTCTTCTTGGCGTGCACATTTAATATTTTTGTACGGCCTTGGATATCTGGGTTTGGCACTTGGACTTGTCTATCAAAACGTCCAGGTCTCAGAAGAGCTGGGTCCAAAACATCGGGTCTATTCGTTGCAGCAATCAGTATAACTCCCTCATTGGATTCAAAGCCATCCATCTCAACGAGTAGTTGGTTAAGGGTCTGTTCTCTCTCATCATTCCCGCCTCCGTAACCAGCACCTCGATGTCGCCCCACTGCATCAATTTCATCAATAAAAACTATGCATGGTGCGTTTTTCTTTGCTTGGTCAAACATGTCTCTCACTCTACTTGCTCCAACCCCAACAAACATTTCAACAAAGTCAGAACCAGATATTGTAAAGAAAGGAACACCAGCTTCTCCCGCAATTGCCCGTGCAAGTAACGTCTTACCTGTACCCGGAGGCCCTACCAAAAGTGCCCCTTTAGGTATTTTGCCACCTAACCGACCAAACTTTTGGGGGTCTTTCAAGAATTCAACTATTTCCTCTAACTCATCTTTTGCTTCGTCAATACCTGCTACATCATTGAATGTAACTTTGCCGTGTTTTTCGGTTAGCAGCTTAGCCTTCGACTTACCGAAGCTCATTGCACCTCCACGGCCTCCACCTTGCATACGGTTCATGAGGTAAAGCCAAACACCGATTAATAAAATAAAAGGTAACCAAACGCTAATTGCACTCATCAATCCAGATTTCTCCTGTTTTACTGCACGCACCTCAACATCTGACCTACTCAAAACTTCAACTAGGTTTGTACCAAGTGGTTGTACAACTTCATATCGAGTACCGTCGGCCTCTCTCACGTGTATGGTCTCTCCATCAAGAACGACTTCCGATACTTTGCCTGATCCCACCTGATCTAAGAACTGGCTGAATGAAAGTTCTCTCTTGTTGTTAATTGTGTTTCCGCTGAAAACATTGAATAACGCTACTAGAAGGAAAAATAAAATTAACCAAAAGGCTATGTTTCTGAAGTTGTTCATTTTTTGACACCGATTTTTTAAAGAGACATTTTATAAGTATGCTATAAAAACGTAATTTCAACCGCTTTTAAAAGAATTTATAGAACTCTTTTTCCTCGTTTAACAGTTTCACCTCCACATCATACTCCAAATTCGAAAATGGCACAAATTTAACGATTTTATTTTCTAAAATAACAGGGATTGTTGATAAAGCTCGTTCATCAAAATCGCCATCAATAAAAATTTTATGATTATCATAACTTACTAACCCGTAAGGCTTTATATATAATTTTGATTGAACTCTGGATTTAAACGTAACTAACCATCTGTTATCCCAAATAAACTTTTCGTTTTTAATTAAATGATCTTCTTTAACAGAAGCTAGCTCTCGCATGACAGTTACTATACCACTTTTCTTCTTAAAGACTGTACCGCCTAATGTAGCACCTGCCAGATTTCTATCGCTAATAATTTTTCTATGTATATTCTCAAGTTGTGAGAAGCGCGGTTTGTAGAAGACCCCAGAAAACCATGAAATTATGCCAGCAAGTATTCTATACTGAGTATCTTCAAACAGCTTAGAAAATTTTTCACCTTCAAAAGTAATTTGACCAACACCATTATACGACAAAAGACTTTTTGAACTGGAAATGGCTGTTTCCTTGGATAACTTTGATGCCCTTCGCATGTGGTCAGCCGTTTTTCCAAAATTCGATGCAATAATGTTATTTGATTTTAGTTGCTGCAAAAGTGTTCTAACCTTTACCCGTTGGTATTTATCATCAAAATTTGAGGGGTCATCGATCCAGCTATAGTTGCTATTTCTCAGATAATTTCGCAAGTCTTCTTTCCTTGACTTCAATAGTGGCCTAATCCATAAAATTTCATTCCTTACAACAAGCTCCTCCATACTAACCAAGCCATCAACTCCTGATCCTCTTAAAAATCTCATCAGAAGATTTTCCTCTTGGTCATCCAGTGTGTGACCAATGAGAATACATTGAAGATTTTTTGAGATGGCCCACTTTTCTAATAATTCATATCTTGCTGATCTAGCATTATCCTGTAAATTCCCTTTTGCTTTTGATAATTGTGTGACCGGAGCTAAAGAGACATGTTCAACCCTTTTTTTCTCGCAAATTTTCTTAACAAATTCTATCTCTGATTTGCTTTCTGATCTCAAACCGTGATCGATTGATGCTACATATATATTAGGTTTGGCAGCAGATTCCCAATCCGTTAGAATATGAAGAAGTGCCATTGAGTCACTACCACCTGAGACTGCAATTCCACAAGAGTTTAGCTTTAGGTTGGCGAGATTACTAATAATCTTCTCAATCATTTTTTTACTGTCTTGGTTGATCACAGTTCAAAAGATTTTTTGCTTTAATAATTTCAGCTAAAAGAGTTTTTTCTATATTTTCAAATCTAGATCCGACTTCATCTAAAGTTAAACAGGCTTGCTCCCTCTCTCCAATGGCTCCTAAACTAACACCCAAACCAAATAAAGTTTTCGCAGCAGACTCTCCATTCGGATTGATTGTAAAGCTCTCTAAATAGTCATTTGCAGCACCAATCCAATTTTCATTCTTTACTCTGGCTTCAGCCCGCCAAAACAGAGCAGAAGAAAGTTTTGTACTAGTTGGAAACCCTTCTATGAATTCTGAAAAACGTTGTTCTGCCAGTTGATTTTGACCACTATCAAATAGATTGATTGCGCCTTTAAAAAGCTCATCTTCTCTACCAATTGCTCTCAGGCTCTCTAAAGACTCTGAGGTATCTGTCGAAGGCGTAATCAGTCTTTCTTTCTGATTGCTCTCACTTAAATTCTCAATTTTGTCGACATCTCTTTGGTCCGAATTCATGATCGAAGCTTTCAGATTTTTTAATTCCTTGTAATAATTGTTTTCAAGAATCTCAAACCTATTGTGTAACCTCTTAATATCGTTCTCTATTTCTGTCATTTTCAAAAATTGCCATTCAAACTTTTCATCAACAACATTCTTCATCTTTAAATCAAGTATTTCTTTTTCAAGGAGCAGAAGCCTCTTTTGAAGAGATTCAACAGATGGAGCTTCACTAGCTTGCAGTCTATCTACATACACTAGAAAAAGTGGTGAAATAATAATTAATAATTTTAAAAGCATAACAACTTTGTAATCAGTATATTAGATAACTATTCTACAATTTTTTTTCCAACTACTGTTGTTGCCCTACGATTTTTTGACCAGCAGTCTTCATTAGAGCAAACCCGTAACGGCCTCTCTTTTCCATAAGTAACTATACTGATACGATCCTGATCAATTCCCTTAGCTATAAGAAACTCTCTCACGGCTGTAGCTCTTCGTGCTCCAAGAGCCAAATTGTATTCTCTTGTACCCTGTTCATCAGCGTGCCCTTCTACGGTTATAGGTAAAAATTTCTTTTCCTTCAACCAGTCTGCTTGAGCCTTCAAAATACTTATAGCATCCGGACGTAATCCACTTTGGTCCACTGTAAATAGAACAGTGTCTCCTACCAAGTTTTGAAAATATTCAATATCACTTTCAGAAATTTGCGGTGTATCAAGCGAATTTTTAAACTTTTCGTTATTTTCACAACCGGCTAGCAGTAAGATAACGAGAATTACTAATCCAATGTTTTTCATATTTTTGCCTCATTTACTCATAATATCTTATGTTTAGCTTATATCACAAACCTTGAACGATAACATTAATTTAAAATTTGGGACCAATTAGGATCTGAAGCAAAAGAAGAAGTTTTTATTTTTCTCAGATTACGCCCAGATATATCAATTGAATAGATAGAAGGCGCACCCGCTATCCCTGGCGTCTCTCTGAAAAACATTAAAACCCTACCGTTCGGGGCCCAAGCCGGACCTTCATCAAGAAAGGATGTTGTAAGTAATCTCTCTTTAGTGCCATCAACGCGCATCACTCCTATATGGAATTTACCCTCTTTAATCTTAGTGAATGCAATCAGATCACCTCGTGGGGACCAAACGGGGGTTGCATATCTTCCTTTACCAAAGCTTATTCTCTTTGCTTCTCCTCCTTCTGTAGAAATAATATAAAGTTGTTGGCCTCCTCCTCGATCACTTTCAAACACAACTCGCGTTCCATCAGGCGAGAAGCTTGGCGCTGTATCAATAGCGCTATTTGTGGTTAATCTTCTTTTTGTTCCTTTAACCAAACTGGTTATAAAAATATCGGTATTCCCATTTTCAGACATTGATAATACAATTTGATTACCATCTGTTGAAAATCTGGGAGCAAAACTCATTCCTTTTAGCTCAGGCAATGCGGTTATCTCTTCTGAACTAAGGTCCATCAAATAAACCCTTGGCTTCCCTGTTTCATACCCGGTAAAAATTATCTTATTACTAGTTGGAGAAAACCGCGGCGCAATTACAAGAGAAGGAGGATGCTTAAGCAACTTATAATTCGCCCCATCTTGATCCATAATAGCGAGCCTCTTGGTTCTATTATCCTTTGGGCCAGTCTCAGAAACAAAAACCACTCTACTATCAAAATATGCTCCTTCACCAGTCACCCTTGTGTATATAGTATCTGAAATTTTATGTGAAATTCTTCTCCAACTCTCAGAATTTGTGAAGTATTTCTTACCCTTTCCAATTTCTTTTTGCTGAGATACGTCCCACAATCTAAATTTAACTTCTAAGCGACCATCAGGTTTCAAACCAACAGATCCTACAACTAAAACATCAGCATTTACAATCGACCAGTCATCAAACTGCACTGGCGAATTAAAGCTCAATGGAGTACTAACGTAGGAGGCCTGTGGTATAGATCTAAATAATCCAGTACCATCGAGGTTATTTGAGATCACTTTCGCTAACTCCCTACTAATAATCGAGTTAGCACCACTCTCTTTAATGAAGCTCGGAATGGCTAAAGATATGGGTTTGATAACACCTTTATTTACAGTCATATCAAGCTTAGGCGCCTCTTTTTCCTGCCCAACTACAATACTAAAGTTAGTGAATAAAACGCTTATTAAAAAAATAATTTTTAGAAATTTTAAGACACTCTGTTTAACCATTATTTACACCCACATTTTTTTCAGGATCAAATACTACTCTCAAGACTAACCCCCTGGGAAAACTTTCTTTTGGAACCGGAAAGGGCGAAGATTCTAATACCGCTTTAATAGCAGATCTTTTTGCTATAAGAAAATTTCCAGAGGCTTTTTCTGGATACACCAGCTTTATTGGTCCGCTAATGTTTCCACTATTGTCGATCTTCAATTCTAAGATAATTACGTACTTTTCATAATTTGGCAGTCTATTTATAGAAACAACATTCCAATTATCGTTTAGTGTCTTTAAAATTCTGGCCTTTGCTAACCTCTGAATTGAGGTTTCTGTAACTTCTTCCTCTTTTTTGCTCTTTACTACCTTCTCGATTAAGTCACTATAAATATCGTCTTTATCGGTCTTTAAATCAGTCTCATTAAGGCCGCTTTCATTACCTTTATCAAAAACAGATGGTTTAAATGATGGTATTTTTGCAATTTTTAAAGCGCCTGAAACGATTTCTACATTCTTACCTTCTGACGAAATTTGAGAAGTAGTATTTTTTTGTTTTGAATTATCCTCATTGGTTTTTTCTACTTCCTTTTGGTCTTCAACGAGTCTCTTTTCTTCCTTTTTAGATGATTTATCAAGCTCATTATCCCCTCTTTGGGCGTAGTCAGTAATAATTTCATCTTTAGTCTTTCGCTTTTTTATTTTAATAACATCTGGTTCACTTAGTCCTTTTAGTTCATTACCAATATTTCTTTTAGAAGGAATTTCGGGTTTTTTAGGATAACGATCTACGTCAACTTTTTTTTCTGGCTCAAAATTTGTAACTTCAAGAGCTTTCGTTGTTTCCACTTCGGAAAGCTTCATAAGCTCTTGCTCAGATAATAATTTCACAGTTACATTGCTTAACAATTCATCTGGCTTATTCTCTAGCATTTGAAAATTTGTTATTAGCACAAGACCCAAAAATGAGTGTAAAATGCCTGAAGTGTATAAACCTTGCCTCATATCTAATCTCGTTTATTTTACTCTACATCTGTAACTAAAGATATCTGAGAATACCCAATGTTACTTACCAGAGCTAAAACACTTGCAACTTTCTGATACTCTATATTTTTGCTTGCTCTTAAATAAATCTCATCAGATTTTCTCTCTTTTCTAATCGCCAAAAGTTTAGTTCGAATATCTTCTTTTTTAATTTGTACTTCATTAATAAAAATATTGCTTTCCTTATCCATCGTCAGAGTCAGAGGTTTTTCTTTTTCTATTGCAAGTGGTTTTGCTTGAGTGTTTGGCAAATCAACCTCTACACCCACGCTCAAGAGTGGCGCCGCTACCATAAATATAATTAACAGCACCAGCATTATGTCAACAAACGGAGTCACATTAATTTCTGACATTGGAACAAAATTCCTGCTAGTAAATTTTTGTCTACGTGTTGATCGGCTAGCTGCCTTTGGTCCTATCTGCATTCTTACTCTTTATGGTTTTTATTCATGTCTATGTGTCTGGATATTATAACCGAGAATTCTTCTGAAAACTCCTCTACCCCATTTATAATTTTTTGTGAGTCACCTGAAAGCTTATTATAGAAGACAACCGCTGGGATTGCTGCTAATAGTCCTAGTGCGGTTGCCAATAGTGCTTCAGCTATGCCAGGAGCGACCACTGCCAAATTACTACTCTCTTGAATTGCAATTTCCTGAAAAGCATTTTTTATACCCCAAACCGTGCCAAACAAGCCTACGAAAGGAGCTACTGAGCCAACCGTTGCAAGGAAATATAGACCTGAACTAAGTTTTTCATTCCAACGATCTAAAACCACATACATTGCTCTTTCTAATCTAGATTGCACTCCATCTATCAATTTTCCATCACCATCTGATGACCTTTGCCACTCATCCATTGCCGCACAGAAAATCTGTTCACAAACACCCTTGGGGTCATCTCTTTTTTCATTATACAATTCTTCTAAAGAACCCCCAGACCAAAATTCATCTAAAAATATCTTCGTTTCTCTCTTTGATTTTCTGTAATCAATGATTTTCTGAACTATGATCGCCCAGGACCAAATAGAGGAAAAAATCAAGACCAACATTACTAGTTTTACTGTGATTGTTGCCTTTAGAAAAAGGGCTATAAAGGAAAAGTCTAATGACTGATTTTGCAATAAAATGGATTCTTCCATACTTTTCATTCTCCAATTTTTTTTTGAGTAGGTTCAAAAAATGTTTCAATATTTCTAACCAAATCAGCCGAAAATCTCTCTGGTTTTCCAGTAGAATTTAGCATTGCCAGACGTACATTACACTCAAAAAGTTTTTCGTCATCTCTCATGATCTCTTGTTTCAGCATCATACTTGCTCTTTTAAGTTCCACCAAGTTGGTACAGACTATAAGCTTGTCTCCAAAATATGCAGGTGATAGGTAGTCAGCTGTAATGTTTTTTACAATAAAAAACTTTTTCTCTTCTAAAAGTAAAAGTCTCTGATCAACATTTAAGGAATCAATGAACTTACTCCTCGCACGTTCAATAAATTTTAAGTAGTTGGCATGGTATACTCTCCCACCCATATCCGTATCCTCATAAAAAACCTCACAATTATATTGAAACATATTTTCTTTCAAATTATTGCCTATTTAATTATTTGGTCTTTCTAATCCTAGATATTGCCATGTCTTTTTACCCAGCGAACGTCCCCTTGGTGTTCTCTGTATCATACCTTCTTGTAATAGATATGGTTCCAGGACTTCCTCTATAGAGTCCTTTGATTCAGAAAGAGCAGCCGCCAGAGTATCTAAACCTACCGGTCCACCTCCATATTCACGAGCCAAGAGGTTGAGATATTTTCGATCACCTTCATCAAGTCCCATATGATCAACACCAAGCCTAGTAAGTGCACTGTCTACTAAAGCATCATTAATAACACCATTATTTTCAACGGTCGCAAAATCGATCACTCTTCTTAAAAGTCTTCCTGCTATCCTTGGAGTTCCCCTTGACCTTTTAGCAATTTCACTTGCGCTTATTTGATCAATTTTGAAATTCAAAAGCTCTGCTGCTCGGGTGACAACCAAAATTAAATCCTCTACTCCATAAAAGTTTAGACGTACTGGAATACCAAACCTATCTCTCATAGGTGTGGTTAATAGACCCAGTCGAGTTGTTGATCCAACCAGAGTAAAAGGCTTTATTTCTATTCGTAAAGACCGTGCAGCAGAGCCTTCTCCCACGATTAAATCGCAACTAAAATCTTCCATAGCTGGATAAAGAATTTCTTCAACAGCTGGTGACAACCGGTGTATCTCGTCTATAAAGAGCACATCATTAGCCTCAAGACTGGTAAGAATTGCAGCTAAATCACCGGATTTCGTTAAAACGGGACCCGAAGTCATTTTGAAATTGACTCCCAACTCCCTGGCAATAATTTGCCCTAAGGTTGTTTTGCCTAAACCTGGGGGACCGTGAAAAAGTACATGGTCCAGTGCCCTTTTCCTTATTTTTGATGCTTCCAAAAATATCTTAAGATTTTTTTTTAAATCAGCCTGCCCGATGAATTCATCTATGGTCTTTGGCCTGAGTGTATTTTCGTAATCTTCTTTAAACTCATCTGTCGACAAAATATTTTCTTCATCACCCATTAGCTTTACCCTTTTGCCAGCGACCTGAGAGCTTCTTTTACTAACTCTGAAGCATCATTGATGTGATCTTCAGCTACAATTTTATCTATAGCGCTTTTAGCCTCCACCGACTTAAAACCCAAATTCTGCAAGGCAGATAACGCATCTTGCTGTATCTCCTTTCTTTTAATTATGTTCAATGTTTGCTCATTATTTTCATCTCTGATTTCGATGACTGCTTCATCCTCCAAGATCGCCAAATCTTTTCTGCCACTTAACTCGACTACCAGTCTTTGCGCCATTCGGGACCCAATCCCAGAAACCGAAGAAAATGCCAATTCATTTTTCATTCTTATTGCCCGCAATAGTTCGTTTGCGTCAAGGGTATTTAAAATAGTTAGCGCAACTTTAGCTCCTATACCCTGAACTGATCGCAAGAGATTAAACCAATCTTTTTCCGTCTGAGTTAAGAAACCTATTAATTGTAATAGATCCTCTTTGACCAATAACTCAGTAAAAAGAGAGATATCTCGGCCCTCATTTCCCGGAGATAGAGATCTGGCGGTTTTTTCCGTAACATAAACGACGTAACCAATTCCATGAACATCGATAACAACTCTATCATTTTTTTTCTCAATGAGTTGACCTTTTATTCTACCGATCATCTGGGATCACATTGCTTTATTGATTGCATTACTTAGCGTAGAATTTAATTTTAAAGTATGCATATGACATATTGCTATGGCAAGAGCATCCGCTTCATCAGATCTCGCGAAACTAACTTTGGGAAACTGCAAGGACGCCATTCTTTCAACCTCCTCTTTAGTTGCGTGACCTCTCCCGGTAAATATTTTCTTTACGTAATTCGGTGCGTACTCGCTTACTTCAATTTTATTTTCACCTAATGCTATCATTGCGGAAGCTCTAGCCTGTCCCAGTTTCAAGGCAGCGAGGGGGTCATTCTTTACAAAAGCTTTTTCTATAGCGCCACTTTTGATTTTAAAATTAAGTATTATTAATCTTAATTGCTCCAAAATTGATACTAGTCTGCTTGCCATATCACTTTTATTGCTTGTATTACAAGTACCGCTACCTAAATACTTTATTTTTGGCCCATCTTCTTCTATCACAGCCCAGCCTGTGTGGATTAGTCCTGGATCTATTCCAATTACCTGCATATTACTCTTTTTTGATTGATCGTAGCATATATCATCATAAACCTTCAATAACTGAGTTTGAGTCCTCTATTATACTAAATTTTTTTTAATAATAGTGCTCCCCAGTTAGCCTCTTTTTTTTCGTTGATAACTTTTAATCTAAATTGCTTTGAAATCTCTTTCAGGTGTTTTGTTTGTTTAAGGTTTAATCCAGACAAGATCAAAGAACCCCCATTGGATAAATTTTCAATTATAGACCTCATCATGGATTTTATAGGATTGTATAAGATATTGGCCACCACTAGGTCATACTTAGCTCTAGAATTGAGATGGTTTCCAATTAGTCCCGTTGATTTGTAGACTTTTACATATTGAGAAACCTTGTTGACAACTATATTGCGCTTAGCCATTTCAACTGCATGGATATCATTATCAACAGCAATAATCCTTGAAGAAAATAGCTTAGCTATGGCTATGGCTAGTATCCCAGTCCCACATCCGACATCGATTACTGTTAATGGGTTATTTTTTCTTTTTTTAAGTTCTTGAATTAATTCCAAACAAAATTTAGTTGAGTAGTGGTGCCCTGTTCCAAATGCTAAAGAAGCATCAATTGTTAACGAAAATCGGTTTTGTTTAATAGAGTTCGCAAAAAAAGAACTTGTTACGATAAACTTATTTATTTTAACAGGACTAAAATTAACATTGGAGGTCTTTAGCCAATTTTTTTTTGGGGTTTTTGTAATCGCACTTTTTACTGCAAAACACTCTTCAATCAAAAATATTATGATGGGGTCTAAAGAAACTTCTGAGAAAATTTTTAAAGTGAACAACCCGCTTTCATTTGAAGCAGTTACTTCTTGATAGGTTATTAATGAGCCGTTGAGTTCAAAAAAGTTTTCAAGCTTTCTTAGTTTTTCTGAATTTAGATTATTTACTGTACAACAAAATATTGCTAAAGAGCCTCAGCCGTAGTCTTTAATTTCTCTTTTAGGCTAATACCGGTTCCACCTAATCCGCAATAGCCATGAGGATTCTTTGCAAGATATTGCTGATGATAATCTTCTGCTAAGAAGCACTCGGGGGCCTCTTTTATTTCTGTCACTATAGAGCCAAATCCCGCCTCACGCAGTGAATTTTCATATATTTCCTTCGTTTCAAATATAGTAATCATCTGGGCCTTTGAAAAATAATAAGCCCCGCTCCGATATTGCGTGCCAAAATCATTACCTTGCCTATTTAACTGTGTGGGATCATGATTTTCCCAAAATAGTGCTAAAAGTTGATTATAACGTATTTCAGTGGGATCAAATTGTAATTTAACAACCTCATTGTGACCGGTTAGTCCAGTACATACATCTCTATAACTTGGATTTCTGCTTGCACCACCAGCATACCCTACGGCAGTGAGCTTTACTCCCTCAAGCTCCCAAAATTTCTTTTCAGCACCCCAAAAACAGCCCATACCGAACATAGCTGTTTCGAGTTTGCTATCTTCTGAAAAAATGATCTCGTTTTTAAAAATAAAATGATGCATAAAATCTGTTAGTTCTTCGCGTAATATTCCACAACAAGATTTGGTTCCATTATAGCGGGATATGGCACGTCAGAAAGCTCAGGTATTCGTTTGAATTTAGCTGTCATCTTTTTAAAATCGACTTCTATATACTCTGGAACATCTCTCTCTTTCAAGGCAAGAGCCTCTACTATTAGGGCCATTTCCTTCGATTTATCTCTAACCTCGATAATATCCCCTTCTTTAACACTGAATGAGGGTATGTTTACTTTTTTTCCATTTACCATTACGTGACCGTGGTTTACAAATTGCCTTGCTGCAAAAATTGTGGGAACAAACTTAGACCGGTATACAACAGCGTCCAACCTTCTTTCTAAAAGCCCGATCAATTTTTCACCGGTATCGCCTCTTTCTTTATCTGCTATGTTGAATATCTTTCTAAACTGTTTCTCAGTTAGATCACCATAATAACCTTTCAGCTTTTGCTTTGCTCTCAACTGCAGTCCAAAATCTGAGAGCTTCCCTTTTCTTCTTTGTCCGTGTTGACCAGGTCCATACTCTCTTTTGTTGACGGGTGATTTTGGCCGCCCCCAAATATTTTCTCCCATTCTTCTATCGATTTTGTGCTTTGCAGCCGTTCTCTTTGTCAAAACTCTATCCTTTTCATTCTGTGCGATAGTTTCTTATATTAAAAGGTCTTCAAGTGTCAAGAAAACATTTACTTATCGCTTCAATAAAGTTAGAGATTATGAAATGTCTGAAGCACCTGTAAATATCGTAAAACTGGCAGTCGGAGTGCAGTCAGTAGAAGAGCTAGTTTTAATCCAAAAAAGGTTTTTGAACCAGCCCGGTGCTCAGACGAGCAAAGGCTTTTACCACTCAACTAAGCTCATGCCAAAGAAACATGAGGCAATAGTAGAAACGGGATCACTATACTGGGTAATAAAGGGGGTCATCTGTGCAAGGCAAAAAATAGTTGAAATTATTAAACAGGAGGATAGAGACGGCGTAAAAAGATGTAGGATATACCTTGATAACTCAATTATAAAAACGACTCCAATTCGCAAACGACCGTTTCAAGGTTGGAGATATTTGAAAAAAAATAGGACCCCCGCAGATATCGTAGACCCTGTAACAGCGACCTTTGATGATGATATACCTTTAGATATTCAGCAACAATTATTGGAAGTTGGGATTATATAATACATTTGACTTAAACAAGCTTGGCTAAAAATCTCTTCAATTCTGGATCACTCTTATTTTTTTTGTAGTATCTACTATTTATAAAGATTGATGCAGAGCTTCTTAAAAGAGTACCCTGTTCAATCATTTTCAGTTTATTTTGCTTTAATGTTTCGCCAGTTGAAGAAATATCCACGACCACGTCAGCAATACCATTCACTATTGCACCTTCTGTAGCTCCCTGGCTTTCTATAATCTCAAAGTTAGTAACTTGATTATCAATTAGAAAATCTCGTGTTATGTTTTGATATTTCGTTGCAATTCTCAAACGTTGTCCATATTTTTGCCTTAGCAAATAAGCTACATCATCGAGGTCATCAAGATGATTTACATCTATCCAGAATTGAGGGATACCTAATACCAAATCTGCCTTTCCAAAATTCAAACGCTTAAATTCCAGCATCCACTTTTGCCAACCAATTATCTTCTCAAAGACCAAGTCTCGGCCAGTTATGCCGATATCTAAATTAGCCTTTTTTATTTCTAGAGGAATATCCGATGGAGCAATCAAAATTATTTGAATTTCTTGCTCCTGTTTAAATTTTGCTAGGTACTCCCGTGAGGAACCAACATCGACTAACTCTAAGCCTTTATGAAGAAAGAATTCTTCAACCTGCTTCTTCATCCTACCTTTAGATGGAAGCCCTAATCTTATAAATTGCTTAACCATATCTATATATCATTAATAAAATTCAATTTAGAAAATCCATCCTCACCATACTCCCAATAGCACGTAAGGATTTTCCTTTTTTTGACAAGATATTGCACAAGCTATCGTATCGTCCTCCCTGGGCGATCGGGGGATAATTTCCACGATCAAATTGAAAACCAAAAACAAAGCCATCATAGTATTCAAGTGTTGTTAAACCATAAATTACCTGAAATTTTATTTTGCTTGTGTTCACGTACTCACTTAAAAGTCCAACCCTACTTTCAAAGTTATCTATAGCTTTTCTATATTTTTTACCCACATCGGCCAGCGATAACATATTTCTCGATGCATCGCTAAGGGTTGACTGATATTGCATTAACCTCTTTAGAAAGTCTCTTTGAGAATTCCCAATCAAGTTTTTCGATAGCTCATGCTCTAAAGTTTCAATTCTTTCTTCAATATCCTCTTTGGTTCTCACCCCGTAAGCAGTTTCAATTTCATTTAATCTATTCTTTGCGATCGATCGGGAGGTTCCTTTTTGAGAATAAATATTTCTGCGACTCTTTTTCTGATCCGAATAGAGATCTAAAAGTTGCATAAATCTTTTTGGCCGCCATAAGTGTCGTTTCAATGATGCTTTTTTATACGCACTGATATCGAGATCCTCAAGAGCACTTGATAAAATTTGCACATCTCCAGTTACTGCATTAACTTCAAATTTTCTCAAAATTTTATTAATAAGCAAAAATGCTTCAACATCTAATGAAGTCGAATTATTTTTTTTGTCATCAAAAAATTCAAACCCCATCTGATATTGTTCATTTGGTATAACGGACTTAAAATTTTGCCGTCTCCAAACGTTACCACTATAAAAATATCTTGCTCGAAGGGAGTTACCTCTGAGATGTTTCAATAAAATTGGCAGTGTGAAGTCAGGTCTTAAAACTTGTTCACCTTTAACAGGATCAGAAGTTGTATATGCGCGAAGCTTCAAGTCTTCGCCATAAAGATCAACTAAGTCTGACGCTGTTAAAAGAGAAGGTACCGTTATTTCGTTTAACCCAGCGTTCTTTAAAATTCTAGTTATCCGATTTATTTCCAAACCCAAATTGTTAAAGTCTGAAGTATTTTTTTTTATCCCTTTTTGTGAGTTCAACATCCTAGCTTCTTAAAAGTTCTAAGATTTTTTCAATCAACTCTTCCCTCTTTACGGGGAACTGCGCTGGTTGTTCTTTCCATTCTTCATTTGACGATATATCCACTGAAAGTTTCCTGCCTAGCTTGAGATCTTTTACCTGAACTATATCATCTTTTAATTCATTCGTACCTGCAACAATAGCAAATGCGGCATTACGGGAATCTGCATACTTCATTTGTTTCCCAAAGTCTTTGGGGTTCCCTACATACAAATCGGTATTAACCCCATGTGCTCTAAGATCAGAAGCGATGTTGATATAGTGTTGCATTAAGTTTTTATCCATCACAGTTACTATGACGTCTACAACCCCCTTTTCTTTTTTACTATCACGCTCATGAAGAAAAGACACCAGACGATCAATGCCAATTGATACGCCAGTGGATGGCACTTTTTGACCTGTAAATCTACTTACTAGATCATCGTACCGGCCTCCTCCAGAGATCGAGCCCAAAGAACTAGTGGTCGTAGTTAATTCAGTTTCGAATACTGTTCCAGTGTAGTACGCTAAACCTCTTACAACACTGGGATCTATTCTGAAAGATGGGTTAGAGCTGCCTTCCGATAATAGAGCATCAGTTATATTTTTTAGCTCCCCCAAACCTTCCTGCCCAATTTCAGAATCTTTTATAAGAAGCCCCATTTCTTGAAGGGCTTTGTAAGGGTCATTATCTTTGATTTTCAAAAAGCTCATTATCGTATCAATTTGACCAGCACTTAAGTTTGCACCCTTAGTGAAATCTCCACTACTATCAGTTCTACCTTTTCCTAATAGACTTTCAACGCCTTGTAATCCCAGTCGATCTAATTTATCTATAGCCCTAAAGACTACTAATTCGATATCCCCTAAGTCCGTGTCATCTGCTAACTTAACCGCTTGCACCAATCCAGAAAGAATTTTCCTATTACTAATTCTTGTAGAATAATCGGCAACTGAGAATCCAAGCTCCTTTAAAACATCAAATACGACAAAGCACATCTCGGCATCAGCAATAAAACTTGAACTACCCACTATGTCAGCGTCGAACTGATAAAACTCCTTGAACCTATCTGGTCCCGGCTTTTCGTCTCTCCATACCGGGCCAAAGCTATATCTCTTGTATGGGACTTGCAGAGTGTTTCGATGTTGTGAAAAAGCCCTTGCTAGCGGAGCGGTAAGATCATATCTCAACGCCAGCCAAGAGTCTGTTTCGTCCTGCCACGCAAAGACCCCCTCATTGGGCCTATTTACATCTGGTAGGAATTTCCCTAACGCATCAACTGTCTCAATTGCAGGCGTTTCGAGCCTTTCAAATCCATATAGTTCATAAACCCGATTTACGACTTCTAAGACCTCATCTCTCTTCTTGAGATAAGAGTGGAAATTATCCTTGAATCCTCTGGGGGTTATTGCTTTAGGCCGCACTATTTTCTTCGATCTATCCATTTAAGTTAATCTTTATATCTAATTTGCCTCTATCTCAAAAACACCCTCAACCGACTTTATGCTTTCAATCACTTCTGAACTGATATCATATAAATAGGGTAATGAGATATTTGTTTTCTCCTGATTTTCTTCGTCTTTAACCGTGATTAGAACATTACCATCGCTAGGTGATTCTTCCATCACTGCGTCCTTTAATAAGCTGGATATTCTATTAACCTGACAATTAGTACTTATAACAAAATGATATTGCTTTTGTTTTCTATCTCCTATGAACTTTTCTAAATCTCTCACAGACTTTACATTTATTCGACTATACCCATTTTGATCTTTTATTTTTTCGAGAACCAGAAGCACAAACGTACCAACTTCTAGTTTTCCAGTTAGAGCGGTTAAACGGTCTGGAAAAATAAAAACATCAAAGGTTTTAACTCTATGATCTATCAAGCTGACCAAGAAATATTGCTTTCCATTATTTGTTGTCTTGGAAGTTAAATTAGTTATAAATCCAGCAGTCATTATACTTTTAAATTCCGTTGTTGTTTCTAAAAGTGCATCAAATTTCTTTATTCCCAACGACTCATAAAAGTTAGGCTTATACTTAAAGGGTGACATAAAATGTATCCCGGTAACATCATAAATCGCCTTTGATTTTAGAGAACGAGAAAGAGGAGCTAGAGATTTAAACTCAGGTTTCTTTATCGTTTCAATTGAATTTGAAAATAAATTAACTTGGTCCGAGCCCTCCTCATCATGACATGCGGCAGAATACAAAATAAGTTCTTCTACTTTATCTAGCATTGCACTGTCTTCATATTTGAAGTCTGCAAAAGCACCAGAACTAATCAGCATTTCAAGAGGTCTCTTGCCGACCTTTTTTAAGTGGACTCTTTTTGCAAAATCGTAAATATCGATAAAATTTCCGTTATATTTTCTGTTCTCAACAATTTTTGACATCGACTCATATCCGACATTTTTTATGGCTCCTAAGCCGAATAGTATTTTGTCTTCACTCACAGAAAACTTTACCTCTGATCTGTTTATACATGGAGGACACATCGTCAAACCAAATGTGTTTAAATCGTCAAAATAGTTAGCAAATTTTTCCATATTATTAATGTCGTTATTCATGGAAGCAGTTATGAATTCAGCAGTATGATGGGCTTTTAAGAAAGCCGTTTGATAACTAAGGACTGCATACGCAGCCGCATGTGATTTATTAAACCCATAGTTTGCAAATTTCGCTAATAAATCCCATATACCCTCTGCTATTTTATTTTCTATTCCATTCTTATCTGCACCTTTTAAAAATTTAGGCTTTTCAGAATCCATAACCTCCTTTATTTTTTTTCCCATTGCTTTTCTTAATAAGTCAGCGTCCCCTAAACTGTAGCCCGCCATTTTTTGAGCAATCTCCATAACCTGCTCCTGATAAACAATAATTCCATGAGTTTCATCAAGTATGTTATCAATAGAGGGGTGGAGAAACTGTCTTTTTTCTGGATCATTTTTGGCTTCACAGAAGGCCGGTATATTTTCCATTGGACCAGGTCTATATAACGCTACCAAAGCGATGATATCCTCTAAGGAATTTGGTTTTAAATCAACCAAGGCATCCCTCATACCCTTACTTTCAACCTGGAAAACCGACATTGTTTTAGCATCAGAATAAAGCTTGTATGTTGCTGCATCATTTAAAGAAATTTTATTGATATCAAGGTTAGCAGAGGTAGTCGAATTCACTAAAGAAACTGCCTCATTAATTATCGTTAATGTTTTCAAACCAAGAAAATCAAATTTAACTAACCCGGCCTTCTCTACCCAATCCTTAGTAAATTGGGTTGCAGGCATGTCAGATCTAGGGTCCTGATATAAGGGGACCAACTCAACTAGCTTTCTGTCGCCAATAACAATACCGGCAGCATGCGTTGATGCGTTTCTTAACACTCCTTCGAGTTCTTTTGAAATATTCAGCATTCTAGAAACTTGCACGTCGTTCTTAGCCTCCTCAATTAATGCGTCTTCAGTTTCCATCGCTTCATTTAAGGAAACAGGTTTTGTCCCCTGAAGGGGGATAAGTTTTGCGATCTTATCCACCTGTGAGTAAGGTAATTGAAGTACTCGACCAATATCTCTTATAGCCGCCTTAGACCAAAGAGCTCCAAATGTAATTATTTGCGCGACATTTTCTTTGCCATACTTGTTTTTGACATAATCGATAACCTCGTTGCGCCTGTCCATACAAAAGTCTATATCGAAATCAGGCATTGATATTCGGGATGGATTAAGAAATCTTTCAAAAAGTAAAGAGTATTTAATGGGGTCCAAATCCGTAATAGTTAGAGCGAACGCTACCAAGCTTCCTGCTCCTGAGCCTCTGCCCGGGCCTACAGGGATTCCTTCGGCTTTTGCCCATTTAACAATATCCGCTACTATCAAGAAGTAGCCGCTAAAGCCCATGTTTTCAATTACCCCCAACTCATAAGAAATTCTATCGAGATAGACCTGCTTTTGACTTACCACTGAAAGTTCTTTAAATCTGACCTCCAGCCCGTTTTTTGCCTGCTTTGCTAAGTCCTCGTCAGCATTTTTCGAAAAGCTTGGCAACATAGCTTCTCTTGATTTTGGCCTAAAAGAACACCGCATCGCTATTTCAACTGTGTTTTCAATAGCCTCAGGAATGTCATCGAAGAGCTCTCTCATCTCATTTTCTGATTTAAAAAAATGATCCATACTCAAAGAACGACGGGCTTGTTTTTGGTCAACAAAACTTCCTTCTGCAATGCAAAGCAACGCATCATGTGGTTGGTAAAGTTCTTTATCTAGGAAGTACACATCGTTTGTTGCCACCAGTGGTACACGGTGGGTGTCTGCCAAATCCAATATGTCGCTCTCTAAGTTTTTTTTCTTTACAAAGTCATCTGCCAAAGGATGGCGGTTTATCTCTATATAAAACCGATTACCAAATGTTCTTTTAAAGTGAGTTAAGAGATCGAGTGCCTCTTTAGACTTGTTATCTCTTATAAGATTGTTTATCGGACTTTCATCAGCACCCGAAAGACATATTAAACCATCAGAGAATCTATCTATTTCTCTAATACTAATACCCTCAGAACGGTAGGTCTCATTTAGAAAAAATTTACTCGAAAGCTCCATCAAATTACGATAACCAATTTCATTCTTCGCTAAAAAAAGCATGCTAACGTGGTCAGCTGCACTCAATTTTTTCAAGTTGACTTCCCTAGCGCTAAGAGATAATTGACACCCTATGACTGGTTGTATTCCTCTGTCTGAGAGCACTTCCGAAAACTCCAGAGCACCAAACAAATTTGCTCTATCAGCAATTCCAACAGCTGGCATTTTGAATTCACTACATCGATCTGCCAATGCCTTCGCAAAAATAGCTCCTTCTAAGAGAGAGTAAATTGTTTTGGTTTTGAGATGAACAAACATACGTGCTTCAGCTTCTTTTATAATTGTTAACAGAGGGCTTTTAACTATACGATTTTGTCGATACACTTATCAACATTAACTTTAAAAGGGTTTATAAAAATTGATTTTTACAAAAATTGTTCCCCGAGTTTCTGAAACCGATGGGGTAGGCCATATTAACAATGTATTTGTTCCTATTTGGTTTGAAGCAGGTAGAAGAGAAATCTTTCGTATCTTTTCACCCAAACTCGACTTTATAAACTGGAAGCTTGCATTAGTAAAAGTAACGGTTGAGTATGTAGATCAGCTGTACTTGGCAGAGGATGTAGACGTTAAAACTGGAATTGAAAAAGTTGGAACCTCCTCTTTCACTATCAAAGAAGAGATACATCAGACAAACAGAATTTGCGCAAAGGGCCAAGCAATTTATGTTAACTATAACTTCAGAGACAAAAAGTCGGAGCCTATCTCAAACGAGATTAGGAATAGACTTGAAAGTATAAAGTTTGTTGAGGATTAATTTGAAAAAAATAGTGATAAAATCCCAAATAGAGTTAGAAATTGACGAAAAGTATGATGAAGACGCACTATTAAAAGCTAACGATTGGCATCAACGGGTAGGCAAGTTTCTGACGTTAGTAGATAAAACACTTACTCCAGGCGTCCAGTTCAAAGATTTGAGAATTAATATTGTAGAAATTGAAAAAGAATCATAAACTTTTACAAGAGATAAAATATTTTTTTGTTCTCTGGTACTATAATGTCTTTAAGGAGGTTACCATGATTTCAAGAGTTTTTAAAATAGGGACGGCAATGACAATAGGTTTTCTTGTTTCATCTTGTTCAAGTGGCAATGAGTCTAACAGTCTTATGAGAATGTTCTCTGGAAACCCCGAGAGGACAATAACAGTAGCCATCAAAGATGGTACAGCAAAGCAACTAAAAAACTCATGGGACAAAAAAGCTTTAAGTGCATGTGGTTCAGCTTACACTGTAGTTAACTTGGGATCAGCTCAGAGTACAGCGGGGGGGCATAATTCTCTCTCTGGAACTGTTTCTTGTAAATAGTTGAACTAGATGGTCGAGATTAAAGAATATAATTTTGAAACAAAAAAAATATTGAGCACCCTGCAGGACTGGGTTGAGGTTGAAAGTCCTACCTTCGATAAAGATTCAGTGAATAGAATGATGGATTTGTGTTCTAATTATCTCGCTGAAATGGGAGGAAGACTTGAAAGAGTACCCGGAAAGCAAAATCTTGGTGATTGCTTAAGGGCAAGCTTTAATGAGACCTCAGAAAATTATAATTCTCCTGGAATTCTTATAATGGGTCATATGGATACAGTTCATCCAATTGGGACCTTACAAAAGTTACCCTTTAGGATCGATGGTAACAAGTGCTTCGGCCCAGGAATTTTTGATATGAAAAGTGGAAATCTTATAGCGATGGAAGCGGTTAAAATGCTGATGAAAGAAGGAGATTTACCTAACTTAAAAATTACAATCTTGATTACATCAGATGAAGAAATTGGATCGCCTAGCACCAGGAGTCTCATAGAAGCCGAGTCTTTAAGGTCAAAATATGTTTTAGTCCCCGAGCCAGGTCTTCCTGATGGAGGCTATGTTTCAGGAAGATATGCGATTGCACGATTTAATTTAAAGACAGAAGGTATTCCATTTCACGCAGGAATAAATCCTAAGGCAGGCAAGTCTGCGGTAAAAGAGATGGCAAAAAAGATTATAGAGATTGAAGAATTGTCAAATGATGATCGGACCTTTTCCGTTGGTGTTATAAAAGGAGGTCAGTGGGTAAATTGTGTAAGCTCAGAGTGCTTTGCAGAGGCAATATCTATGGCAAAAGAGCAAAAGAACCTCGATGAAGGCTCTTCTACGATACTTGATCTAACTAGGAATGAAGAGGGTATAAAGTTCACAGTTGAGCAAGGGGTTGTGAGACCTGTGTGGGAGCCAAATGAGGGAACATCGAATCTGCTTGCCATCACGAATTCCGTTTGTAATGGCCTTGGTCTTCCGTTTTCACATGGGAGTATGGGAGGTGGATCTGACGGAAACTTCAGTGGTGCTTTAGGTGTGCCAACCATAGATGGGTTAGGTACACTAGGTGATGGTTACCATACTCTCAATGAGCATTTACATATCGATAGTATTGCTAAAAGATCTAATGTAATCGCAAATATAATTAAGCAACTAGATTAGTTAAATCCAGCTCAGAACAAATAAAATTGAAGTTTGGGTAACGATTAACAATATTAGAACAATTGTAAAAACTTTAATAGAAGCGCCAAAATAACGCTTATCTAGGAAAAACTTTAAGAATAAATACAAAAGTATGAAAAAAATTAATTCAAAAAATATTAACCTTAGAAACATTTGAGACTTTCTCTATTTATAAATACTGGGAAGACCTAGTAAAGCCAATATTGATACTGTGATTAAGCTCATACCAATTAATTCAAACCCTGTGATTTTCTCTTTATAGAATATATACGATATCAAAACTGAAAAGACTATCTCTAGTTGTCCAACAGCTCTGACAAACGTTGCATCGACAAGAGAAAAAGCAGAAAACCAGCAAAAAGTTGCTAAACATCCAAAAAAGCCAACTGGCAATCCCTTTTTCCATATTGAGAGTAACTTCAGTATATTTTGCCTTCCTTCAGTACCGACAATATATGTCCCAAAGATCACGGACTGAAATAACAAAGCCAAAAATGATAAAACCAATACTTTTTTATAGATTAAGTCTGTAGATACACTATCGAGTGATACTTTATATAAAACGGAGCTGAGCCCCAAAAAAATACCGCATAACACTCCCAAAGTTACCTGCTTTAAGAATAAATTATTATAACTCAAGTTTCCTAACAATTTCTGTTTAGACATAAATAACATACCTATAAAGCCTACAATTATTGATAGGAAGACATGTGAAGTAAGAATAAACCCTATGATAATTATTTCTAAAATAGTTGTTTGTATAACTTCAGTTTTGGAAAATGCGACGCCTATCGCAAATGATCTAAGGGTAAATAATTTTATGAGAATAATTGTAAATACTATTTGGCAAATACTTGCAGTTAGTAAAAAGAACCATGCTTTTGATGAAATAGTTTTCAGTAGAACTATTTCTTGAGGCTCCAGAAATAATCCAGCTAGTAGAGCAACAAAGGGAAGAGCAAAAACAAATCGAGAATACGCTGATACCAACACTCCAACGTCTTCAATAATATTTTTTTGAAACACACTACGAAGTGTCTGAGATAAACTAGCAATTGCTGTGATTATTACCCAGCTCACGTTTAGTTAACTTTTAAATGAATACACGAAGTAGCATCTACCTTACTTTGAAAAAAATATTGTAACATCAGCTATTTTTATGCCCCATTTAAAAATTTCAGCTCTATTTATAACTACTTTTTTATCAGCTTTAACGAAGCGATCATCAAAGGATACTCTTATATCGGTATCCCCAATACTAATAGTGGTGTCGTAAACCATTCTCATAGTATTGCCAACTTTTTTGCCCTTGGCTACTCCGATTGTATCTTTTGATGTACCTTCGTAGAGTCCATTCTCTGTTTTTGTAATGACCCATTCTCTATACTCTTTCTCTCCATCGTTATAGGTGAAGTATTCTTTAAGTAGTAATTTTTTGTTATCTCTTTTTCCAATCAGTTTTACTTTAAACGACCTTTGAAAATTACCAAATCTATCAACCACCAGACCCCAAGCGAAAGTCTTACCATCAAAATATTCCAACAACTCAAAGGATATATCTTTTGATAAGACATTCTCCATCTTTGGATTAGAGCACCCCATAAAAAATGGAACCACCAGACAGAATATAATAATTACTTTCTGCATAATTTTCATCTTACTATCTCAGCAAGATCTAAGACTAATAGATGGCCTAGGAAACAAGTTTTTCTCCTCTATGATAAAATAAGTTTTTTGATTGATATAGTATATTGGTAATCTCTTATTAGTAAAAATAAGGTAGCCAATTTTATAGTCCTGAAACAATTACGATAATAAAAAAAATTGCGAAAATTAAATTGGTAACTACAAGTGGCTTAATATTTGGATTTTTTTGCGGCTGCTTCATAAATTATTCCTTTATTTTTCAAGTCCAAAAATATTTAGTTTCACCTAGTGAAATAATCTCATGACCCGATTGCTGCGACTAAAAGTATATAACTAGTTATTGTAAATCAAAAATTATAAAATCATACCAAATATGTTTAACCTGATTTTTAAAAGCTACTATCGTATATTAGATTTGATTCATATTTATTACAGAAATAAACTGTCTAATATAAATATTTAATTCGTAAGAATCTGAATTTGAGTGGGAGAAAATATGGAAAAATATGATCTATACATCAACGGTAGGTGGGAGACACCTTCCTCGGGAGCGTATTTTGAATCTGATAATCCATACGATGGCGAGATATGGGCAAAGATTGCGCGAGGAAATGAAGAAGATGTGGATTTCGCAGTTAAAGCTGCCAGGAGTGCCTTTGAAGATCATTGGG
>QOQE01000020.1 GCA_003331935.1 Alphaproteobacteria bacterium | reverse complement strand
CTTTAAAGATTTGCTTTTCTCTCAAGTCAGAAAAGTGAATGTATAATAACCCAGATAACATCATGGCAACACTTGTTAAAAGTGAAGAACACGCGACTCCACTTATCCCTAACTCAGGAAACCCAAAGTTGCCAAAGATAAATAGATAGTTAAATGCAAAGTTTGTGACCAAGCCCAATATAGAAATGGCGAGCACAACTTGTTGCTTTTTCACCGATATCAAAAATGCCTTTATTACGTATGTGAGAAGTAAAAATGGCATCATCCACTGAACTATTTGAATATATTGAGAAACTATTTCGACAATATATTCATCCTGTTCTAAAAATGTAAGAAATGCTGAAGTGTTGCTCACTAAAACCAAGCCAAATAGTGAAAAGGCAAAAACTAGCCATAGACCCATTCTGAAATTAATTCTAAGTGATTCTGTATCTTCCTTTCCAAAAGCTTTTGATACATTTGTAATTACAGCCAGTGAAAAGCCAGTGAGAGTTATGTATACAAAGAAAAGACATGTATGCCCTAGCGTTAAGGCAGCTAGTTCACTAGTCCCATACCAACCAATCATAGCAACGTCGGTTAGCCCTAAGCCTAACTGAGCTATTTGTGCTACTATTAACGGTAAAGAAAGCTTAAAAGTGGATAGCAGATGTTCTCTCAATTGCGTATCACAATTGCATTATATAATAGATTAAGAAAATGACCTACTCTGCCGCCTCGACATACCTAAATTCACGAATAGCTGCTCCGTCCAAAGCTCTTAATGCTTCTTGGTATCCTTCGCTATTATAGCCACTTTCAGCGTGTTCTAAGCTTTCCCATTCCAAAACAACTGTACGCGTTTTCTCACCACTTTCTTTTGTCATAATAGGAATTCCTCTAGCAAGAAATTTACCTCCAGCTCCTTTAATTGCTGGACCTGCCAAAGCAGCATATTTTGCTAGCTTTTCTTCGTCAGAAATTGATTTATAGATAACTACCTGATAGATTTTTTTTGACATTGTTTTCTCTTTCACATTTTTGTTATAATTTAATATTATATAACACCGTTGTATATGATTACTTCATCAAGCGGTTGAAATTAATTAGTTTTAGTTTAAAGTTTGAACTGTTAACAGGGAGAAAAAAATGTCTGTAGGATTGGCACCAAGGCCATCGAATGAAGAGCAAAGAGTCAAAGCAGTTGTTAAAACTGGTTTGATAGATAACCCAAACCCTGAGTTATTCCAGGTATATTGTGATTTGGCTAAGGATATAACAGGTTTTTCTGATGCTACTTTTAGTCTGTATGATGGTGAAATGCAGTGCGCGATTGCAATTACTGGAAGAGATCCATCAGAAAAAAAACCAGGAGATAAAGGTCTTCGGACCGAGCACAATGTTTGTTCTTATGTTCTTTTAGATACCGAGCCGCTACTAATGCATGATGTGTCATCAGATCCGATTTGGAAAAATCACCCAAGAGCTAAAGCTCAGGGATATGCAGGATTTCCTGTAATAAATAAGGATAACTACGCACTAGGAACTCTTTGTATGATAAACAGAGAGGGGCCTAAATCCCTAGATAAAAATCAAGTGGATTTAGTTAAAAAGATTTCAAGTAGCATTGCCCATCTCTTAGATGTTAAAACAGAGCAAAAAGAAATGACTTCTCAGAATATGTTAGAAGCTGTAGGGAAATTCAAAAAGATCGATGAATCATTAACCATAGATGATTTTGAGTCTTTTATATCGTTGTCAGCTGGCCTTAAATTATCCGGCTCAAGTATAAAACCTCTTGAAGCAGTCGGATTATGTCAGCTTGATATCTCAGGAGATGTTCAAATGACATCAGATGGAGTTGAGTTGCAGAGAGAAATGCGACTTGAGGCAAGATTGATGAAAAAAGTTAAAATAACTGGGGACGATGCGAGCACAATGATAGACGAAATGATGAAGGAGTTGAACTAGAACAATGTATGCAAAAGTATACAATTTAAAATTTTCTGGCCTTAGCGAAGCAAAGGTTGCAGCTACTTTTTGCTCTGAAAATCTTGGAAAAAAAATAGTAGCTTTCAATATTAGGTCATTGAATATTTCTATCGGTCAATGTGGGAGTGTTTCTATATCACTAAAGTTTGAATCTGGAGGCGATTTAAAAAAGTTTGAAGAGCATTCGACAGGTTTTTTCAGTGAATTAAAGGACACCTTTGTTTACAAAGAGACCAATTTTTCAGGAATATTTGTTTATAATTATGACTCTGAAATTACGTCTACCGAGCTTACAGTAAATTAAATGTGCTCAATATAAATCTTGGGTAGACCGTGGAAGGCATAACTAAATTTAACAAAGTACACGATATTCTAGATTTTCATGTTAACAAAAATCCAGATGGAGTTGCGGTATCTATAGATAATGCAGACCATAAGAATACCGATATATTATCAAAGGTATTGTCTCTTGTTGAATTTTTAAAAGAAAATGAGATTAAGTCTGGAGACCGAATTGCTTTTTTAGCAAAAAATTCATCCGAATTCATAGAGGTGATGTATGCATCGTCTTTACTGGAACTTGTGATGGTTCCAATAAATTTCAGGCTTGCCTATGAAGAAGTAAAATTCATAATCAAAGATTCTGGTTCAAAACTTATTATTTTTGGTGAGGAATTTAAAGAACTAGTTGAAAAACTGAATTCTGACAAAACTGACTTACAGCTTTCTGTGGAGATAAGTGAGCTAGGGAAATTATTAAAGTCGAAAAGTTCAGGTGCATTAGATGTTTCATTATATTCAAATAAGGACGCCAACACACCACTTTTTCAAATGTATACTTCGGGAACAACAGGCAACCCCAAAGGTGCTTTGATTTCTCAAAAAGGAATTATGTCTTTAATTACGAATGGAATGGATAAATTAGGGCCGTTTGATCCAAATGCCGTAAACCTTGTTTGCATGCCACTTTTTCATATAGCGGGAAGTGCGTGGCTTTTCTTTGGGCTTGCATCAGGGAGTAAAAATATTCTATTGGTAGATATAGATCCTGAGAAGATTCTAGATATCATTGAGAACTTTAATGTAGCAACCACCTTGATGGTTCCAGCTGTAATTCAGATGGTAGTTGTAGCTGCTGAAAAAAATAGCAAAGTA
Source organism: Alphaproteobacteria bacterium (assembly GCA_003331935.1). GTDB lineage: Bacteria > Pseudomonadota > Alphaproteobacteria > Rhodobacterales > Rhodobacteraceae > CACIJG01. Next base: position 28,534 of record QOQE01000020.1, on the reverse strand, counting down.
CTTAAAAATGTTAAAAACATTGTTTTTGGTGCATCACCAATGGCTGTTGATACGTTAAAGCGTGCGCAAAAAATATTTCCAAACTCAAATTTTACTCATGTCTATGGAATGACCGAAACAACTGGTATGTTTATGTCCTTGGACCCAAGCGAATTAAAAGCAAACAGAAGGCTAGAATCATGTGGAAAATGTTTCAGCAATTCAGAGATAAAAATAGTTGATGCTGATAATAATGAAGTTCCTACCAATACTATCGGAGAGATTATATGCCGCACCGATCAAATTATGGACGGCTATTTTAATAGAGAAAGGGCAAATAACGAGGCGATAAAAGATGGTTGGTTTTACACAGGAGATGCTGGATATCTCGATGAGGAGGGGTATCTGTTTATCAGAGATCGAATAAAAGATTTAATTATAACGGGTGGAGAAAATGTTTATCCTGCAGAAGTTGAAAATGCTTTGATGTTACAACCATCCATTATCGATTGTGCTGTAATTGGCGTTTCTGACCCAAAGTGGGGAGAAGCCGTTTTAGCTCTAGTCATCGTTAATAACGATAATTTTTCAGAGATAGAGGTGAGGTCGTCTTTGAGGTCGCAGTTAGCTGGTTTTAAATTACCAAAAACATTCCACGTCGTAGATAGTTTGCCACGAAACGCTGGAGGTAAGATTACAAAACATGTCTTGCGTGAAAAATATGCATATCTTGGTAAATAAATGCACATAAATTTAGACTCAAATGAAAAAATAAAAGGATACTATGATAGCCCTTGGCCCGCCGAATGTGGCGGTCCCAGAAGACAAAAAATACCTAGATCACCTGGATTGAATATTAGCAACGGCGAATATTTATCTCAGAAAACTAGAGCAAATGGTGAATGGAATGTAATGATGGTTCTTAGAGATCCCGGAGAAGTTTTTTTGATGGGAAATAACCATATTAATTCTACTGAAAAATATGGATTTTTGGAAAAGATAGATCCTTATTCTTTAGAATGTATCTCACGTTCACCTAATTTGCCATCTGGAGGCCATACTTGGTGTGGAGGTGTTGTTGTGCATGAAAATGGCTATCTCTATCTCAATAACGGAAATTATTGTTATAAGCTGGATCCGGATTGTAAAGTAGTGGCCTCAAAAAAATTACCACAAAATTCTGCATATAACAGTTTCTTGATTATGAAAGATGGAAATCTTGTTATGAAAAATATCGAGCATGCATGGGATGCAAAGTCAAAATTTGTTATTTTAGAACCAGAGCTTCTTAATCAGGTTGCAGATGAAGTTGCCATTGATGAAAACTCGATGGGCAGAATAGCCATGGATATTGATACAAAGGGAACACAATGGGTGTATGTTCCAGGGCGAGACACTTTCTTTAGATACAAATACGAAAAAGCAAGCTTGACTTTAGATCAGAGTTGGATGCCAAAATATAGAACACTGAATTATGAGGAGCAGAGTTTTAGTTGGGATAGCTGTATAAGTGATGGCGGATGTTGGTTTTTAGATAATGGCGATAATAGAGCTAATGTGACTATATTTTCTACAAGACCATTTGGTCAAGACCTTCCAGCTAGAGGGTCTGTTTTCCAAGGGTTATCATCATCGCCACAAAAATTATTTCGAGTTGATATAAAAAATGATAAAAAATTAGAGGTTGTACAGCCTTTTGACAAACAACGAGGAAGCATTTTTAGCCCCCCAGCATTTGATCCCATTCATAAAGTCGCTATAGCGTTTGACACAGGAAATGGCTTGCTAGCGGGTTTGAATTACTCAAAAGATCTGGGTTTTAAGAAACTATGGGAAAAGCCTACTAGAATTTCTATGCAAATGGTGATGTACAGCGACACTAGAGAGATTGCAGTGAATGACTTTCGTACTGGCTATGACAATATTGTCGTTTTCGATACAATTACTGGCGAAGAAAAAGGAAGGGTACCTTCAGAGAGTACGACAGCAAATGGAATGTTTCTTTCTCCTGGTTGGGAAAGAGACATTTTTTACTGTTCAATTGGCACTATTGCTAGAGCTTTCATAGAATGATATGTTGAAAATAGTAAAAAGGGGAGGTAGTTATGGAACTTAGTGGAAGGTGCTATTGTGGTGATATCCAATATGAAATCAATGGTGAAGTGCAAGCTAGTTTTCAATGTCACTGTCGGGAGTGCCAGTACATAACTGGTGGAAATGCTAATACGGTGATGGTTTTTTCAGAGGATGATTTCCAGTTTACTAAGGGAAAGCCCTCGGTGTTTGCTAGAGGAGATCTAGAAACACCAGTTAAGAGGTTCTTTTGCGATAAGTGTGGAACTGGTTTTGGAAGCATTAGTCCGTCAAGACCGGGCTCATTTATAGTGAAAGTGGGCACTCTAGATACCCCTGAAGTATTTTCTCCTGATTTCGCTATATTTACATGCGATATGAAAGACTATCATCACATTCCTGAACATTTAAGTTCCTTTGATAAAAGACCCCCGAAGAAAAACTAACTTAGAAAATATCACTTGAATGAAAATAACACAGGAGGCTTTGTTCCAGTTCATAGTCTGGGCATAAGTCAAATCGTTGCCTACGGTGCGATGTTTTATTCCTTTGCACAAATAAAAGTAGAGTTAGCCGAAAAACTAGGTTTGTCCCTCGAGACAACTACTATGATAGTCAGTCTGTCTTTGTTTATAAATGTACTTATTTCCAGTTATGTTGGGTATTTAACTGATAGATCTGGAGGTTTAAAAGTTCTCTCCACCGGGCTCTTTATCGGATCAGTAGGGTTTATCTGTCTGTATTTCACTGAAGATTTGTTGGGATTTCTATTTTCAATGCTGCTTATAGGAATAAGTTTTAGTTCAGCGTCTTACAACGTAGCTTTCAGCGCGGCAATTCAATTAGATGACCAAAACTCAAGAAAGAATATTACCATAATCACATTTTATGGTGCTATCGCAAGTTCGGTATGTTGGTTGACCATTGGTTTTTTACGCAACTATTTCGGTCTGAATTCAATATTTTTGATGCTGTCGTTATCTCTTTTTTTAATGGGTTTATATTTTTTAATAAATTTGAACTTTAAAAAAGAAAAGAAAAATGAACCTAAAAAACCAATTGAAGATTTTGTTGCTTTAGCATTGTCTAGAAAAGAAAAAGTCATCATTACTATTTTGATGATTTTTGGGTTTACAGAATATTTAATTTTTTCTACCACTGCGTTATCATTAATTCAGTTTTTTAACTCAAATTTTAATGATCCTTCAATTGCAATAGTATTAGCAAGTGTATATGGACCGTTTCAGCTAGTAGGCCGCTTTTTAGAAATGAAGTTTGCAACGTTTATGGATGCTAGACTTACAGGCCTAGTAGCTAGCGCATTTGTACCTTTATCGTTAATCATAATACTTATACCCAACTTTTATGTATGTATTATCGCTATGGCTCTTTTTGGCATGGGTCATGGCTTGCTGACTGTAACAGGTGGATATGTCCCAAATTTATTCTTTGAGCCGCAATTCATTGGGAGAGTTAAAGGATACATATGGGCGCCAACTGCGCTGGGGATGGCAAGTGCGCCTTTTTTATCGGGAATATTTCACGAAAATATGAATAATTTAATTATTTTCTTAATAGCTTTGTCTATATGCCCTTTTTTTTCATTGTTCTTTATCTTTAAAATGAAAACAAGATTTTAAAGATGTCTATACATAAAGCGAGCATTGACGTAGTTGCGGCAGTGATTAAGAAAAATGAATCATTTCTTATTGCAAATAGAAGTTTTGAAGAAAATTCTTCGGGATTATGGGAATTTCCAGGAGGAAAAGTTGAAGAAAAAGAGACTTTTGTATCTGCTTTGAAAAGGGAAATTGAAGAAGAACTTTCTCTAAAAATTCAAGTTGGTGATAAAATTACTTCCATCGACTTAAAAGCCTCAGATAAACATATATCTGTGCATTATTTTTATGCATTGATATTGTCAGGTGAAATTACATTAAATGTTCATTCCGAGTTTAAGTGGGTAGAACGTAATCAACTCGGTAGCTTTAAGTACATAGATGGTGATAGAATTGTCTTGAAGCATCTTAAGTTATAAATATGCAAAATGGGAAGAGTGCTTATTCATATTCCTAGCATATAATTAAACTGCACTTGAATATTCTAGTTGTAAGGAATTAAATTCTCTTTAGGTAATAGAGGCTTATTTAAAATATGATCTACCGCTTTTTCGCCCACCATAATGCTTGGTGCATTTAGGTTTCCATTAGTAATCGAAGGGAAGATTGAGGAGTCTGCACAAAACAGGTTGTCTAAGCCATTTATTTTACAATCAGGGGTTACAACCGTTTCTTTGTCATCAGGGTGCCCCATTTTGCATGTGCCACAAGGATGAAAAGCTGACTCAACATTCGACTTTATAAATTGATCTAATTCCGTATTTGTTTTCAATGAGGACCTAGGTTGAATTTCATCACCAGCATAATCTTTAAAGGCAGTTTGATTAAGAATGTTTCTGGTTATTTTGATTGCATTTCTAAAATCCTTAAGGTCATCTCGGTGACTAAGATAATTAAATTTTATCGAGGGCTGGCTTGTCGGATCTGCATTCTTAATAGCGACAGTTCCCCTAGATTTCGAGCGCATTGTACCCACGTGGAATTGGAAGCCATGACCTTTATGAGGCGATGATCCATCATAATTTATAGCTAAAGGTAAAAAATGGTATTGCAGGTTAGGATACTTTTGATTTCTATCTGTTCTTAGGAAGCCAAGAGTTTCAAATTGATTTGATGTACCAAGACCTTTTCGGAAAAAATACCACTCCAAAAATATTCTAGCCTTTGAGAGTAAATTATTGTCCTTAAAAAGACTTATGGGCTGCTTACATTTCACTTGAAAATATAGTTCAAGATGGTCTTGTAGATTATTCCCGACACCTTCCAGGTTTTTGAAAGGTTTTATTCCAAGACCAGCAATGTGTTTAGGGTTACCTATTCCTGATCTTTGCAAAATACAGGGATTGCCAATAGATCCTGCAGCTAATATGACACCGTTCTTGCTTTTTGCCGAAAAAATTTCGGACTTTCTTCTAAAAACCAAACCATTGCATTTATTGTTTGAAAACAATAGCCTGTCAGCTAAACATGAAGTCATTATACAGATATTTTTTTGTTTCGTTATATTTTTTAAGTAACCTTTCGCAGTAGACCATCTAGTTCCTTCATGTACAGTCATGTCCGCTGCTCCAATGCCTTCTTGCTTGTACCCATTGTAATCTTCAGTCAACGAGTAACCGGATTGTACAGCTGCCTCTGAAAAAACGGTGTGTAACACGTTTTTTTGTTCTGCAGTTTTAATTCGAATAGGCCCATTTTCCCCTCGCCAAGGTGAGCTTTTATTTTTACACGCTTCCAACTTTTTAAAGTAAGGAAGAACATGTGAGAATGACCAACTTGAAGCTCCTTGAGCACTCCAATTATCAAAGTCCTGAGGATGGCCGCGCACATAAATCATGCCATTTATTGAAGATGATCCCCCTAAACCTTTTCCTCGAGGGCAAATTAATGATCTTCCCAATAAATTTGGTTCTGGTTCTGTATTAAAACCCCAGTTATATTTTTTCATATTCATAGGATATGATAGGGCTGCGGGCATATCGATAAATATTGAGCTATTATGTCCTCCGTACTCAATCAGTAGCACTTTCATATTATTTTCTTGAGCTAATCTATAGGCTATTGCAGAGCCAGAGGACCCTGCACCGACTATAATGTAGTCAAAGTCGCCGTCAAAATGCTTAATGTCTTTTGTAACTAAAATAGCTTTTGATCCTTTAATTCTTTATAAACAATATCTTTATCTAGTATTTTTTTGTAATAGTCTTCTAAAGTATCTTTTCCAAATTCTGGTGTTTTGTCAGAACTATAAGCATGATTTTTTTCGTCCCAAAATAACATAGATTCCGTTGCGTAGTAATAAGCAATCTTTAGAAATTCCCTGAAATCTTGTATCTTTTTTGAGATTTTAGATAAGGGCATTAGAACATAGATGATTACCAGGAAAAGATTCGGAGAGATGTGGGTAATTTTTTTTTCATTTTTGGATAGCTTAAATAATAGCTCCGCTTGGTTTTTAGGAGAAATAGGTGGACCCGGACCACCAACTAAATGGATTTTGTTTTCAGCCCTTTTTCTAAGAACAAACCCGATGATGAATTCACTCAAATCTCTTGCAGAAATTGGCTTACAGGTAGTTAATTCTCCGTTACCAAAAACTAAAAAGCTTTTGCCTTTTTTTACTCTATCAATTTGCCCAGAAAGACTTTTAAAAAAAGCTGTAGGCCTTATTATTTCATATTCAAGAGTTGAATGTTTTAATAGATTTTCAAAAGCTAATTTTGCTTTTTGAAATTCTAGAGTAGGCTTTTGAACACATATTGCGGATAGAAGTATAAATCTATTTATACCTACTCTTTTGCATAGATTTAAAAAGAATTTATTAAGAGTGTATTCAACATCCCATGAATCTGTAACACCTCCTTTTCTTGACGCAATACATGAGATAACCGTAGTCGGCTTTACTTTTGATGTTTTAAGAAAACTCTCGATTTGAGACATTTCCACGAAAACAATATTTTCTTTTTTTTTATGAGGCTTTTTATTTCTTACGGGGCAAACGACTTGAATATTTTTTTCTAATAGTACTTTAGCAAGTGTTGCTCCAATGTAGCCAGTGTATCCTAGCAATAGAACCTTAGTGCTAGCCAAGTTAGTTCCCATCTCGAAACCTCGACTGACTTTAGTTACAACCTACAGATTCCTGTAATGCCTCTTTTACTGCAGCGTGAGTAATTTGACCTTTTGAAACATTTAATCCCATCGCTAAGTCCTGATCTTGCTCTAACGCCTCGAGCCCATAAGCTGCTATCTTTGAAATATAATTAGCCGTTACATTATTTAGAGCGTATGACGCAGTCTTGGGCACAGAACCGGGCATATTTGCTACACAATAGTGTAAAACATCTTCTTCATAATAGATTGGGTTTTGGTGAGTTGTTGGTCTTGACGTCTCAAAGCAGCCGCCTTGATCGATTGCTACATCAACTAGAACAGAATTTTTTTTCATTTTAGAAAGAAACGATTTTTCTATTAATTTTGGTGCGCTAGCTCCTGGTATTAGTACGGCACCTACAACCAGGTCCGCATCGACCAATTGGTTTTTTAGTTCTAAAGGTTCTGAGTACAAAACTTTCGCAGAATTACCAAAAATATCATTAAGATATCTCAATCTTTCTATAGACTTATCAAAAATTGTAACGTCCGCGCCAACTCCAATTGCCATCTGCGCTGCATTTGTTCCAACCATACCGCCACCTAGAATTATAACCTTAGCTGGTTTTACACCAGGAACACCCGATATCAAAGAACCTGGTCCTCCACAGGTCTTTTTTAAATGATAAGCACCTTCAAAAATTGCTAGCCTTCCTGCAATTTCGCTCATTGGTGCCAAAAGAGGTAATGCACCTCTGCTATCTGTAATGGTTTCGTAAGCAATTGCATGGCACTTGGCATCGATCAACCCTTTTGCTTGCTTTGGATCTGCGGCTAAATGAAGGTAAGTAAATATTATTTGATCCTCTTTAAGCATCTTCCACTCCGGTTCCTGAGGCTCTTTTACTTTTACGATCATATCGCTATTTCTAAAAATTTCTTCTGGTTCATCAACAACTTTGACTCCTACTTTTTCGTATTCATCATCTGTAGCCCCAATCCCTTCACCACTGTTCTTTTGTACTAACACAGTATGATTTTCATTAATTAGTCGTGAAGCTGTAGAAGGTGTAATCCCAACCCTGTATTCACTTTTTTTAATTTCTTTTGGTACACCGATAATCATTTCTCCCCCTCCTAAAAAGCCTATGTAGACGAGGGTATTATAAACCATCGTGTTAGCCAAGTTGTTAAAAATAAATTTTTATAACTTAGGGTGTTAATTTAGCTTGTATTCGAAGTTAAAGATATTATCTTCCACACATGTTCAAATTACAAAATACAAAAAAAATTCCCTTGCTCAGAGTAAACGCACAGGTATTTAAACACTCTCAATTTGGATGCACTCATCTACATTTAGATTGCGATAGCACAGAAAAAGCTTTTTCTGTTGCTTTCAGAACTATTCCGAAGGATCACAGTGGCATAGCCCATATTCTGGAGCATACAGTCCTATGTGGATCAGAAAAATTCCCAGTAAGAGATCCGTTTTTTATGATGACTAGAAGGTCACTTAGTACATTCATGAACGCGATGACGTATCCAGATATAACGGCATACCCTTTCGCTACACTTAATGACAAGGATTTCGGAAACCTTCTTTCGGTTTATTTAGATGCCGCCTTCTTTCCTAACATAGATGAACTGGATTTCATGCAGGAAGGCCATAGGTTTGAATTAATTAAGGATGGAGATGGAGAAAAGCTTACGCTCAAAGGGGTTGTTTATAACGAGATGAAAGGTGCTATGAGTTCTGTACCGCGGCAACTTTGGCATGGAGTATCGAAATCGCTCTACCCTACAACAACTTATGGGTTTAACTCTGGTGGAGATCCTGATTTTATTCCTGACCTAACTTATTCAGACCTAAAAAACTTTCATAATAAATATTATCATCCCTCAAACGCTGTGTTTTTTTCTTATGGAAATTTAGACGCGAAAGAACTTCAGCAAGAACTTGAAAACGCCGTTTTAAGTAAATTTACTCCACAGAATGATACTTTTAGAGTGATCTCAGAGCCGATCTTTGATACGGAGAAATATAGCCATTCATTTTATAACCCCCTTCCTGATGACCAAGACAACCATCATGTTGTGGTAGCTTGGTTGCTAAACTCTACAAAAAATCCCGTAGATCATTTGGAAGCTTGTCTGTTAGAGAACATTTTGCTTGATAACTCTTCTTCACCTCTCCGAAAAGCTCTCGAGAGTACTGATCTAGGTAAAGCACCGTCACCCATAACTTTTATGGAAACTGAACAAAAGCAAATGGCATTTGTCGCTGGCTTAGAAGGTGTTACGAAGGACAAAGAAAAAGAGGTTGAGACACTTATCATAGACGTTTTTAAAGACCTTGTTTCAAATGGTATTGAAAAAGATTTGATTAAGGCGTCCTTACATCAAATCGAAATTTCACAAAGGGAAATCTCTGGTGGCATGCCATATGGACTGCAGCTTTTGCTTGGCACGATGCCTTCCATTTTACATGACTCCGATCCACTAGAGGTCCTTGACCTTGAGGGATCTTTGTCAAAATTAAGAAAAAGGCTAGATGAGCCTAATCATTTAGAAAAACTAATTGAAAAGTTCTTTTTAAAAAACAAACATAGAGTTACATTCCAACTTATTCCAAATACTAATTATGATAAAGACAAGTTAATAAAGCTGGAGAAACTGCTTTCTGAGAAAATAGGTTCTTTATCAAATTTAGAGAAGGAGAGTATTCGGGACCTTACTGCACAACTAGAAACAAGACAGAATTCTAAGGATGATCCTAGTTTGCTTCCTTGTGTGACGGTTGCAGATATTGAAAAAGAAAGATTTTACACTAGTGGCTATAAGCACGAGGATGATAACAAAATTAAGTATTTTTACCATGCAGGAACAAACGGAATAGATTATACAACAAAGGTTTTTGCTATGGAACCAGCCAAATTGAATGATTTAAGATACAGCAATTTTTTCTCGGACGTTATAACTAATGTGGGAGTAGGTAAAAAAGATTATGAAAAAATTCAGAAAGAACAATCACTAAATACGGGCGGAATAGGATTAAGTTTTAATGTACTTCCTGACGGTTCAGATGATCGATTTTTTCTTAGCGCAGGCTTGCATGGTAGTTCACTTGGAGAAAATTTTCAAAAGCTTCAAAATCTGATGAACGAGACAATCCAAGAATTTCGCCTTGATGAAATAAAAAGACTAGAAGAATTGACTCAATTTGAAATAGCTGGAAAAGAGAAGTCAATTACTCAAAGTGGCCATATTCTAGCCATGAATAGTGCGTCTGCTCAAATTTCAAAATTTGGTGCTGTCTCAGAGTTTGTGGGAGGAGTTTCGTCTATTCACAATCTAAAGGCACTTAGAGATGCAAATGGAAAAATAAAACTTGATGAACTGCTTGGATCATTTGCAAAATTAAAGAAGTCAATTGATCCTGTGTCTAAGTTAGAAGTTGTTATTAGCGCAAATGATCTCGGTATTGGCAAACAAACGACAACTAAATCTGGGCTCGAAACTTTAAATGGTTTAAACAGCATAGAATTACAATCTGAAGAAGTCGCATGGATTACTGGATCAGATGTAAATTTTTGCGCACAAGCATTCCCCACGGTCGATTATGATCATCCTGATGCCCCGATACTTACAGTTTTAGGAGCCGTTTTAAGAAATGGATATTTGCATTCCGCAATAAGAGAAAAGGGTGGCGCCTATGGATCTGGTGCACAGCAGGACTCAGCATCTCGCTCTTTTAGGTTTTTTTCATACCGGGATCCAAACTGCAAAGAAACTTTTGACGCATTTAATGGCTCTATTGAATGGTCGTTAAAGTCTATAAACTCAGAAAAATTGGAAGAAGGAATATTAGGTGTTATTTCTTCAATTGATAAACCTGGCTCACCTGCCGGTGAGGCGAGAGCGGATTTCAATCAAAACATTAGGGGTGTAGATCAAGCTAAAAGAAAGCGTTTTAGAAGTCGAGTGATTGGTTGTTCAGTTGAAAGGCTAGTAGAAGTTTCACAAAAATATTTAACTGGTACGCCTAAAAGGGCTGTTATTTCTGGAAAGCAGTTCGAAAAGGAGATTAATACACTTGGGCTCTCTATTCATAGTGTCTAGATAGAGTTAAGGGATCTCTTCACTTAAAATGCTAGCCAGTGCTATAGAAGCAAGTCTTGCCTCTGGTGGATCCGCTCTGCTGGTGAGTAGAACAGGCACTTTGGCGCCAAGAACAATGCCAGCCGCACAACCACCAGCAAAGTATACAAGTGATTTATATAGAGTATTGCCTGATACAATTTCTGGCACGACAATACCATTCGATTGACCTGCAACAGGATCATTTTCCAACCCTTTTTTTAAGGCAGCTTCCCGACTAATTATAAGATCAAGAGCTAAAGGCCCAGAAAAAGAAGCATCTCGGATATTCTCTTTGGCCCATTCTTTTAAGTTTTGTGCTAATACTGTCGACTCCATATTCTCCATAACGAGCTCACTAGCAGATAAAAATGCAATCTTTGGGGTCTTTATGCCTAATAATTTTAAACTTTTAACCATTGTTTCAGTGATCGTTTTGAGAGTTTTTTCACTTGGTTTAATGTTGACAGCTGCATCTGAAACCATAATTCCAGTATTCATATCATCATTGGTAATGTAAAATTGATGAACAATTTTGTTTCTTGTTCTCAGATTATTTTTCTTTGCGATTACCGACCTCATGAAACTATCTGAATGCAAATCTCCTTTCATAAGTATATCTGCCTCTCCGTTAGCGCATAAAACGGCGCTAATGTCTCCTGCTTCTTCCTCTTCAGACGCATCTACTATTCTAAAATCAGAAATATCCCAACGTAAATCTTTTGCCTCTTTTTCTATTTTATCTTTGGGGCCAACAAAAATTGGTTCAACCAAATTCAAATCAAATGCTTGTTTTGCTCCTAAAATAGAAGATTTACTTTGACTGAATGCAATAACTACCTTTGCAACTTTTGCTCTTTTCTTTGCCATTGATATCAAGCTTTTGGGAGCAAATACTTTTGACTGATCTGATATAAAAGACGTTGGACTCAATTCCCAAATCCCATTAAATTAGAGGACTGCTTTCATGTCATCTTTTGAAATTCCAGCAATAGGAACAGGGGCTTTCATAGCATCTCTTCTGAAAGGTTCTCCAAGTTCTTGGTTTAACATCACTTCAATGAAGGTTGTTTTATTATTTTTCATTTGCTCGTTAATTGCATCCTTCAAAATAGCTGTTAATTCTTCCATAGAGTTAGCAGTTTTTCCTAGGAAACCACAAGCATCGGCCATTTTTGCGTAAGAAACCTTTGTGTCTAACTCAGTCCCTACAAAATTATCTTTAAACCAAAGAGTAGTATTCCTCTTTTCAGCTCCCCATTGATAGTTTCTAAAGATAATCATAGTTATTGCTGGCCATTCGGACCTACCAATCGATGTCATTTCATTCACTGAAATTCCAAACGCTCCATCGCCTGCAAATCCAATTACGGGAACACCTGGTACTCCAATTTTTGCACCAACGATTGAAGGCAAACCATAACCACAAGGGCCAAATAAACCTGGGGCAAGATATTTTCTTCCTTCTTCAAAAGTGGGATAGGCATTTCCAATAGCACAATTATTTCCAATGTCAGATGAAATTATTGCATCTTTCGGCAATGCTGTTTGAATCGCTCTCCATGCCATGCGAGGGGACATCTTTTCAGGTTCTCTCTTTCTAGCCCTCTGGTTCCAAGTTGTTCCTGGATCATCGTCTTCATGATCAAGAGAGCTCAGCTCTTGAGCCCATTTTGATTTTGTTTGAGCAATATAATCAGTGCGTTCTTTAATATTTTTATCCACTGATTGCTCTGGTATAAAATTAAGAAGTTTATTTACAACCTTCTTGGCATCACCAACAATTCCAAGAGACACTTTTTTTGTTAGCCCTATACGATCACCATTTAAGTCTATTTGAATTATTTTTGCCTTTTCAGGCCAATAATCTATTCCATAACCAGGCAAAGTTGAAAAAGGGTTAAGTCGCGTACCAATAGCTAGAACAACGTCAGCTTTTTTTATTATTTCCATTGCAGCCTTTGACCCGTTGTATCCAAGAGGTCCGCAGTGAAAGGGATGTGATCCCGGAAACGCATCATTATGTTGGTAGCCGGTACATACTGGAGCATGTAGCTTTTCTGCTAATTGTATTGTGTCGTTTATGGCTCCACTTAATACCACTCCAGCGCCATTAAGAATAACAGGAAAATTTGAGTGCATTAAAAGATCAGCGGCTGTCTTAATTGTTTCTTCACCTCCATAGGGCAATTCAAATTCAATCAATTCTGGGATATCTATATCGACTTCCTTGTTCCAAAAATCTCTGGGAATATTTATCTGGGCTGGTGCAGACGCCTTTTTAGCCCTAGATATTACCCGATTAAGTGTCTCGGCAATCCTTTGAGGGTCTCTTACTTCTTCTTGATATGCTACCATATCCTTGAAAAGAGCCATTTGTTCTACTTCTTGGAAGCCTCCTTGACCTATGGTCTTATTAGCAGCCTGCGGTGTTACTAAAAGGAGAGGGGTGTGATTCCAATATGCGGTCTTTACTGGGGTAACGAAGTTTGTGATTCCTGGTCCATTTTGAGCTACCATCATCGACATTTCTCCTGTTGCTCTCGTGTAACCATCTGCCATCATCCCGGCGTTGCCTTCATGAGCAGCATCCCAGAATTGTATCCCGGCTGAAGGAAATAAATCAGAAATTGGCATCATTGCAGAACCAATAATGCCAAACGCATGAGCGATACCATGTTTTTGCAGTACTTTCACAAACGCTTCTTCAGTAGTCATTTTAGTCATATCGTCATCCTTTTTTTTTCGAATATAAAATTGATAAAAAATTTTTATTTTAATATTCTTATACGTACTCAGTTTATAGGAGAATTTAGTAAAGGTGCAAAGTTTAAAATCAGGCTCAGAAGTTATTCATTTTGATGATAGAGGCCCCAAGGAAGATTTCGCAATTGTTTTTCTAAATTCCTTAGGAACAGATTTTCGGGTATGGGATAAATTATTGGGTGTTTTAGGAGAACGTTTCAGGACTGTCAGGATCGATAAACGGGGTCATGGATTATCAACGAACTATAAAAACGATATTTCTATTGAAACCCTTGCAAAAGATGTGAGCGTCTTATTAGATAGTCTCAATCTTAAAAATATATGTGTGGTGGGGCTATCGATAGGAGGGTTGATCGCACTTGAGCTGATCAGGCAAAGGCCAAACATTTGTAATAAGTTGATCCTTTCTGATACAGCACCGAAAATTGGTTCAAAGGATATGTGGACTAATAGAATAAAGCTTGTCCAAGACGGGGGTATAGAAGCTATTTCCGATGATATCCTTGCACGATGGTTTTCTAGCTCTTTTTTGAAAAATAATGTTGACGAGTTGCAAATGTGGAGATCAATGCTCACAAGGACCACTCAGGCTGGTTATATCGGCTGTTGTGAAGCTATTTCACGATGCGATCTAACGGAACAGGCAAAGATAATTAATATACCTACATTAGTAATAGTTGGAGATGAGGATGGTTCAACACCTATTAATGTTGTAAAAAATGGAGCAAATTTAATTGACGGTAGTATTTTTAAAATTATTAAAAAGGCTGGTCACCTGCCATGTGTAGAGCAACCGAATGAAGTAGCCTCTATTTTTTTGCAGTTTTTAGAGAATAATACGTGAACTATTTAGCTAATCCCTTTTTTCCAGTCGGTATAAAGAAACCTTCCATAATTAAAGATTTAAGTGAAGGAACCGATATTTTGCTAAAACTTTTAAATTTATGTCCAGAATATATGCCAACGGACTTATTTGATCAAAAAGCATTAGCAAAAAACCTAGGTTTAAACGCGGTACTAATAAAAGATGAAAGAAAAAGATTTAACTTAGGTAGTTTTAAAGCAACAGGAGCAATATATGCGATAGCAAAAATGGCTTACTCGCGTTTAGGGTCTGAAGAGCGAGTTTCATTAGAGAATTTAAAGAAAACATTGAGAGGCGTTACCTTTGTCACAGCTAGTGCTGGAAACCACGGTATTTCCATGTCAGTTGGAGCTAATTTATTCGGCGCAAAAGCTATTGTTTTTCTTTCAAAAAACGTACCTAACGCTTTTGCTGATAGGTTAAAAGCCATTGGAGCTACTGTAAAATTTAAGGGAAGTGACTATGAGGAGAGTATGATTGAAGCAGAAGGTTATGCTTGCAAAAAAAATTATGTATTACTTTCTGACTCAACTTGGGAGACTTGCCAATCCGGCATTGATGTTATGGAAGGGTACATGATTATAGGTGATGAGGTTCAAAAGCAACTACCATCGCAAAATTTGAATAACATAACCCATGTTTTTTTGCAGGCTGGGGTTGGCGGATTTGCTGCTGCTATTGCATTATCTCTTCGAAAGTTTTTAAATAAGGATAGCAAGATAATTATCGTTGAACCTGCTCAAGCAAGGACCTTGTTTATCTCTTTACAAAATGAAAAACCAAGTACTGCAAAAGGACAAGTCTCAATTATGGGGCGCTTAGATTGTAAAGAGCCATCATGGGCTGCATTTTACTCGCTTTCAAAGACCTCAAATTTTTTCATGCATTTAGAAGACGATTATGTAAATAAGAAGATAAATATTTTAAGTGAATTTGGAATATCAACTTCCCCTTCCGGAGGTGCTGGCATCGCAGCCTTGATACATGCAAAAGAAAATAAACTATTTGGAATAAATAAAGACTCGTCCCCCCTTGTCTTTTTAACAGAGGGCGCTCTTTGATGAGAGGTCAATTTAAAAATTGTTCGTCGAAGGGATAAGAGGTGAGATTTTCGAACCCACTTTCTGTCACTAGCAGTTGGTCTTCCAGTTTTATAGAAAAGTTACCGTTCTCACGGCTTATGAGTGCCTCTACGCATAGTGTCATTCCTGGCTGAAGAACATAGTCAAAAGCACCTTCTTCATAGTCCTCAGGGTATGTAATAAGAGGAAACTCATCACACAACCCAACACCATGAAACCTGCAACTATATTGTTGTTTTTTATATATCTCTTCAAGTTGGTGTCCTTTAAAGGTTAAATCTCTAAAGTGAACTCCAGGAGCAACAAGTTCACTATTTTGCTGAATATGATCCAACGCTATATGGTAATCTTGTTTCATTTCGTTTGTTGGTTCTTGATCTCCTATCCACCATGTTCTGGAAATATCCGTACATATTGAATAACAACCAACTAAATCAGTATCAAAAGCAACTATTTCGTTATTTTGAATTACCCTAGAGCCGCATTCTTGAAACCATGGGTTTGTTTTATTACCTGATGAAAGCAGTCGAGTCTCAATCCACTCACCACCTCTTTTTATGTTTTCTGAATGAAGAATTGACCAAATATCGTTTTCCGTCATTCCGGGCTTAGTTTTATTTTCCATAATATGCATTGAGGTTTCACATGCCGAAATAGAGCATCTCATAGCCTTTATTTCCTCTGCAGACTTTATTGATCTAGCATGCTCCATAATTTTTTCCCCATTTTCGATTTTAAAGTCTTTATTTTCCAGACTCTTAAATCCATCGAGCATTATTTTATCTATTGCTAGTCTCTTAGAATGTTTTCCCTTTTTTTTGAAAGCTTGACCCACTTGATCAGAGAAGTTCTCTGCAGCAGATTTTACTTTGTCTCCTTTAGCAAAGTAAAACATAGATGCGCCAGTTCTAACTTCATCGATATATAGATAATTTGACTCTACATAGTGATTACTTTCTTGATAGTCCCAAAGTATACAATACCCATCATCAAAAACTAGACAGGATCTAAAAGGATTATGTGTATTCCATAATAGCATATTAGATGTACCAGTTGCATATCTGATGTTTAGAGGATCAAAAAGCAAAACGGCATCAACATTGTTTTCCTGTAGTTGCCTTATAACTCTTTCTTTTCTGTAAGAATTTATTATTGATATATCCGGCAATTCTAGTCCTTTAAGCTGCCATTCTTTCAAAGCCATATCTGTAGGTTCTGAAAAAACACTTATTTTTTCCGGAGATTTTCCAGGATTTATTTTTTTTTGAAAAGAAGTTGATTGCATTTAAGTATCCTTAAATAAAGTTTATGCTAGTATCTTTTTTATATCTTTGAAATACTTTTTACTTGAGTTAAGTGTTATATTTTCAATTGGGGATCTATTTTGAACAAAGTTGTGCTCTCGTCAGAAATTTCAGGATCAGTTTGGAAGATTAAATGCAACGTTGGAGATGTAATCGAAGAGGGTCAGGAGGTATTAATTATTGAGTCAATGAAAATGGAAATCCCCGTTATTTCAGATTTTTCCGGCACGGTTATTTCTATTCTAGTTGATGAAGGTGAAATGATTAATGAGGATCAAAAGTTAGTAGAGTTACATAAAAAAGATTAATATAGAAGAAAGACGTGTCTGCAGAAATTAATTCAACTAAGAACTCTGAAAGGGTATCTAAAACAACATGTTATATGTGTGCATGTCGTTGCGGGATCGACGTTCATATAAAAGACAATGAAGTTGTTCATATTGAGGGCAATAGAGATCATCCAGTAAATAAAGGGGTATTGTGTGCAAAAGGTGCCTCTGGGATTTTTCAACATAAAGCAGCTTCAAGGCTAAAAAAGCCGTTACGTAGGGTAGGCGAGCGAGGAGAGGGAAAGTTTGAAGAAATTTCCTGGGACGAAGCTTTAGCGCTTGCAGTCAAGTGGTTATCTCCTATTCGTAAAAAATCGCCAGAGAAACTCGTGTTTTATACAGGTCGAGATCAGAGTCAGTCGTTTACCGGGTGGTGGGCACAAAAATTTGGCACACCTAATTACGCAGCTCATGGCGGATTCTGTTCCGTTAACATGGCGGCAGCAGGCATATATACTATTGGTGGTTCATTTTGGGAATTTGGTTCCCCCGATTGGGAAAAAACGAAGCTACTACTCCTTTTCGGTGTTGCAGAGGATCATGATAGCAATCCCATAAAAAGAGGGTTGGGAAAGTTAAAGGATAGAAGTGCAAAAATTGTAGCCATTAACCCAGTTAGAACTGGATATAATTCAATTGCAGATGAATGGGTCGGGATACGTCCAGGAACAGATGGTCTTTTAGTCCTTTCGCTCGTACACATACTACTTAAAAGAAAAAAAATTGATTTAGAGTATTTGCAAAGTTTTACAAATGCACCATTTTTAGTAAATATTAGTTCAACTGATATAAATAAGGGATTGTTTTTAAGAGATAAAAACGGGGTGCCTCTTGTTGTTGATCATTTTTCAGGTGAACTAAAGAGATTTTCAGATAAGGGCGTGAAACCATCTTTGACGAAGTCCCATTTCAATCAAACAGGTTCTTTTAAAACTGTATTTAGTTTGTTAACTGAAAAATATTTGGATGATGCTTATTCACCAAAATTGATTGCTCCACTGTGCGGATTAAAGGAAGAACAGATATTAAGCTTAGCTGAAGAGATAGCCTCAACTGCTTTTAATAAGGCAATACATATCGATCAGGATTGGGTAGACTTTAGGGGGGAAAAAAGATCTGGTTTTATCGGTAGACCTGTAAGTTTTCACGCTATGAGAGGTATTTCAGCACACTCCAATGGATTTCAGACTTGCCGAGCAATACATCTACTTCAAATTATAATCGGTAGTGTAGATGTACCTGGTGGATTTCGATTTAAGCCTCCATACCCGAAACCGTTTGGAGCTCACCCAAAACCACATTTTAAATTTAGTCCTGATAGCGAATTAGATGGGCCTCATCTTGGATATATAGGTGGGCCTGAAGATCTGGCTTATGATGAGAGTGGTAAGCCAGCTAGGATTGATAAAGGTTTCACCTGGGAAAACCCTATGTCTTCTCATGGATTGATGCATACCGTGATTGCTAACTGTCATGCTGGCGATCCTTATAAAATTGATACATTGTTCTTATATATGGCTAATATGGCATGGAACTCTTCGATGAATACGGAAGAGACTATGAAAAAGCTAACAGAAAAAGACTCAAAGACCGGCGAGTACAAAATTCCTAAGATAATATACTCTGATAGCTATTATTCAGAGACTGTTGCGTTTGCTGATCTAATTTTGCCGGATACCACCTATTTGGAAAGATATGATTGCATATCTTTATTGGATCGTCCTATAGGTGAGCCCGATCAAGTCAGTGATGCCATACGGTGGCCAGTAGTAAAGCCAGACAGAGATGTAAGAAGCTTCCAAGATGTTTTGTTGCAACTTGGAGCCTTGCTAGAATTACCAGGAATGGTAGACGATGATAAAAAGCCCTTATTTAAAGATTACTCCGACTACATGCAAAAGCATCAGAGACGACCAGGTATTGGGCCTCTGGCTGGCTATAGAGGAGATAATAATTTGGAAAGCGGTAGAGGGGACTCCAGTCCTAATCAAATCGAAAAATATGTAAAAAATGGAGGGTTTTGGAGTGAGAAAATTCCTGAGAATGCTCAATATTATAAACCCTGGAATGAGGCCTATCAAAAGTGGGCTGTGAAAAAGGGATTTTTTGATAAAGAAGAACCGTTTGTCTTTCAAATATATCTTGAACCATTAGCGAAACTGCAAAATCATCAAGGGTTACCAAGCAATTTAAAGCCTCAAAAGCATTTGCATGAAAGAATTCTAGAAAAAATGGATCCCTTGCCAATCTGGTGGCCTAACCATGATCAAGAAAAATTAGAGCAATATCCAATTCATGCAATTACGCAGAGGCCAGCAGCAATGTACCATAGTTGGGGTAGTCAGAATGTATGGTTGAGGCAAATACACGGTTCGAATAAGTTATTCCTGTCTGAAAGTTTATGGAAAGCAAATAAATTTGAAGTTGGAGATTGGGCAAGATTGACATCAGAAAATTCATCGATAGTAGTTCCGGTTGCGCTCATGAAGGGGCAAAACGAAAATACCGTATGGACATGGAATGCAATAGGTAAAAGGAGAGGATCTTGGGCTCTAGATGAAAATGTAGAGGAGGCTAATGAAGGTTTTATAATCAATCATCTCATTTCTGATCTTTTGCCGAAGAAAGAGAATGGTTATAGATATAGTAATTCTGATCCTATAACTGGACAGGCCGCATGGTATGATCTATTGGTTAAGATTGAAAAGGTCAAGAATCCTGGTAAAGTATCGCTTCCCCAGTTTCCTGTACTAAGCTCGCCTTTGGGTGTTGGGGTGGATAAAAAAAAATGAGCAAAAATTGACAAAGTTACCTAAATGCGAGGATAAGAAGCTTGGTCTTTTAATTGATCTAGACACTTGTGTTGGATGCCACGGGTGTGTTGTGAGTTGTAAGGAGTGGAACTCATCAGGTAGCGAGAAGCAGTTAAGTGATATTAACTCACATAAGAGGGACCCAATTGGCACCTTTCTAAATCGTGTTCATTCATATGAAAGAGAAAACACTAATACGAACGAAACAGAGACTTTTTATTTTCCAAGATCGTGCCTCCACTGTGAGGACGCACCTTGCGTAACCGTCTGTCCAACCGGGGCAAGCTATAAGAGAGAGGAAGATGGAATAGTTCTAGTGAATGAAGATGACTGTATGGGCTGTGGTCTTTGCGCTTGGGCATGCCCCTATGGTGCAAGAGAGTTAGACTTGGTAAGTGGTGTCATGAAAAAGTGCACCCTGTGTGTCGATAGGATTTATAATGAAGAGATTACGCCAGAGGATAGGGTGCCCGTATGTGTTAAGAGTTGTCCTACAGGCGCAAGAGCGTTTGGCGATTTCAATGACCCAAATTCTGATGTATCAAAAAAAGTAAAAGAAAGAGGTGGAGTTGATCTTATGCCTGAGATGCAAACGAAACCAGTCAACAAGTATTTGCTTCCCAGAATAAAGTCCAAAAATTCCCAGGTTTCTTTAAGCAAAGGAGCTGAAGAAGAGACTGATTCCACCGGGCTTCTTGGTTGGGTAGATAGGGCTCTAAGTAAGTTGTAATGCATCCCGCTCCATCTATTATCCTTTTTACTGTTCTTTCTGGTTTTGGCTTTGGGCTTTTATCAATCATAGGGCTTCTTCAATTTTTTAGTCAGATCAGTATTTTTGATCTTATTGCATTTTCTGTTTTAGGGATTATTTTTTCAACCGTTGGGTTGGTGTCTTCTTTTTTTCACCTTGCAAACAAAAAAAACGCAATAAAATCTTTATCGCAATGGCAAACCAGCTGGCTGAGTAGAGAGGCAATTTCTTCAATTTTCTGCTTATTACTCGTTTGTGGAAACATTGGGTGGGTTTTTTTGCAAAATATGTATATAAAGGAATTAGGTATAGTTTTGTTTTTTCTAGCCTTATTTACAATTTTTACCACTTCTATGATTTATGCACAGCTAAAGACCGTTCCATCTTGGAATAATATCTTGACGCCTTCGTTATTTATTTTTGCCGCTTTAGCGGGTGGGGCAATACTATTAACAAATAACGCTAGCTTAGTTATTTTGCTTGTATTCGGCACTCTTCAAATCTTGTTTTGGTATATTACTGACCAAGGTTTTAACGACAAGAAAACAAGTATCGGTACTGCTTTAGGCTTTGATGCTAATGAAGAAATTCGACCTTTTGATGCAGCGCATACTAATCGAAATTACTTGCTAAATGAGATGGTTTATAAAGTTGGTAGGAAACATTCCATAAAATTGAGATACATTTCATTCTTTATGGCCTTTGTTTTTCCGATGTCCCTAATCCTAATATTCCCTGGTGAGTTTGGTGTTAGTATCCTTGTGATTTTTTTGCATCTTATTGGAGTTTATTTTTCAAGATGGTTATTTTTTGCTGAGGCCAAACATTCTGTTAGTTTCTATTATGAGTGAACACCTTTGGCCATGTTCGGTTTATAAGTTTTTTGGCCAAGACACTTTAAAACTTAAACAAAAAATTATTTTGATTATGATTTGCGCGTAACATATTAAAATTATTCAGACTAAAAAGTGGAAAGGTCGCTTAAGAGATGAAAAATGATCAAGAATATCTTTTATATTATAGAGAGAAATTTAATAAGGAGTTATTAGACTTCATAGCTATACCCTCGATCGCTGCTTTACCAGAGCATTCCAAGGACGTTCAAAGAGCAGCTTCTTGGTTAAAAGAGAAACTGTTTGACGTGGGGGTTGAGAATGTAGAGATCATGGAAACAGGAGGTCAACCAGCTGTTTATGGTGATTGGATGCATGCAGGAAATGGT
This sequence comes from Alphaproteobacteria bacterium, assembly GCA_003331935.1. Lineage (GTDB taxonomy): Bacteria > Pseudomonadota > Alphaproteobacteria > Rhodobacterales > Rhodobacteraceae > CACIJG01. Next base: position 6,501 of record QOQE01000020.1, on the reverse strand, counting down.
AAGCCAACGGTACTTATATATGGGCATTTTGATGTGCAGCCCGTAGACCCGGTTGAATTATGGGATCATGATCCGTTTACGCCAACGATAAAAGATGAGAAAATCTTTGCAAGAGGTGCCTCTGATGATAAAGGATCTATGTTTATACCCATCATCGTTTTTGAAGCAATTTATAAAAGTAGTGGGTCTTTTCCTTTTAATATAAAATTCCTCTTTGAAGGAGAGGAAGAAATTGCTTCACCAAAAATGCCAGAATTTGTTTCAAATAATGTAGACAAACTTAAGTGCGATATGATTTTTTCTGCTGATGGAGGCCAGTTTTCTGAAGATGAACCAAATTTAGCGGTTGGGTTTAAGGGTATATTGGGTTTTGATATTGAGGTCATTGGTCCTGAAACAGATAAACACTCAGGATTATTTGGAGCAGCGATCGCAAATCCAATTATGGCGCTCACACAATTACTTTCTTCTATGAAAAATAAAGATGGTGAAATCACGATAGGTGGTTTTTATGATGAGGTTGTTCCTTTAAGTGATAAAGATAAAGCGGAAATTGCTAGGGTGCCTTTTGATGAAAAGCAATACTTGGAGTTAACAGGTTCTATAGGTCTAGATGGGGAAGCTGGATATACGGCGCCTGAAAGGATAGGCGCACGTCCTACATTAGATGTAAATGGTATTTGGGGTGGATACCAGGGAGTTGGAACAAAAACGGTTCTACCGTCAAAGGCAAGCGCAAAAATAACTTGTAGATTAGTTGCCAATCAAAAACCAAAGGAAATTCTGAAAAAAATAGAAAATCATGTTAATCGCTTTTTGCCGAACGGAGTTGTTGGTAAAGTCATCCCGTTACAGGATGAAGGTGATCCTTTGTTGATCCCAGAGATTCATAAGTCAACCGACATTGCGAGAGATGTATTGAGAAATGTTTATGGTAGAGAGCCTTACATGATTAGAGTAGGCGGGTCTATTCCTATTCTTTCGGCTTTTTATAAATATCTTGGAGTACACGCTACTATGTTTGCTTTTCAACTAGACGATGAAAACTGGCATGCCCCTAACGAATTTTTCAGATTATCCAGTTTCTATAAGGGGCAGGAGGCATATAGGCAATTATTTCACAAATTAGGAAGTATTAGTTCATGATGTTGTTAAAATCTAAAACCAACCTTATTTATTTTATCTTTTTTCTGGTCACAGCTTTTGTTAGTTTGCCTTTGTTCGGTCAAAACAAAATAAATAATAGTTTTTCAGAAGGTGAAACGGCAATAATTAAAAAGTTAGCGCTGGAAGCATTACTAGAAAATCCTGAAATATTAAGAGAAGCCTCTAAAATTTTACAGGCAAAGGAAGAGCAACAAAGGAATCAGAATGTTGCTAATCTAATTAAAGAATACAACTCAGAGCTTATCGATACTAAAGATACCGTCGTTATTGGTAATCCAAACGGAGATATAACGATTATTGAATTCTTTGATTATAATTGCCCCTATTGCAAAACTGCCGCAAAAGATCTTCGAGCTTTAATAGAAGCTGACGAAAATATAAAATTCATACCGCGCGAGTGGCCTATTTTAAATAATAATAGTGTTATTGCTGCAAAAGCGGCTCTAGCATCTATAAAACAAGGTAAGTACAAAGAGTATCATTGGAAGCTAATGAAGGAAGGCAGTTTAACAGAGGCAAAGATTTTTGATATTGCAAGAAAATTAAAGATTGATATTGCTTCCTTGAAGGAAAATATGGAGAGCGAATTTGTTATCAACCACATAGCAAAATCTAACGCGTTAGCCAGAAGAATTGGATTTTCTGGAACACCCCTATTTGTAATAGAGGGTAGGTTTTTGCCAGGATTTGTTCCTTTAGAAGAATTAGAGAAAATAATTTCTGATATAAGAGAAAGCAGAATGTAAATAGTGGTTAAGCTAACTGAAGTTAGATTCCTAAAGAGGAATAAGTGCTCGCTATCCTGCGGATAGATACCATCATGGCAGCAGTTCGCAAGTCAGGAATGCTAGTATCCGAGTTCCAAAGATCACTAATTACTTCATAGGTTGTTCTCATTGTATCCTCTAGGCCTGATCTGACTAAATCAAGTTCGGAGTCGCCTTTTACGATTTCTTTTTTAAACTCATCAGAAAACTTTTCTTTAGTAATAGTCTCAATCCCATTGATTAATGATGAAAGTTGGTTTTCTTGAGCACGCCTTTGAAGCCTTCCAAACCTTATTCTACTTAAATTCTTTATCCATTCAAAATAGCTAACTGTGACGCCACCCGCATTAGCGTATAAATCTGGAATAATTATTTTATTATTTTTATTAAGTATCTTGTCAGCATTAGATGAAATTGGTCCGTTAGCTGCTTCTACTATTATGGGAGCTCTTATTCTTGGGGCATTTTCTTCTGTTATTACTAACTCCATTGCGGCGGGAATGAGAATATCGGCCTCCGCTTCCAACAGCTCCGGCCCTTTGTCGGTGAACCCTGGAAATCCTTTAATTGATCCACTTTGGACGATATGTTCTCGTAGTCTTAGTATATCAATTCCTTGCTCACTTATAATGGCACCACCTCTCTCCAAAACATGCGTTATTTTCGCACCATCCTCCTGCGATAGAAATAAGGCTGCATGATAACCAACGTTACCAAGACCTTGAACTATTACTCTCTTCCCTTTTAGTCCAGGGCTAAGCCCCGTTTTTTCTAAATCAATTTTGCTATCAAAGAATGCGTTGAGTGCGTATTTTACGCCACGGCCCGTAGCTTCCGTTCTCCCTGCAATTCCTCCCTTGCTTACTGGCTTACCAGTAACACATGCCCATGCATTTAAATCTGTGGGATTTAACCTTCTATACTCGTCTGCCATCCAGGCCATTTCCCTTTCCCCAGTACCTACATCAGGCGCTGGTACATTTTGTGACGGATGAATTAAATCTCTTTTTGCCAGTTCCTGAGTGAACCGGCGAGTAATTTTTTCTAGCTCCTCGGTGCTCCATTCTTTCGGATCAATGATTAGACCGCCTTTTGAGCCTCCAAAAGGCACCTCAACAAGGGAACACTTATAACTCATGAGAGCTGCTAAAGCTTCAACTTCTTCTTGATTTACATCTAAATCATACCTAATTCCACCTTTCACAGGCTCAAAGTGATCAGAGTGTACTGATCTATATCCCTGGAACGTAAAAACTTTGTTTCTTAATCTAACGCCAAATCTTACTAAATATGTCGAATTTGCTTGCATAATTTGGTCTGCAAGATCGTCAGTTAGAGAGCTCTCCGATTTGTTATTATTTAAAAATTTTACAGCTTGTTTAAAGTTGAGTTCAATTGACTCCAAGAATTCTTTTCCTGCCATTTTAATTCCCCCTACGGAAAAGTTAACACATTTACTTTATTACTGAAAGTTATTAGGTATTTCTTGCTTATTTGATAAAAAAGCACCAAGACTAATCGTAAAGAGTAGGGAAAACATGACGGATAAGAGTTTTGGCATTCTTTTAGCTGTCACTGCAGGGATGCTTTGGTCCACTATTGGATTGAGTATTAAGAGTATTGACCAGGCCAACGTTTTTCAAATATTGTTTTATCGCTCGATTTTCATTTCCATCTTTATAGGACTATTACTTCATTTTTTATTTAAGTTTAATTTTTTGAACCTTTTAAAGAACTGGGTTTCTTATTTTGCTGGAGGAACAGCGCTATTTTTTCTTACATAGGAGGAATTTACGCTTTACTAACGACATCTGCGGCAAATGCTCTCCTATTATTCGCCTGTGCTCCAATATTTACAGCTATTTTGTCACCAATATTGCTGAGAGAGACAATATCCCTCAGAACTATAATATCAATTTTAATTGCCTTTCTTGGTGTTTTAATAATGGTTTGGAGTGATTTTGGTGCTGGGGATTGGAAAGGAAACTTGTCAGCTGTTATTTCAGCCATGGGTTTCTCATTCTTTACTATTAATTTGAGAATAAACAAACATCTACAAATGTTGCCATCTGTATTTTTGTCTGGGATAATTTCGTCCCTTGTTGCTTTCCTGATTATCTTTGTCTCAAATTATAGTTTTCAGCTGATTGACAGAGATTTTATGATTATTTTCATTTTAGGGGTTTTCCAGGTAGGAGGTGGTCTTGTTTTATATACTCTGGGCTCAAAATTTGTTCCCGCCACTCAACTAACCATACTCATGTTAGGAGAAGTATTTTTGGGACCCGTTTGGGTATGGATCTTTATTGGAGAGGAGGTTTTATACAATACCATTCTGGGGGGATTGTTAATTTGCTTTGCCGTGCTCTATAATGCATTGTATTCTAGCGCTGAAAAATTAATAAAATAATACTTTAAGTTTAATTTTGCTTTACGGAGTTTTATAATGAAAAAACGTGGCGTTTTTGCGAAAAAATCTAACTGGAACATTTTAAAGCTTCTGAAGATAAGGGCTTCAGAATACGGAAACAAAGAGTTTGTTAGATTTGACTCTGGTAACGCTCTTTCCTTTAAATCACTTGATGAATTATCAGATAAGATGGCTTATAAACTCCTGAATATTGGCCTTAAAGAAGATGAAAATGTTTTTTGTTTATTAAAAAATAGCCCAGAGTTTCTAATAGCACTTTTTGCCGTAATGAAGACGGGCGCTGTCTTTGTTCCTATAAACACAGAATTAAGAGGACAATTTTTAGAGCATCAGTATCTAAATTGTGAGCCAAAAATAGCTATAATTGACAATAGCTTGTTAGATGTTTTTCATTCAGTCAAGTCGCAAGAAGGGAGACTTAAAGGAACAATAATAACCGATACGTTTGATGAAGCGTCTATACCAAAAGCGCTTCACTCAAAGGTGGCCTTAACTTTCGACTCTTGTTTTGAAAATATTACAAATATTAGTGATGCGAGATTGCTCGAAAGTGCGTCAATTCATAAAATTTGTGCAATAATGTATACATCTGGCACTACTGGTCCTTCAAAAGGCGTTTTATTGCCTCATGGGCACTTCTTCTCCTACGCTATTATTAGTGCTGAGGCTGCGCATTTTTCTAATAAAGATACACAATACATTTGTATGCCCTTATTTCACATAAATGCGCTTAGCATCCAATGCTTTGCAGCCTTATATGCCGGTATGAGTGTTTATTGCGTAGAGAGATTTAGTCCCAATCGGTGGTTAAGTGACGTGCAAAACTCAAAAGCAACAACAACACACCTTCTCGGGGTCATGCCTGAGTTTGTCTTTGGGACTGAAGAAAGTAAGGAAGATAAAAATCATTTATTGAGACTGGTTAGCGCGGTTCCAGTCGGAGAGTGGGGAAAAGAGTTTGAGAAGCGGTTTAATATAAAGTTTCTTCAAGGTTTTGGAATGACAGAGAGCGGCATGAGTTTTTGGGCTTCACTAAGCGAGGAAACATGTATCCCAGGTCGTGCAGGTTATCCTATTAGTGAATTATATGACGTCAAGATTGCTGATCCTGAAAATGATGAAGTGTTACCCCCAAATACAGTTGGTGAGTTATTAATCAGGCCAAAGCACCCCGGCATTTTTTCTGCTGGTTATTATAAAATGCCTGATAAGACAGTAGAAGCGTGGCGAAACTTATGGTTTCATACAGGCGATGCATGCTTTTTTGACGAGAAGGGAAGGATGCATTATTTTGACAGGATAAAAGATTGTATCAGGCGCAGAGGTGAAAATATATCTGCTTTCGAGTTAGAACAAGTAATAAACACGTATCCTGAAATCGAGGAGAGTGCTGCTATTGGAGTTAAAACAGAAAATTCGGGTGGTGAAGATGAAGTGCTTATTTGCATTGTGAAAAATAATGAAAACCAACTAAACACAGACAACTTTCTTTCTTTTTGTCAGGAAAAGCTGCCCAGGTTTGCAGTTCCAAAATATATGAGGGTCGTTGATAGTATAAGGAAAACTGGATCTGGGAAGCTAAGCAAGGTTGACGTTAGGAAAGAGGGCCTTGCGGACGATGCTATAACACTAATTCCTGACCGCTAACATCCTTGAATAGTACTTCTGCGGTATTAAGAAATTAAAGTAATATTTCTTTTTTTGATATGTTTTCTACACGCTTATATTGATCTTCGAGTAGAGCATTTTCGCTTAAAATTACGGCCTTTTTAATTGTCATTCCTTCAATACGAACGCGGAAATGTTTTATCTCATTTACAAAAATTTCTTTTTCCAAAACAAGGCTCTTACGTTTTTTATTCGAATAAAGACGTTGTCCAACTTGATAGGATTGTTTTTTACCTGTGAGTTTTGTTAAAAGTTTGTCGTAGAAAGTCATGCTTGCCTCTATAATTCCATAAAGGCCTTTTTTTAATGAGGGCTAGCGACCGACCTCAGTAAACACCATAAAATTAAAAAATAATTATTTCAAGATATTTATTAAAGTTCCATCATTGGCTAAGTGTGATCAGAGCCTTCTGTATGCTCTGAGATAAAAAACCTGTCCGCTATTGACAAGAGCTCAATGAAACGGTT
>QOQE01000002.1 GCA_003331935.1 Alphaproteobacteria bacterium | reverse complement strand
TGTTTTAAGTTGCCTATTTCTTATTTTATTTTTATTCGAATTCTATGAACTCATAGATAGATGCTACAATATAAACCGTTTTTCTGTTTCTATTTTCGACTGTATACAAGTTTTTTATTATGAAATTCTCAAGACTAGCTTATTCGTAATAGTGTTATTTCTTTTAGCGATTTTGATATTGCAAAGACTTGCTGTCACCTTTAAATCAGGTGAGTAATGGCTGACGTTCTAAATCTAACGATACCTATGTTTTCTTTAATTGGGATTGGCTATATGTTGAGAAGAATACAGTTTATGTCGGAACAGGATGGGACTGTTTTATCAAAGTTTGCTTTTTATATTTTGTTACCGCCACTTATGTTCACCAGTATTCTTTCTGGTGATGCAAGTAGAAGCTTAAATATAAACTTTATCTTTAGTTATGAGATCATAACCATATCAATCTTTGTTCTTACCTATCTGTTGGGAGTTTTAATTAAACTCAAAACTATGGAGAAAGCGATATTCGGCTTGAATGCTGCCTACCCAAACTATGGTTATATAGGCGTTCCATTATGCATTTTGGCGTTTGGTGCGGAGGCTGCAATACCATTAGCTTTGATCCTTTTAGCGGATACTTTCGTTTTGTTAACTACTCTAATATTTTATAAATTAACAGAAACTAGAAAAACAAGCCTTCGCGAGTTAAGTAAAGAAATAATTCAGCGCTTTATTTATAATCCCCTTATGATGTCTGTTTTTGTAGCCTTCATATTTTCAACTGTAGACATCAAGATAGTTACAGCGATTGATAGAACACTTTCAATTGTTGCCGCGTCTGCAACTGCCGTTGCTTTAATTGCGCTGGGTGTCTCGTTAAATGTAACGTCTATAAAAAATCAAAAAAGTGTTTTGTTTTTTATAACTGTAATAAAGCTCATAGTACATCCAATATTGATATTTATCGTTTTTCAATTCCAAACTAATATCGATCCTATATGGGTTAAAACAGCAATTGTTTGCGCAAGCTTACCAGTTGCGGCGAATGTTTTTGTTTTAGCGAATTATTATAAAAACTTTGAAAGTGAGAGTGCTGCCGCCATAACTATAACAACTATTGTTTCGAGCATAACAGTTACGATCACACTATTATTAGCCTTATAATTTTCATATTACTCTTTAAAGGCTGTATCTTTAATTTTTGCAACTGGTTGCCAAAAATTTTTATACATTATTGACTTAGCTCCTCCAATTCAAGCCAACGCTCCTCGTATTCTTCAAGTTGATCTTTTGCTAGTTTTAGCTGTTTGGTCATTTCAACAAATCCATCTGGATCACTCTTATAAAAATCTCCATCGGATAAGTTTTCTGTGAGTTTATTAATCTCGACTTCTTTATCTTCAATTTGCTTAGGGAGATTTTTCAACTCATATTCAAGTTTATAAGTAAGCTTTTTAGTTTCAGAGGAATCTTTTTTCGTCTCTACTGTTTTTGTCTGAGAATAATTTTGTTCTTTTTTATCATTTTTTTTTGAGGGTGATTTCTTTTGATTGAGATAATCAGAATACCCTCCTATACATTCTTCAATCTTTCCATCTCCCTCAAACGCCAATACTTTAGTAACAGTCTGATCTAAAAAATCACGATCGTGTGAAACCAACAGTAATGTGCCCTCATAATTGATAAGGATCTCTTCAAGCATATCGAGCGTTTCCATATCGAGATCATTTGTCGGTTCATCTAGGATTAAACACGACTTGGGGTCAGCCAAAATTTTTGCAAGCTTCAATCGGTTTTTTTGTCCACCAGATAGAGTACCAACTTTATCAAGCACAACACTTGGATCAAACATGAAGTCTTTCAAATAACCATAGATATGCCGTGTCTTTCCTCTAACATCAATATAGTCTCCCCCATTTGGTGCCATAACATCTTTCAATCGATCGTTAGGTCTCAAATCACTTCGATTTTGGTCAAAGTATGAAAACTCAATCGTCTTTTGCACTTTCACACTGCCACGATCCGCTTCTAACTCTTTAAGAATAAGTTTTAAAAATGTGGATTTTCCCGATCCATTTTTACCAATGATCCCAATGCGATCCCCTCTCTTAATACGGATATTAAAACCATTTAGAATATTAATTGTCTCGTCCTCATTCTGAAATGATTTATGCACATTATAAAATTCACAAATAACTTTCGTATGATTATCAAGATCTTTTATAGGTTCATAAGTAATCTTTTTCGTGGCACGACGGTAGGACGACTCGTCAGCCTTTAGCTTGTCTCTCATCTCGCGTACCTGGCTGAGGCGTCGTACATTTCTCTTTACACGTGCTTTTACTCCGCGGGATGCCCACTCTACTTCTTGTGCTACAATTTGTTTTCTTTTCTGGAGTTCGCGCTCCTCTTGCTCCAAAAGCATGGTGGACCATTCATCAAAAAACTTGAAGCCTTTAGGACTGACTTTGAGCTTTCCTCTATCCAACCAAAATACCTTATTTGTTATATTTTCTAAAAAACGCTTGTCGTGGGAAATGCAGAGTATCGCTCCCTGATAGTTATTCAAATAGCCTTCCAACCAACTTATTGCTTCGAGATCTAAATGGTTCGTTGGTTCATCAAGCAAAAGTATGTCGGGCTCTTCGACAAATGCTTTTGCCAAACCCGCTCTTCGCAACTGACCCCCAGATAGCATTGTCATAGGTTTTTTTACATCCAACTCAAGTGCCTCTGCCGCAATATCCACTTTATATTGATAGAGTTCCCGGTCTTCACCTTTGATATTATTAAATATAAAATCGAATACGGTTTCTTTTTCATCTGGTTGAAAGTCTTGGACCAAATACCCAACAGTTGTCCCAGGAATTTGCCATCGCTCTCCTTCATCAGGGGATTTAACACCCGTTATAATATTCATAATTGTAGACTTGCCTGCACCGTTTTTTCCTACAAGAGCAATGCGACTGCCTTGATGTATATTTAAATCAAGGTTCTCGAAAACTGGCGTCTCTTTATACCGAACGAGCGCATCTTTTACGGAAAATATAAGCTGTGAAGACATTTATATATGTAAAATAACAATAAAAATTTGGTGCACCGGGGAGGATTCGAACCCCCGACCCCCTGATTCGTAGTCAGGTACTCTATCCAGCTGAGCTACCGGTGCATTTAGTGCGAATTTAATGAGGTGTCGCCCAATTGTAAATACAATTCCTGCTAATTTAATGTATCAATTTTCTAAAATAGCTAATTGACAATAAAGCCTGTTTCTATTAATCAGTAAGCTTGAAGGGAATTGTTTAATGAAAAGAACATATCAACCCAGTAACCGAGTTAGAAAGCGTCGCCACGGGTTTCGTTTACGATCAGCAACAAGTGCTGGAAGAAAGATACTTAACCGAAGACGAGCTCGCGGTAGAAAGACATTAACAGCATAATATTCTACGTAGTCTTGACGGCTACAGGGAGTACTTATGGATATCCAAACAATAAAAAAGCGCCGAGATTTCCTTAAAGGTAATAATGCACCTTATGCGGCAATGCCCTCAGTGGTTGTTCAAAGCTACTTGCGTACTGATGAAGTAGTAAAAACAGATGACTCAATTATGATGGGCATTACATGCTCAAAAAAAGTCGGCAATGCCGTTACACGAAACAGAGCAAAACGGAGATTAAGAGAAGCAGGCAAAATTGTATTAAAGGGTATAGGGCTAAAAAAAACCAATTATATTTTCATTGCTCGAAAAGCCGTAACAGTTAAGGTAAGATTTACCGAGCTTTGTAATGATATAGAGGTCGGTATAAAAACGATACATGAACGAGAGGCAGGCCAATAAGTGCTTATAAAAATTATCTCCTTCCCCATTCACCTTTATCGTCTTTTCATCAGCCCTCTGATAGGAAAGAATTGTCGTTTTGAGCCAACATGTTCAGAATATGCCCTGAACGCCTTAAAAACACACGGGATTTTATATGGAGCTTATCTTTCTATAAAAAGAATTCTTAAGTGCCACCCCTTCAGCAAGTACTCTGGGTATGACCCTGTACCAAGCAAAAACCAATCAAAAGACGTCACTCGATAAATGAATTGAATAAAGTCATTAGTGACCATATATTAGTCGCAGAATATTAAAGAGAAGGCAGAGCAGATGGATGATCAAAATAAAAACCTGTTATTGGCAACGTCCTTAAGTTTTCTAGTACTGCTTGGTTGGATGCTAATGTTTCCACCAGAGCCAATTGAGGAGGTTCCTTCCGATCAAACAACAGAGCAAGTCACCCAGGAAACTCGTGAAACAGGAACAGGGCTTAGTACGCCTGTTCAGGTTGATAATGATCAGAGCCAGAAAAATGTCGACGTATCCTCTGAAGCACCACGCGTACCAATAGAGACGTCAAGATTATCTGGCTCATTATCTCTAAAGGGAGGCAAGATAGACAACCTCAAACTCTTGGATTATTTTGAGACACAAGATGAGAACTCAAAGAACATAGAGCTGTTTCAGTACGAAAATGAAAACTACTATGCCGTTTATGGATGGTCATCTAGAGATCGAGAAAATGTACCAAACCCCAATACACTCTGGAGCCTTGCAAAGGGAAGAACGCTTTCACCTGACGCACCAATAACGTTGCAGTGGACTAGTCCTAAGGGCATCATATTTGAGAGAGAAATCTCTATAGATGAAGATTTTCTGTTTACTATAAAGCAGCGCGTATTTAATCAATCAAGCGCAACCATCGATTTGGCGGCTTACGGAATATTAGCACGCCATACTGCCCCCGAAACTATTGGGTTTTATATCCTGCATGAAGGAATAGTGGGATATGATGATGGAGAGCTAGTTGAGCTGTCTTATGACAATATAACAGATCAGAAGTATGATGATAGAGAACGCGCTAATCTTGAAATCTATGAAATTACAGAAAATGGATGGATTGGGTTCACTGATAAATATTGGATGTCAACGCTTGTTGGTGAGCCTAAAAGTAAATTTAAAGTGGCAAGCAAATATAATGAATCAAATGATATATACCAAGCCGATATTCGTCATCCTTTACAAAGCCTCGGGACAGGCCAATCAACGGAGATAAAGACATACTTGTTCGCTGGAGCCAAAGAGGTGAATACAATTAAAAGGTATCAGAAAGATAAAAATTTTGCTGACTTCATTGATACTGTTGACTGGGGATGGTTTTTCTTTTTAACCAAGCCCATTTTTTCTTTACTTGATTACTGCAATAAACTCGTTGGTAACATGGGATGGGCAATTATTTTACTCACTCTGGTTGTAAAGACAGTACTTCTACCACTTGCCTACAAGTCCTATGTATCAATGTCGAAGTTAAAGCAATTGCAACCGGAGATGGAAAAGATAAAAAAGAGAGCTGGTGATGACAGAATGAAATTACAGCAGGAAATGATGGCGCTATATAAGAAAGAAAAGGTCAATCCTGCAGCCGGTTGCTTGCCTATACTCCTGCAAATTCCAATATTTTTCTCCCTATATAAAGTGCTCTTTGTTACGATTGAGGTCAGACACGCTCCCTTTTTTGGATGGATAACAGATCTCTCCGCTCCTGACCCAAGCTCAATATTAAATTTGTTTGGATTGTTGCCATTCTCGCCCCCAGGCCCCGAGAGTTTTCTTGTTATTTTTTCTATTGGCGTCTTCCCAATACTTATGGGTGTAACAATGTGGTTACAACAGAAACTTAATCCCGCGCCAACCGACAAAACACAGCAGATGATTTTTGCCTGGATGCCTTGGATATTTATGTTTCTTCTTGGACAATTCTCTAGTGGCCTTGTGATATATTGGGTGGCAAATAATATAATCACTTTTGCACAACAATATTTTATTATGGCATCACAGGGAGTAAAACCAGATATCTTTGGAAACATTCTAAATTCCTTTAAAAAGGAAGGTACCTCCAAAGAAAACTGATAAAGGAGCACAATATTAAAAAGTCGCCTTTATTGAATGACATTTCCTTTTTTAAAGGGGTTGCTGGAATAGATGGCTTGCCACCCGACAGAGAGTCTGAGGTTTGCTTTATTGGTCGATCTAATGTTGGAAAATCATCACTAATTAATGCTCTCTTTGATCGGAGGAACCTAGCAAGAACGTCTAAGACCCCTGGCCGAACCCAGGAATTGAATTTTTTCTCTTTAGGAGAAAGATGCTATGTGGTTGATCTTCCTGGATATGGGTACGCAAAAGCCTCAAAGGACAAAAGATCAGATTGGCAAGGTTTGATAAAGGCATACATCGCCGAAAGGCGATCGTTGAAGAGAGTTTTTACTTTGGTTGATGCGAGGCACGGATTGAAAGAAAATGACAGAGAGTTTTTTTCTTTTCTGGATACTTATGCTGTAAATTATCAGATAATACTCACTAAAATAGATAAAGTTAAAAAACCTGATATGCCAAAATTACTCGATAAAATGAATGAAAAGATAAAAGAGCACCCTGCCTGTAACACAGAATTTTTCCTTGCTTCTTCAATTAAAAAATACGGAATTAGTGAGATTAGAGATGCAATGTGCTTAATTTTAGGATTAGATCAAAATAATTGACAAAATAGTATTACAATTGCATTGGATTTTTCTATGAACGATGAAATCAAAAATAATTTCCACCAAACGGCAACCACGCTAGCAGAAGCGCTACCCTACATCCAGAGATACGAAGGCTCAACAATAGTTATTAAGCTCGGGGGTCACGCTATGACAAGTAAATCCTCAATGGATAATTTTGCTAGGGACATCGTATTGATTAAGCAATGTGGTGTAAACCCTGTGATAGTGCACGGCGGTGGCCCTATGATTAATAAAGTACTTTCCGATCTAAAAATTGAAAGTGCATTTGCTGAGGGGAAAAGAGTCACAGATAGCAAAACAATGGAAGTAGTTGAAATGGTTCTTTCAGGTAGTATTAATAAATCTATCGTAAATGCAATCAATAATCAGGGAGGGAAAGGCGTCGGGCTGTCTGGAAAAGACGCAAATATGATCCAATGTGTTCAAGACAACCCAAAGCTGGGCTTCGTAGGTAAAATACAAAAAATTAATATTGATCTAGTTCAGAATTTTTTAGAGAGTGACTTTATTCCAGTGATCGCACCAATTGGCTTTGGTGTTAACGGTGAAACATACAATATCAATGGTGATACCGCAGCAGGCGCTATGGCCGCAAGCCTTTTAGCTGATCGCCTATTACTTCTAACGGATGTCATAGGCGTAAAAGATGCAGATGAAAATCTAATAAATCAACTAACCGTAGAAGAGGCCAGAGAATTAATAGACGCGGAAATTATTAAAGCTGGAATGATCCCAAAGGTTAATACATCAATAAAGGCAATTGAAGACGGTGTAAGAGCGTCAGTTATAATTGATGGAAGGGTAGATCATGCATGCCTTCTTGAGCTTTTTACCAGCCACGGTATAGGAACACTTTTTAGGAAATCTTTTGGTTGACCATCCAGTAATTTTTTATAAGAGAATTTTTTTGATTAAATAACCTAGTGGCCCAAAATTTGACTCAAAAACAGCTTTGTTCTATCGGACTGAGGGTTTTTGAAGAATGCCTCTGGCTCATTTTGTTCAACAATCTGACCATCATCCATGAATATAACTCTATCAGCTACTTGTCTGGCAAAACCCATCTCATGTGTAACACAAATCATTGTCATACCTTCCTCAGCCAGCTGTATCATGGTATCCAGAACTTCCTTGATCATTTCAGGATCCAAGGCCGAAGTTACTTCATCAAATAACATTATTCTTGGCTTCATACATAAGGATCGAGCAATCGCAACTCTTTGCTGTTGCCCACCAGAAAGCTGACCTGGGTATTTATGAGCTTGCTCAGGAATCTTAACCTTCTCCAGCATTTCCATTGCTACCTCGGTTGCTTCCTTTTCGGGTGTTTCTCTGACCCACATAGGTGCTAAGGTACAATTTTCTAACGTTGTGAGATGGGGAAATAAATTGAAGTGCTGAAAGACCATACCCACTTCAGATCTGATCTTATCAATATTTTTTAGATCGGTAGTAAGCTCCGTGCCGTCGACGATAATACTTCCCTTTTGGTGTTCTTCAAGCCTGTTTATGCATCTAATGAGTGTTGATTTTCCAGAGCCAGAGGGGCCACAAACAACTATTCTCTCACCTTTCCTTACCTCAAGATTAATATCTCTAAGCACATGGAAATTTCCGAACCACTTATTCATATCCGATATGTGGATTACTACTTCATCAGTTATGTTTATCTTAGTTTTTTCCATATCAATCCTAGCTCCCAACCGAAATAGCTCATTTTCTATTTATCTGTTTTTAGTTTTCGTTCTAAATATTGAGAATATTGGGACATACCATAACAAAAAATAAAAAACATTAGTCCTATAGCCACATACAGTTCCCAATAAATACCGTTCCACTTTTGATCAGCCCTTATTGTTGAGGCAAGTCCAATAGGGTCTCGAAGACTTATTATCGACACAAGTGTAGTATCTTTAAACAACCCAATAAAAGTATTCACGATCCCAGGGATAGATATTTTTAATGCCTGGGGCATAATTATAAGTCTCTGTGATTGCCAATAAGTAAGCCCTAAAGATGCTGATGCTTCATGCTGTCCTAATGGCAGACCTGCCAAGCCTCCTCGTATTACTTCAGCCATGTAAGCCGCAGAAAATAGAGTAACCATAATCACCACTCTCAGAACAATGTCAAAGTTAGTTCCTGGAGGTAAAAAGTAGTTGAGTAAAACAGACGCCACGAATAGCAGTGTGATGAGAGGTACTCCTCTTATGAATTCAATAAATCCAACGCAAATCATTTTTATGACTGGCAAATTTGATTGTCTACCCAATGCTAATAAAATCCCTATCGGGAAAGACGCAACAATACCCGTTATTCCTACGATAAGCGATAAAGTAAACCCGCCCATCTTTAATGATTCAACAAATGGTAAACTAAAGGGCAAAATAGTGTCTAAGGTTTTCACTATTGGGTCTGAGGCAATAAAAAAGAACAAGGCCGTAAATCCAAAGGAAAGTAAAGCTGCTATTACGTAGTTATGTATATAACTCCTTATTAAAACCAAAAAGAGGAGTGTGCCCAAAGCAAGTCCAATATACACTATGCTAACAGACCAAAAAGATCCCCCCCACAACAGCCAGATAGCTAGTCCAGGATAAATTACAGAAAACCAAAAAAATTTAAAGAACTTGGGAAATAATATTGGAACTATAGCAAGCAACAAAAAGATAAATGTTAGAGTAGGTCTCCAGTACTCTTCAGCTGGATACAAACCAAAAAGAAGCTGCTTCCATCTGGCCGCTAGTACAGAAAAGCAAGCGACGTCAGGGTCTAAATCTAAGCACTCTCTAAGCGATTTAGTATTCCAATGCCCTCCATAGGCCCAAGGTATAAAGTCCCACAACATGATTACAATGAAGTATAAAGACAGAATTGTTAATATAGAGTTTAGCCAAGAAGAAAATAAATTTTGTTTTAACCAGCCCACAGCTCCAACTTCTGTTATTGGAGGCGCGGCAGGTGGAATTGCATGTTTTCTTACAAAAGCTATCTTCGTCATTATCTCACCACTATTTGAAATGAGCGATTGAAATAATTGATAAAAGAAGAAATCAATAACGAGACACAGAGGTAAAAACCCATTAACAACAGCATCGACTCCAATTCTCTTCCAGTCTGATTAAGTGTAATACCACCTAAAGTTCCTCTTACATCCATATAACCAACAGCTATTGCGAGCGATGAGTTTTTTGTCAAATTTAAGTAATTTGATATTAATGGGGGCACAATTATCCTCAAAGCCTGAGGTAGAATTATTAAGTTCATTATTCTATTCGGTCGAAGACCTAAAGATGCCGCTGCTTCTGTTTGACCTTTAGAAACCGCCATAATTCCAGCTCTTACAATTTCAGCAATAAAGGCGGAGGTATAAAAAGCTAATGCCAGTGTTAGGGCAATAAAAGAATTTCTTAGGTGTAGGCCTTCCTTGAAATTAAAGCCTTTCAAATATGGATATTCGAGTGAAATCGGTTTACCCAAAATAAAAAAAAGTATGAATGTGGGCAATACTATGATGGCCGTACTGATCCAAACAGTGGGCAAACTCTTGCCTGTATCTCTTTTTTTCTGACCTGCGTATCTTATAAAGTAAATTGCGACAAATATTGATAGTAAGAAGCAAATAAATATAAAAGACGATCCTTCACCAAAAATTGGCGCAGGAAAGTACGTTCCTCTATTTGTTATAGCCACACTTTCAAAAAACAACATCGTTGCTTCAGGCTCTGCTCCCTTAAATGCCTTTGGCGCCGGGGTAAACTCTGTAAGCAACGCAAAAACCATAACTATCCAGAGTAAAATTGGTACATTTCTAAAGCCCTCAATGTAAGCCGCCATTAGCTTTGCAACTATCCAGTTTTTCGAAAGCCTCAAAATGCCTACAAACAAGCCGAGTACTGTAGCAATTATACAACCAACAAAGGCAACAAGAAGTGTGTTTAGTATTCCGACAATGGCAGCCATACCATGGGTACTATCAGCGGTGTAAGGTATTAGTCTCTGATTAATATCATATCCGGCTCGCAGCCACAGAAAGTTAAAACTGACATCCTTATCAAGTAATGCCAAATTTTTGATTGTGTTGTCCACTAACCAAAAAAATACAGCCATGAAAATTATAAAGGTAATGACTTGTAGTGACATGCCTCGATAACGAGTGTCACTCAATAACATGCTTAACTTAAAATTTTCTGATGGAGGAGCGGCTGAACTCATGGTGTTTCCATAATTTAAATTATGTTGTGAATACCGTCATTTTTATCAATAATACAATTAACTACATACTGCATTAATACGTCACGCCAAACATATTCTCTTTTTCTTTAAACAAAAAAAGGGGCGCAAAAACGCCCCTTTCTAATAGTTTTCGATATCATCTGAATGGAGGTGAATAAAGAATACCACCCTTGGTCCATGAAGCGTTAACACCTCTCTCGATGTTAATGCCACTTGTAGCACCTAGGTTGTTTTCAAATATCTCACCATAGTTTCCACTCGCCTTGATCGCATTGTACATTGCGTTCTTAGGCAGTCCTACCATAGCCAATATGTCATCACTACCGGTGCCAAGAAGCCTGTGAATCTCAGCGTCCTTTGTATCTTTCCAGCTATCGATATTAGCTTTGGTTATACCTTTTTCTTCCGCAATCACTAATGCATTTAGAACCCAACGACCAATATCTGCCCAGTTGTCGTCTCCGTGTCGTACCAACGGTCCGAGAGGCTCCTTCGAGATGATTTCTGGCAACACTAAGTGATCATCTGGGTTTTCTAAGTTCACTCTTGTACCGTGCAATGCTGACGCATCAGTTGTGTATGTATCACAAGCTCCAGCAAGATATTGCTGTTGCGATTCAGCGTTGTCTGCAGTTGGCACTGGCTCATAGCTCATACCATTTTCCTTGAAGAAGTCTGATAGGTTGAGCTCAGTCGTCGTACCTACCTGCACGCAAACTGTTGCCCCATCAAGTTCCTTTGCTGAGCTTACACCGAGTTCCTTCTTAACCATGAAGCCTTGACCGTCATAGTAATTTACGCCCAAAAATGTTTGCTTCAGATCAGTATCTCGACTGTATGTCCAAGTTGTATTTCTAGCAAGAATATCAACTTCTCCAGCTGCCAAAGCTGTAAACCTTACAGCAGATGTCAATCCGACAAATTTAACAGCCATTGGATCTCCAAAAATAGCTGCTGCTAAAGCTCGACAGTAATCAACGTCAAACCCTATATCCTTACCGCTGTCATCGACAGTAGCAAATCCAGGTGCACCAGTAGACACACCACAAAGTAAATTCCCACGTGCTTTCACATCATCTAATGTTCCAGCAAAAGTACCACCAGCAGCCAAAGCCACCGCTGTTAGTACTCCAAAAAATAGTTTCTTCATATTTATTCCTTCTTTAACCTGATTTAAGTTTCGAAACTTCTGTGTATACACATACTTAACCTATACACACTTTAAAGATGCGTTAGTTTAAACGTTCTCACATATTTTTCCACTTTTAATTATTTTCAAAAAAAAAGTGTTAATAATCAATATTTTAGACATCCTTGAGTAGAAAATAAAAAAAACCCCTGATTCTTCAAGCAAGAATCACTAGATGAGATTTAAATTAAATCATTTTAAGTATTTTTACTAATTGATTGAAATGATCAAAATTTACATTTTTTATCAAAGTTTCTTCTTCAACTTCTCCCCAAATCTCAATTCTAAAATTATCTTCAACATTGGCAACTTCCCAAGCAATCTCTGGAGTTATGATTTGGTTATAAAGTGCTAACGAGGTAAAAAGAGACCCTAAGCTTTTAGTGAGCTCATGAAGCGTACTTAGATGAAAATCATCTAGCTCTTCTAAAGATTTTTTTATACTGCCCGAGTTGCCTGGCGGCTGTTCAATAAACAATAAGTCTGGTCCTTTTTTCAACTTAATCGAGAGAAATTTTTGTGCCCAATCGATGAGAGGATCATATAGTTTTTTTTGTTTTATATGTAATTTTTTTGGTTCGTCAGCAATGTAGCAAATGGGATCACAGTTTCCATATGCAACCAGACGACTAACGACATTTTCCCTTTCTTTTTGAGTCATATCAATTACTGCAAAGCAAAATTTGGTGAAAAAACTTTTTTTTATGGTATCGATTTTTCCATCTGCATTCCACTCCCTCACAACCTCATCAGCTAATTGTGCCGGTAATTTTATATTATTTCCTTGATCAGATTTAAGACACTTTTCATCAAGGTAAATAAGGAATAAATTATTACCCTGTTTTTCTTTCCTAACATTTTCCCAGTATTTTTCTTTTCCAATAATCATAAGTATTTAGCCCTTAACCAAAGTTCTGGTCAAATTCTCCAACCAAAACGTTTCCATGCTAAAGACATATGCTTGGGCAGCTCTGCTTCAATAACTGTTGTCTTTTTTGAAACGGGGTGCATGAAGGTAAGTGACTTAGCATGAAGAAAAAGCTTCTCTGAACCGATAGAGTCCTTGAAATTCCCAGATTGACTGTTCCTATACTTTCTATCTCCCACAATCGTCGTCCCCAACTCCGCACAATGAATTCTCAACTGATGTGTACGACCAGTAGCTGGCTTTAATTGCAACCATGAGTATTGTGATCCTACTTGCTTGATTACTCTATAGTAAGATAAAGCTTTCTTTGTGTTTTCTTTATTCCAGCTGCTTTTTTCTCGATCTAGGTCTTTTTGAAAATTGGGTCTCCAAATGTCTAGTTTTCCAATATAGCTTTCCACTATACCCTCTTTTTTTCTTGGAACCCCTTCAACAAGAGCCCAGTACACTTTCTCAACTAATTTTTGCCTGAAGAGTGAGGTGAAGATATTTGCGGCCTTGGCATTCCTGGCAAGTAACAACACCCCAGAAGTATCTTTATCAAGCCTGTGGATTAATCGAGGAGCTTCATTTGAATCAAATTGAAATATCGACTTATACGCATCAATATGGCGATCGCCCTGATAGCTTCCTCCTTGTGAGGCCAAGCCCTCCGGTTTGTTAATAGCAATAAGATATTCATCTTTAAAAATTACAGAATCTATAAGCTCCTTCTCAAGCAAAGGATCGAATTTTAGTTTTGGTTTTTTATCTAAGGTCTTCGAAAAAGGCGTAGGCATACAGACCGTGTCTCCTGCCACCAACCTATAAGATGCTTTTGTTTTTAGCCCGTTAACCCTTATAAGCCCTTTCCGACACAGCGTGTTAACGGAATTAAAGCTCAGTAACTTATTATTTCTAATAATCCATGTGCTCAGTCGGCAATCGTGATCATCCTTTTCAACAATAATATCTTGGCCTTTAGCCATCAAGAGGTTGATAACTACTCGCTAGTTTCCGCAGATTCAGCGCTCTCAAGCTCATCTAGTCGCTTTCGATCAACCGCACCCTTTGCATTCTCGTCTCTATCGACGAGTTCAATAATTGCCATGTCTGCCATATCACCATATCTTTGACCTGCTTTGAGAACTCTTACGCACCCTCCATTCCTATCCTTGTATCGTGCCGCTAAGACATCAAATAATTTTCTGACAGCCTCTTGCTGTTTTATCCTCGATATCAATATTCTCCTAGAGTGCAAATTACCTTTCTTAGCAAGGGTTATGAGTTTTTCTACAATAGGCTTCAGCTCCTTTGCCTTGGGAAGAGTTGTTTTGATTTGTTCATGTTCAATTAAGCTACATGCCATGTTTGCGAACATGGCTGCTCTATGTTCATGTGTTCTGTTTAGCCTTCTATAACCATGTGAATGTCTCATAGTACATCTTCCATATAACTATTTAGTATTGATCTTCATGCTTTTTGGCCAACTCTTCAATATTCTCCGGTGGCCACTCAGAAACGTCCATCCCCAGATGTAGTCCCATTGAAGTAAGCACTTCCTTAATTTCGTTAAGGGACTTTCTGCCAAAGTTGGGCGTTCTCAGCATCTCTGATTCCGTTTTTAGTATCAAGTCACCGATGTAAACGATATTATCGTTCTTTAAACAATTTGCTGATCGAACAGACAATTCGAGCTCTTCAACCTTCTTTAATAAAAGCGGATTAAAAGCTAATTCATCTTCTTCGCTAGCAATTTCTTCAGCTTCGGGCTCGTCAAAATTTACAAAAATAGTAAGCTGGTCTTGTAAAATTCGGGCGGCAAATGCTATTGCATCTTCGGGGCTTATTGATCCATCAGTCTCTATAGATAAAGATAATTTGTCGTAATCAAGCACCTGGCCTTCTCGCGTGGAGTCCACTTTGTAAGACACTTTTCTTACCGGAGAAAACATTGCATCGACCGAAATTAAACCAATAGCCACGTCCTCATCTCGGTGTTTATCACCTGGCACATATCCTTTACCGGTATCAACTGTCAGTTCCATATCCAGAGAGCCTCCCTCATCTAACTGACATATGATTGCATCTTTATTTAAAATACTAATACCATTTGTTTCGATTATATCGCCGGCGGTTACTGCTTTTGGACCTTGCTCTTTCAAACTTAATTTTTTTGGACCTTCAACTTCCATTCCGACCGCAATTGCTTTTAAATTCAATACTATGTCGGTGACGTCTTCTCGCACGCCTGGGATTGACGAAAATTCGTGTAACACGCTGTTTATCTTCACAGAGGTTATCGCAGCCCCTTGCAAAGATGAAAGCAGTGTTCTTCTGAGAGCGTTCCCTAAAGTAAGTCCGAAGCCCCTTTCAAGTGGCTCAACAACAATTGTTGCAAAGTTTTGATTTTGTTCGTCATTTAAAAGATTTAAACCAGAAGGTTTTATAAGTTCGTGCCAGTTTTTGTGGATCATCTAGTCCTCCATTCTTACCTTAGCTCGATCCTTTACAGCTAAGCGTTCCCGAGGTTATAATTATTTACGATATGTCTTTAGACACGTCGTCTCTTTGGTGGTCTACATCCATTGTGCGCAATAGGAGTAACATCTCTAATCGATGTCACATTCATTCCTATAGCAGATAATGCTCTTAATGCCGACTCTCGGCCGGAGCCAGGACCTTGAACATGCACATCAAGAGATCTCATGCCGTGTTCCTGTGCCTTTTTCCCAGCATCCTCTGCTGCCAACTGAGCAGCATATGGTGTTGCCTTTCTGGATCCCTTAAACCCCATTGTTCCGCTTGAAGACCAAGCTATGGCATTTCCCTGCACATCAGAAATAAGAACCTTTGTGTTATTAAAGCTGGAATTGATATGTGCAATTCCTGTTGTAATGTTTTTCTTTTCTTTCTTTTTTTTCTTAACCATATACTCTTCCGTCTACTTTTTCTTACCAGCTATCGCTTTTGCTGGTCCTTTCCTCGTTCTCGCATTTGTATGTGTTCTCTGACCTCTCACTGGCAGACCTCGTCTGTGCCTTAAACCTCTATAACACCCGAGATCCATCAATCGCTTTATATTAATTGTGCGCTCCCTTCGTAAATCGCCCTCAACAACCACGTTGCCATCTATATTTTGTCTTATAGAGGCGACTTCTTGCTCCGAAAGCTCATTTACCCTAGTAGACATGTTTACACCAGCAGACTCGCATATTTTTTGTGAGGTGACTTTACCTATTCCATGTATGTAGGTCAGAGCAACAAGAACTCTCTTATTTGTAGGCAAATTAATTCCGGCTATTCTAGCCATTTTACTCTCCGATTAAATATGTTTCATCCATTCAATTGATCAGAATGTCTTTATAACGCTTATATAAATAACGTCAATAGATCAATAAATTATTTCTCTTATTCCTTCAAATATCTTTTTTTCTTTTCGCAACTAGCACAAAATAAGTTATCGGCTCTATTGTTTAACTATATCAACAATGTAGCCCTCAATTTCATTGCTGACCTGTTCAATGCTCCTTATCCCATCTATTTTAACGAGCTTCTTCTGAGCCACATAATACGGTTTTATCTTTTCTGTACTTTGATGATAAACATTTAGCCTATTCTTAAGAACTTCTTCGTTGTCGTCACTTCTTGCGTGTTGGCTTTCCCGTACGCGCTTTTCAATTCTGTTTATTAAAACGTCATCCTTTACCACAATTTCAATGACTAGATCTAAACTCAAACTAAGCTTTTCTAGCATTACATCTAATGCTTTGGCCTGCTCTAAATTACGTGGAAATCCATCGAAAATAAAGCCTCTGCCTTTATTGCCTTGTATTTTCTCACTAATCATTGATATTATAATTCCGTCAGAAACTAGCTCACCCTTATCCATAATGGCCTTTGCTTTAATACCAAGGTCACTTCCTCTTGCAATCGCATCCCTAAGCATATCGCCAGTCGATAGTTGCATAAGATTGTGTTTATCAACTAATCTTTCAGCCTGTGTTCCTTTCCCAGCACCCGGCGGTCCGAATAATATTATAATCATCTTCTAAACCTACTCTGCCTTTTACTTTTTCTACCCAAGCGAGACTTCTCAATGAGACCCTCATACTGATATGCTAGAAGATGGGATTGTAATTGAGCAACGGTATCCAAAGTTACAGATACTACTATTAATACTGAAGTGCCACCAAAATAAAATGGAACATTCATCTGTGCTCGTAAGAATTCTGGTAGCAAACAAACTGCAGCCAAATAAAGAGAACCCACTACTAATACTCTAACAATAACATACTCAAGATATTCTGCTGTTTTTGGTCCAGGTCTTATACCTGGCACGAACCCCCCTTGCTTCTTAATATTTTCTGCAACCTCTTCCGGTTTGAAAGATACGTTCAGAGTGTAAAAATAAGCGAAGAAAATAATCATGCCTCCAAAGAACAAATAATAGAGAAACTGCCCGGGGCCCAAGTAAGCCGCTACAAAGCCGACAAAACCGGAGCTATCGTTAGCGGAAAAAGCAGTTAAGGTTGTGGGCAGTAGCAACAGAGATGAGGCAAAGATAGCAGGTATTACGCCAGAGGGATTGACTTTCACAGGAAGGTTGGAGTTTTCACCTTCAAATATTTTCATCCCGACCTGTCTTCTAGGGTATTGAAGAGGGACTTTACGTAAAGCTCTCTCTACGAAAACGACGAAACCAATCACTGCGATTACCACAAGTACAAGAAAGATGATTGTAAATGCACTTAAGGCACCAGATCGCCCGGAAGCAAAAAACTGTCCTAGCGCACCAGGAAGCTCAGCAATTATACCTACGTAAATAATTAAAGAGATACCATTTCCTATACCTCTTTGTGTTATCTGTTCGCCAAGCCACATTAAGAGCATTGTTCCTCCAACCAGAGTAACGACGCAGGATACACGAAAGAAAAGCCCCGGTTCTGATGCGAGACCCTGTGACTCGATCCCAGCAGCAATCCCCCATGCCTGAAAGAAAGCCAAAATCACTGTACCATATCTCGTATATTGGTTTATTTTTTGTCTACCTTGTTCACCCTCTTTCTTTAGTTGTTCAAGATAGGGAACCATGGAGGTCAACAATTGCATGATAATAGAAGAGGTTATATACGGCATTATTCCAAGAGCAAATACTGCCATCCTCCCTACAGCTCCTCCCGTAAACATATTGAGCATTCCACCGATACCTTGAGCATTTTGTTCAAAAAAGGCTTTTAATTGTTCTGCATCAACTCCGGGAACTGGTACATAAGTGCCTGCCCTATATATTATAAGAAGTAATAGCGCGTAAAGTATCCTGTTTTGAAGATCCTTTGCTTTCCCAATAGATCCCCAGTTCAAATTAGCTGCCATCTGTTCTGCTGCAGATACCATTGATCAATATTCCTTTTTTAAGAAATTAATTTGAGCTCGCCACCCAATTTTTCTACCGCCAATTTCGCTTTTTCAGAGGCACTGGAAACTTCAATTTTGACTTTAGAATCCAAAGCTCCCTTCGCCAATAGCTTAACAGACACCGCGTTCTTGTTGATCAAACCTACGTTACGAAGTGCATCGATATCTATTGTGCTGTTTTCAACGATCTTTTTTGTATCAATTAACTTCTGTATTGACCCAAGATTAACTTGATCATTTAATTTCTTTGAATTTCTAGAATTGAAGCCTCGCTTGGGCAGTCTTTGATAAAGAGGCATCTGCCCTCCTTCAAAGGCCTTTATAGAGACCCCAGATCTAGATTTCTGACCCTTAATTCCACGGCCACCAGTTTTGCCTTTGCCAGAGCCAGGGCCCCGTCCTACTCTTACCCTCTTTTTTACAGCACCAGGATTATCTGCAATATCATTTAAACGCATATTCTTTTACTTCCCTTATTTTAATCTATAACCTTGACCAAATGGGCTACCTTAGACAACATTCCCCTGGTAGCTGGTGTATCCTCTATTTCCCTTACCGAATTGGTTTTTCTTAGACCTAAACCTTTAACGATTCTTATCTGATTTTGTGGCTGACGTATTAAAGAGCCTACTTTTTTTATTTTTATCTTCTTATTCATAAATTTACCATTACCTAGAAGTTATCTCGGCAACTTTTTTGCCTCGTCGTTGAGCAACCATTCTGGGACTCCACTCTTTTGTCAATCCACTAATGGTAGCTCTGATCATGTTATAAGGATTTTGTGACCCTAATGACTTGGCTACAATATCCTGAATTCCTAGCATTTCAAAGACGGCACGCATGGGCCCGCCGGCTATAATGCCTGTTCCAGCCTTTGCACTTCTCATTACCACCCTTCCCGCACCGTGCCGACCATCAATGTCATGATGAAGTGTCCTGCCTTCTCTTAACGGAACTTTTACTGTCTTTCTTTTAGCTTGTTCCGTAGCTTTACGAATTGCTTCTGGAACTTCCTTAGCTTTTCCTTTACCGTAACCAACTCTACCTTTTTGATCACCTACGACGACTAAAGCTGCAAATCCAAACCTTTTACCGCCTTTTACCGTTTTTGAGACGCGGTTTATTGCAACTAACCTATCTGCAAATTCCGAATCATCTCTTTCTAATTTTCTCTTATCTTCCAAAGTTCCAATCCTTATAGTTTTAATCCATTTTCTCTAGCGGCATCTGCTAACGCCTTGACTTTACCATGATAAAGTAGTCCTCCTCTATCAAATACTACTTCTTTAATCCCTTTTTTAATAGCTCTTGAGGCAATTTCCTTTCCAAGCTTTGCTGCAACTTCAATATTGTTTTTTCCAACTACTCCTAAACTCTTTTCTAATGATGACACAGAAGCCAATGTCGTTCCTAGCCTGTCATCTATTACTTGAGCATATATATTTTTTGAAGATCTATGAACAGACAGTCTGCATTTACCATAGCCAGTTTTCTTCAATTTATTTCTGACCCTCAATGATCTTTTCTTAAACAGTTTTACCTTACGTGTTGTCATTGTTAGCTCCTATTTCTTCTTTCCCTCTTTAGCAAAAATGTATTCGCCTTTGTACCTTATTCCCTTTCCTTTATATGGCTCGGGAGCCCTCCAAGCTCGAATTTTTGCAGCAACCTCTCCAACCACCTGCTGATCTATTCCTTCTACCTTGATCTCTGTAGGCTTTGCACAGGTAATCTTCACATCATCTGGGATATCGAAATCCACATCATGAGAATAGCCCAAGGACAATTTAAGGATTTTGCCCTGTACAGCAGCTCTGTAACCAACTCCATTTATTTCTAGCTCTTTTGAAAATCCTGTATTTACTCCGTATACAATATTTGCAATTTGTGACCTCGACATGCCCCAAAGTTGTCTTGTTTCCTTCTCTAAGTTCTTAGGTTTAACTGAAATACTTTGATCAACAATATCAACATTCAGTTTTTCTGAAAAATCAAAAGATCTTGAACCAAGAGCGCCTTTTACTTCAATAGTGCCATCTTTAAGAGTGGCTTCGACACCAGCTGGAATTTCAATCGGCTTTTTTCCTATCCTTGACATAACAAATCCTTAAAAAACAGTACACAAAACTTCTCCACCAACTCTTGATTGACGAGCTTGGGAGTCCGACATTATACCTTTTGAAGTAGAAACAACTGCTACCCCCAAACCTTGTCTAACTGTTGGAAGGTTATCCACCCCTAAATAAACTCGTCGACCCGGTGTTGATACGCGTTTAAGTTCTTTAATTACTGGCTCTCCATCAAAATATTTCAAAGAGACTTTTATTGTATCCGTACCGGACGGAGTCTTTTCAATTTCATAGCTCTTAATGTAGCCCTCGCTCTTCAACACATCTAAAACCCATGCCCGCAACTTTGAGTTTGGAGTAACAACAAACTGCTTTCTTCTCATTTGAGCGTTTCTTATCCTTGTTAGCATATCACCTAATGGATCGGTCATTGTCATGTCAATTCCTCCTTACCAGCTGGACTTAATCATACCAGGAATTTCGCCTGCCGAGGCTAGCTCTCGTAGGGCTATTCTTGACATTTTGAGCTTCCTGTAATAGCCCTTTGGTCTTCCCGTGATGGCGCACCTATTGTGCAACCTAGTAGGACTCGAGTTCCTTGGCAACTTGGCTAAAGCTAGGCGAGCCTTAAAGCGTTCTTCATTGGTTAAAGATGAATCCCTTGATATTTTTTTAAGCTCCTCACGCTTTTTTGCAAACTTTTGGACCAGCTTTTCACGTTTGATTTGTCTATTTACCATTGAAACTTTTGCCATAACTTTTCTATCCTAATCTCTAAAAGGGAAATTAAATAAACCAAGTAAAAACTTGGCTTCATCATCTGATTTCGCTGAGGTGCATACAACAACGTCGAGCCCCCAAATCTCATCTACTTTGTCGAAGTCAATTTCTGGAAACACTATGTGCTCTTTGATGCCGAGAGCGTAATTGCCTCGACCGTCAAAACTTTTAGGCGATAACCCTCTAAAATCTCTTACTCTTGGCATAGCAACATTAATCAAGCGATCAATAAATTCATACATTCTTGACCTTCTTAAAGTCACTTTTGCTCCAAGCTGCATGCCTTCCCTCACTTTGAAGCCGGCAATAGATTTTTTTGCCTTGGTGAAGACAGGAAGTTGGCCTGCAATGAGCATCAAATCATTATGCGCGGATTTAACTTTCTTTGTGTCTGCGACAGCCTCTCCAATTCCCATATTTAAAACCACTTTGTCAATTTTTGGAATCATCAGATCATTTTTATATTTGAACTGATCTTTCAAGCTTGACTGGTATTTCTCTAGATACAGCTTTTCCAAACGAGGTTTGTAATTATCCATCTATTAACTCCCCGGATTTCTTAGCTACTCTTATTTTTTTTCCATCCTTAATGACAAACCCAACCCGTGTTGCTACATCATTTTTGGGGTCCAATAAAGCAACATTTGACAAATGCACAGGAGCATTTTTGGGTATCCTTCCACCTGCACTATCTTTGGTTTGTTTTTTATGCGTAATAACGGAGTTTACACCCTCAACAACAACTTTGTTTAATTTGGTTATAATTTCTGTTACTTGACCTCTCTTGCCCTTATCTTTTCCGGCCAACACTATGACACTATCGCCTTTTTTTATTCTTGCAGCCATTACAGTACCTCCGGGGCTAATGATACAATTTTCATAAACTTCTTTAATCTCAATTCCCTGACAACAGGTCCAAAGATCCGTGTTCCGATCGGTTCCCCTGAGTTACTTAGTAAGACAGCTGCGTTCGTATCAAATTTAATTGAACTTCCATCCTGCCTTTGGATTTGCTTCGCAGTTCTAACAATTACAGCTCTCCTTACTTCACCTTTCTTGACTTTGCCTCTCGGTATAGCTTCCTTGATAGTCACAACTATCACGTCGCCCACTGAGGCGTACTTTCTCTTAGCACCACCCAGCACTTTTATGCATTGAACTCTCTTAGCACCTGAGTTGTCGGCAACCTCAAGGTTGCTTTGCATTTGTATCATATTTTTCTCCCGACCTTTAGGCTATCTCGCCTTGGTTTCGATTAATTTACTTAAGTCCTACTGAATAACTTCCCATCTCTTTGTCTTAGAAATAGGCGCCGTTTCTTGTATCTTTACGATGTCTCCCAATTTGTAAGAACTATTATCACCATGGGCTCGATATTTTTTTGATCTTCTTATCGTTTTTTTAAGAACAGGGTGCTTAAATCTTCTTTCAACGGAAACCGTCAGTGTATCTTTGTTAAGTGTGCTTACTATGGTTCCTTGTAATACTCTTTTTGGCATCTAAATCTCCATCTATACTTTCTCGGCTTTGGAATTAAGCACCGTTAATACCTGGGCAATTGAGCGCCTTACAAACCTAACTCTAGCAGTATTTTCGAGTTGGCCGCCTGCCTTCTGGAACCTAAGGTTAAACGCTTCCTTTTTGAGCTTATCAAGCTCGCCTTTTAGCTCGTCAGCACTTTTATCCTTTAAATCGTTAATTTTCATTATTTTTCTAAACCCTCTTAAAACCTCTACCAGTCTTGCCTACTAACGAAGCGAGTTTTTACAGGTAGCTTCATTGCAGCTAACCGCAAACCCTCCTTCGCTATTGACTCAGACACACCATCAACTTCAAACATAATTCTTCCAGGTTTAACCTTTGCAACCCATCGATCAACAGACCCTTTCCCTTTACCCATTCTTACTTCTATCGGCTTAGCAGTAACAGGGACATCAGGAAAAATTCTTATCCATACTCTACCTTGCCTCTTCATATGCCTTGTTAGAGCTCTCCTAGCAGCTTCGATCTGTCTTGCGGTTATTCTCTCAGGTTCCGTGGCCTTCAATGCATAACTTCCAAAGTTTACAGCAAAACCCCCTTTGGCTAAACCATGTATCCGGCCCTTATGTTGCTTGCGAAACTTTGTTTTTTTTGGTTGTAACATTTTTAGCTTGCTCTTTCCTGGGAAATGTTAGTGTTTTTTTGTATTCTGGAAGAACTTTCTTTTAGTTCACTTAACCTTTTATCTCTTGCTGATGGATCATGCTCCATAATTTCACCTTTGAAGATCCATACCTTCACACCTATGATTCCATAGGCTGTACTACTTTCGGCAATACAGTAATCAATGTCGGCACGAAGTGTATGTCGCGGTACTCTTCCTTCTGAATACCATTCAGTCCTTGCTATTTCAGCTCCACCTAAACGGCCTGATATATCTACCCTTATGCCCAGCGCTCCCATACGCATTGCGTTTTGAACCGCTCTCTTCATTGCTCTCCTAAAAGATACTCTTCTCTCAAGCTGCTGAGCA
Source organism: Alphaproteobacteria bacterium (assembly GCA_003331935.1). Classification (GTDB taxonomy): domain Bacteria; phylum Pseudomonadota; class Alphaproteobacteria; order Rhodobacterales; family Rhodobacteraceae; genus CACIJG01. The sequence goes on along the minus strand of QOQE01000002.1, from coordinate 145,227 downwards.
ATGCTCTCAGCCACAAGAGCCGCATCCGTTTCCGGTTTTCTAACTTCCATAACATTTAGTAACAGCTCACTTCCGGTCAATTTGGAAAGAGAAGTTCTTAAAGTCTCTATATCAGAGCCTTTTTTCCCTATTATAACTCCTGGCCTGGCAGCATGTATTGTGACCCTGCACTTTTTGTGTGGTCTTTCGATAACCACACGACTAATACCTGCTTGGCTACAGTTTGCCTTAACGTACTTCCGAATCTGCAAATCTTGGTGTAACAAGTCGCCAAACTCACGTCTTCCAGCGAACCATACACTTTCCCAAGTTCTATTAACCTGTAGCCGCAACCCTATAGGATTTATTTTCTGTCCCATCGGCTTATTCCTCTTCTCTATTCTCTCTAACAACTATTGTGATCTGACTAAAAGGCTTTAGAATTCTTCCATAGCGACCTCTTGCACGTGGGCGCCCTCTTTTCAGCACCATGTTCTTCCCGACATAGGCGCTTTGAACAACCAGCTCGTCTACGTCAAGCCCGTGGTTGTTTTCAGCATTTGCTATAGCGCTTTGCAAACAGCTAGACACATCTTTTGCTACCCTCTTCTTAGAAAACCTAAGATCAGATAGCGCTTTTGCTACAGGCTTGTTTCTAATAAGTTGAGCTACCAAGTTAAGCTTTTGAGGACTGGTCTTGATCATCCTTAGTTTTGCCATCGCTTCATTTTCTGCTACTCTACGAGCATTCTTTTCTTTAGACATCGTTTTATTTCCTCTTAGCTTTCTTATCAGATGCGTGACCATAGTAAGTTCGCGTTGGACTATATTCGCCTAACTTTTGACCTATCATTTCTTCTGAAACCATAACCGGTATATGCTTACGTCCGTTATAAACGCCAAATGTCAAACCTACAAATTGTGGCAATATAGTGGATCTTCTAGACCAAGTCTTAATAACTTCTTTGCTTCCTTTTTCTCTAACTATCTCAGCTTTTTTTAGAAGATGGGAGTCAACAAATGGTCCTTTCCACGCAGATCTAGCCATGTTATCTCCTTCCTTTCTTCTTTAAGTGTCTTGATCGTATGATGTATTTATCAGTATCTTTATTGGACCGAGTTTTTGCTCCCTTGGTAGGCTTACCCCAGGGGGTAACAGGGTGCCTTCCACCTGAAGTCCGGCCTTCTCCTCCACCATGCGGGTGATCAATTGGGTTCATAACAACTCCACGAACTGTTGGCCTTCTGCCTAAGTATCTTGATCTTCCTGCCTTCCCAAGATTTTGGTTTGAATTGTCTGGGTTGGAAACCGCTCCTACTGTCGCCATACACTCTTGCCTCACTACTCGGACCTCCCCTGAAGACAACCTCAATTGTGCGTAGCCTCCGTCTCTACCAATAAATTGTGCGTAAGCACCAGCGGACCTTGCGATTTGTCCGCCTTTACCCTGTTTGAATTCTATGTTGTGCACTATCGTGCCTACTGGCATACTCGAAAACGGCATCGCGTTTCCTGGCTTTACATCGGCTTTTTCTGCAGATATTACAACGTCACCGGCTTTAAGCCTCTGAGGGGCTAGAATATAAGATCTCTGTTTATCCTCATAAACAATTAGCGCTATGAAAGCTGATCTATTCGGATCGTATTCAATTCTCTCGACCGTTGCATTCATATCTGTTTTTGATCTTTTAAAATCTATTTCCCTATACAACCTTTTAGCACCCCCGCCCTGGTGCCTTACTGTTATCCGTCCAAAATTATTCCGTCCGCCTTTTTTCGTTAAGCCTCTAGTTAGCGTTTTCTCCGGCCTTCCCTTCCAAAGGTCTGACTTATCAACTAGAACAAGGCCTCTTTGCCCTGGGGATGTTGGTTTATAACTTTTTAACGCCATCTTTGTTCCTCAATACCTTCCTATAAACCTGAAGTAACATCAATTGTGTTACCTTCCTCTAACATCACATAAGCTCTCTTTATGTCTCGTTGCTTTCCCATTCGGCCACGAAAGCGCTTCCTCTTACCTTTTGATATGGATGTATTAACAGCCTTTACTTTTACCTTAAACAAATCCTCAATAGCATTCTTGATTTGAGCTTTGTTTGACCCCATAGAAACTTCAAAAACTACACCTCCAACTTCAGAGGCCAGGGTTGCTTTTTCAGTGATTATGGGGCGGCGAATTATATCATAATTACTCTTCATTGGAGCTTTTCCTCCAACTGCTTTAGCGCTGCAGATGTTATTACCAAGTGCTCTTTTCTCAATATGTCGTAAACATTAATCCCATTAACACTCAACACATCCCGGTTAGCCAACCTCTTAGTAAACCTAGATAGATTTCTAGCGTTTTCTTGATCATCTATGATCAATAGGTTGCGCCAGCCATACAAATCGAAAATTTTCACCAAGTCTTTCGTCTTTTCAAAGTTCGATTTTAAATCCTCTATAAATACTATCTTTCCTGTTGAAATTTTACTGGATAAGGCATGCTTTAATCCCAATTTTCTAAATTTTTTATTCAAGTCATGACTATGGTCTCTAGGCTTAGGCCCTTTATAAACGCCCCCTTTTCTAAAAATTGGGGCATTCCTATCGCCGTGTCTGGCTCCACCTGTTCCCTTTTGTCGATAAATCTTAGCCTTTGAATAGCTCCCCTCTGATCTTGTTTTAACAGAATGGCTTCCCTGCTGCTTCTTAGCTAATTGCCATCTAACAACCCTATTTAAAATATCTTTTCTAGGCTCCAATGAAAAAATACCGTCAGATAAATTGAAAGGCTTAACTTTACCGGTACTTACGTTTAGAAGTTCAGCTTTCATCGTCTTTTACCTTTTCAGATGCAGAGCTCTCTGCCATAGAAGAACTAACTTCAGGCTGCTTCTTTTCTAAGCTCTCCGAGCTTTTCTCTTTTAAAGATGCTGGCATTGGAGCGTCTTTATTCGCTGGCTTTTTTACTGCGTCAGAAATCGTTACCCATCCTCCTCTGGCACCAGGAACTGCACCTCTGACTAATATCAATCCAGTCTCTTCATTAGTACTAACAACTTCCAGATTCTGTGTTGTGACCTTTCTTGACCCCATATGCCCAGCCATTTTTTTTCCTTTAAAAACTCGGCCTGGGTCCTGACACTGGCCCGTTGAACCATGGGACCGATGGGAAATGGAAACGCCGTGACTGGCCCTTAGTCCTCCAAAATTATGTCTCTTCATTGCACCTGCAAAGCCTTTGCCAATTGAAACTCCGGACACATCAACAAATTGTCCTTCTACATAATGCTTTGCCGTTATTTGCGACCCCACGTCAATGAGATTTTCACTTGACACTCTAAACTCTTTCAAAACCCTTTTAGCTTCTACCTTGGAGGCTGCGAAGTAGCTTCTCATGGGTTTACTTACGTTTTTGGCTTTTGCCAAACCAGATCCCAGTTGCACCGCAGTATAACCATCCTTTTCCATCGTTTTTCTGGCTACCACTTTCAGGTCATCCAACAATAGAACAGTGACAGGTATCTGCCTGCCATCATCGTTGAAAATCCGAGACATTCCTATCTTCTTTGCAATAACACCCGTACGCATACGATTGATCTCTTTCTTTACTTCAAAGTTTAATTTCTACGTCCACACCCGCCGCTAAATCGAGCTTCATGAGGGCATCAACAGTTTGAGGGGTTGGATCGACAATGTCCATAAGTCTTTTGTGGGTCCGCATCTCAAATTGCTCCCTACTCTTTTTGTCTATGTGCGGACTTCTCAGAACCGTATACTTTTCTATTTTATTAGGTAAAGGTATCGGCCCACGAACCTGTGCTCCAGTCCGCTTTGCTGTCGAAACAATTTCCTGCGTACTAGTATCTAACACTCGATAGTCGAAAGCCTTTAACCTTATTCGTATACTTTGATTTTGCATCTTTGTATCTTTCTATTCTATTATCTTAGATACGACGCCGGCTCCGACAGTCCTGCCACCTTCTCTTATAGCAAATCTTAGCTTTTCTTCCATTGCTATTGGAGCGATGAGTTCCACCTCAAACTTTAAATTGTCACCAGGCATTACCATCTCTGTTCCTGAGGGAAGCTGAACAGTTCCGGTGACATCTGTTGTTCGAAAATAAAATTGTGGTCTATAATTACCAAAAAACGGCGTATGTCTTCCGCCTTCATCCTTTGTCAGTATGTAAGCCTCAGCTTCAAACTTTGTGTGCGGGGTAACGGAACCGGGCTTAACAAGACATTGTCCACGTTCAACTCCTTCCCGTTCTGTGCCTCTGAGAAGAGCACCGATGTTATCACCAGCTTCTCCCCTATCCAAAAGCTTTCTGAACATCTCTACACCAGTACACACGGTCTTTGTTGTTTCTCTGATCCCTACAATTTCTATTTCGTCACCATTATTGATAACTCCGCGCTCAACTCTCCCCGTAACAACTGTACCTCGGCCGGATATAGAAAAAACGTCCTCAATAGGCATCAGAAATGGCTGATCAATGGGTCTATCAGGAGTAGGTATCGCGTCGTCAACAGCTTTCATAAGCTCCGCAATTTTCTTGGCCCCAATTTCTTCGTCTCTATCTTCCAAAGCAGCCAAAGCTGACCCTGAAATAATCGGAATATCATCTCCTGGAAACTCATAAGAAGACAGTAATTCCCTGACTTCCATCTCTACCAACTCTAAAAGCTCCGGATCGTCTACCTGATCAACCTTATTTAAAAAAACGACAAGAGCTGGAACTCCAACTTGTCTTGCCAACAGAATATGCTCTCTTGTTTGCGGCATTGGTCCATCAGCTGCATTGACCACCAAAATGGCCCCATCCATTTGCGCAGCACCAGTAATCATGTTTTTGACGTAGTCCGCGTGTCCAGGACAGTCAACGTGTGCATAATGTCGGGATTCAGTTTCATACTCAACATGCGCTGTTGATATCGTTATCCCTCTAGCTTTCTCTTCTGGAGCATTATCAATTTGATCGTATGCTTTGAAGTCTCCAAACTGCTTAGTAATAGCTGCGGTGAGCGTTGTCTTTCCGTGATCAACGTGCCCTATCGTCCCTACGTTAACGTGAGGTTTGTTCCGTTCGAATTTTTCTTTTGCCATTTTTTTCTCCTCTTCTCTAGAATTCGTTTTTGGTTTTAAGCAAACTTGGCTTGTATTTCTTCGGAAATATTTGAGGGTACAGACTCATACTTCTCAAATATCATAGTAAATTGAGCACGTCCTGACGACATAGACCTCAGATTGTTTATGTATCCAAACATATTAGCAAGTGGCACAAGTGCGTTAACTACTATTGCATTTCCTCTTGTTTCCTGCCCCGTAACCATCCCCCGTCGGGATGTAAGATCACCTATAATATTACCTGTATATTCATCTGGAGTTACAACTTCCACCTTCATAATTGGCTCCAAAAGCTTTGCCCCAGCTTTTTTCAGCCCGTCTCTCATTGCAGCTCTCGAAGCGATTTCGAATGCGAGCACACTAGAGTCCACATCGTGTTGAGCACCATCGATCAATGCCACCTTAAAGTCAATTACGGGAAAGCCTGCCAATGGACCACTATCCATTACGGATTGGATCCCTTTTTCTACCCCCGGTATGTATTCTTTTGGGACTGATCCTCCTACTATTTTACTTTCAAATGAATACCCTTCACCGGGATCTGTTGGCGATATGACTAACTTTACTCTCGCAAACTGCCCAGCTCCTCCAGACTGTTTTTTATGGGTGTAATCAATTTCCGCCTCATTACTTATTGTTTCCCGATAAGCAACCTGTGGAGCCCCTATATTAGCCTCTACTTTGAACTCTCTCTTTAGCCTGTCAACTAAAATATCTAGATGAAGTTCACCCATACCTTTCATGATCGTCTGCCCTGACTCTAAATCAGTCTCAACTCTAAAAGATGGATCTTCTGCCGCCAATCTCTGAAGGCCCGCTGACATCTTCTCCTGATCATTCTTAGTTTTAGGTTCAACGGCAATTTCTATCACCGGGTCAGGAAAGGTCATAGTCTCCAAAACAACAGGCTTACCTAAATCACATATTGTGTCTCCAGTTGTTGTATCTTTTAGGCCTGCAAGCGCAATTATGTCTCCTGCGTAGGCTTCGTCAATCTCCTCCCTATTGTTAGAATGCATCATCATCATTCGCCCAACGCGCTCCTTCTTACCCTTCGTTGAATTCAGAAAACTGTCGCCTTTTTTTATCACCCCAGAATATATTCTGGTGAAGGTTAGGGACCCAACAAATGGATCATTCATTATCTTAAAAGCGAGTCCAGAAAATGGCTGGCCATCATCAGCAGATCTTTCTATATCTCTTGTTTCAGTCTCATCGCCTGGCTTGAATCCCATGTACGCAGGCACGTCCAAAGGGCCTGGTAAATAGTCTATGACGGCATTTAAAAGCGGCTGAACCCCCTTGTTTTTGAAGGCAGATCCGCATAGGACTGGGACAAACGTCATATTTAGTGTTCCCTTACGTAAAAGATCTCTCAAAGTTGCTTCATCTGGTTCTTCACCTTCGAGATATTTCTCCATTGCTTCATCGTCCATCTCAACTGCTATCTCTATCATCTCACCTCTATGCTTTTCAGCGGATTCAAGCAATTCAGGCCTAACCTCTTGGCATGTCCAACTTGCCCCGAGATCTTCCCCAGCCCAGGTCCATTCTTTCATTGTAACGAGATCTATCAACCCTTCGAGATTTGACTCAGACCCAATCGGTAATTGAATGGGGCAAGGGGTTGCGCCCGTTCGTTCTTTTATCATCCTTACACACTGGTAATAATCGGCTCCTATTTTATCCATTTTGTTAACAAATACAATTCGAGGTACTTTGTATCTATCAGCTTGTCTCCAAACGGTTTCAGTCTGGGGCTCAACACCCGCATTAGCATCTAGCACACAAACGGCACCATCTAACACTGCCAGCGACCTTTCCACTTCAATCGTGAAGTCAACGTGACCAGGAGTGTCAATAATATTAAATCTATGTTTTGGCGAAACCGCGTTTTCACCATCTTCCGTTCTTTCCCAAAAGGTGGTTGTGGCGGCAGAGGTTATTGTTATACCTCTTTCCTGCTCCTGCTCCATCCAATCCATTGTCGCGGCTCCATCGTGGACTTCGCCGATTTTATGGGACTTACCCGTATAATAAAGAATCCTTTCGGTGCAAGTCGTTTTTCCTGCATCTATATGGGCCATAATGCCAAAGTTTCTGTATAAGTTTAAAGTGTATTCTCTAGCCATATTTGTTACTCTTTAATTACCACCTGTAATGACTGAAAGCCTTATTAGCTTCCGCCATTTTATGGGTATCTTCCTTCTTTTTAACAGCTGAACCTCTAGTGTTAACTGCGTCTATTAACTCGGACGCCAATCTATCTTTCATCGTTTTTTCATTCCTATCCCTAGAGGCCTTTATGAGCCAACGGATAGCGAGCGCCTCTCTGCGTTGCGGCCTTACCTCTACAGGCACCTGATAGGTGGCTCCACCTACTCTGCGCGATCTAACTTCTATTGAGGGTTTTATATTATCAAGCGCTTCATGAAAAACCTCTAGTGGAGGTCTTCTCATCTTGCTCTCAATCTCATCAAACGCTCCATAAACAATTTTTTCCGAAATTGACTTTTTCCCATCAAACATCAGGTTATTCATGAACTTTGACAATACAAGATCCTTAAACTTTGGATCTGGTAGTATTTCTCTCTTCTCCGCTCTTCTTCTACGTGACATCTTTTAGTTCGCCTATTTTGGTTTCTTTGCGCCATACTTTGATCTGCGCTGCTTTCTATCTTTAACTCCCTGAGTGTCTAACACCCCTCTTAGAACATGGTAACGGACGCCGGGCAAATCTTTAACTCTTCCACCTCTAATCAACACCACAGAGTGCTCTTGTAGATTATGCGCCTCCCCTGGTATGTAAGAAATTACCTCATAACCATTCGTTAACCTGACCTTCGCCACCTTTCTCATAGCTGAATTAGGCTTTTTGGGAGTCGTTGTGTAAACCCTAGTACAAACACCCCTTTTTTGTGGGCATGCTTGTAGATGCATAGACTTTTGCCTGTAAGTTCTAGGCTTTCTTGGTTTTCTTATCAACTGTTGTATAGTTGGCATATCTGCCCTTAACCTTCCTTCGAGTAGATCAACGAGGACCTTTTTTTTCTTGCTGCAGAGGATTACTGAGTCGTAATCATGCCTTTTAAATTTTTGAATATTTAGTCACGGATTCAATGAATTTGCGCGAACTTATAAACTTAATTGATAACTGTCAACACCAAATAATACTAAACTTGCATGGTGTGTCTTTTATACCTTCCAATTTAAGTTTTTTCTATGTCTTCACCAGTATCTACAACCTCTCTTTCCATATTTTCCGCCTCAGACCGCTCATTAATTATTTGCAAATCACGCATTGCGGCCACTTTTCGAATATCTCTAGCAGAGCCACCCGTACCTGCTGGAATCAGCCTTCCGACAATAACGTTCTCTTTAAGACCTATAAGCTTGTCCTTTTTGCCTTGAGTCGATGCCTCTGTTAATACTCTAGTTGTTTCTTGGAATGAGGCCGCGGATATGAAGCTTCTTGTCTGCAGACTTGCTTTTGTTATCCCGAGCAATACTGGCCCACCCTTAGCTGGCTGCAAACCTTGTTCAAGCGCTTTTTCGTTAGCTTCTAAAAATTCAGCTTTATCAACCTGCTCGCCTTTAAGCAATATAGTTCCGCCACTATCTGTAATCTCCCACTTTTGGAGCATTTGCCTAACGATAACCTCTATGTGTTTATCGTTTATCTTAACCCCTTGCAGCCTATACACATCCTGAACTTCGTTTATCATATATTCCGCAAGAGCTTCTACCCCCATGATTGTTAAAATGTCATGGGGAGCTGGATTTCCATCCATTATGTACTCACCTTTTTTTACAAAATCTCCTTCTTGCACAGGAATATGTTTTCCCTTTGGCACCGAATATTCAACGGCCTCATCCTCGTTACCATCAGGTACTATAGCGATTATTCTTTTGTTTTTGTAGTCTTTCCCAAACCGCACATATCCATCTTTCTCAGCAATTATAGCATGATCTTTAGGTCTTCGAGCCTCAAACAATTCGGCAACCCTCGGCAGACCGCCCGTTATATCTTTGGTCTTTGCCCCTTCCCGAGGTATTCTTGCTAGCACATCTCCAGGTTGGATTTCACTTCCGTCCTCGACTGACATTACCGCATCAACAGACATCGGATGAACAGCAGGATTACCATTTTCAAGCTTGACCGGTGCACCGGTTTTCTTGTCAACAATTATGATCTCAGGCTGCAACGAACTCCCTTTGGATGAAGATCTCCAGTCTGAAACTATTTTTTGGGATATCCCGGTAGCATCGTCCACATCTTCCCTCATTGATACACCTGGTATCAAATCAGCAAACTTTACCACACCACCCTTTTCAGCAATTATGGGAAGCGTGTAGGGATCCCACTCGAACAACTTGTCGCCTGCAGAGATTTTTTGTTTCTCATTGACATAAAGTTTAGTTCCGTATGGAAGCTTGTGAGAACTTAGTGCGACACCTTTGTCGTTATTTATTATCAATTCCATACTTCGACTGGTCACAATCTCTTCTGATTGTCCATTAGATAGAATATTTGCGTTTTTGAATTGGACCACCCCGCTATGATTGGATTGCATAAATGATTGTGACCCTCCTTGTGCTATCCCCCCAATGTGAAAAGTTCTCATAGTAAGCTGCGTCCCTGGTTCACCAATTGATTGAGCTGCTATAATTCCTACAGCTTCACCTGGATTAACAGGGGTACCTCGGGCTAAGTCTCTGCCATAACAAGTCGCGCAAATACCATCTTCTGCTTCGCATGTCAAAGGTGAACGCATTTGAACCGCAGCAATATCTGCTTTTTCAATCAGATCAGCGACACGTTCATCTATCATGGTGCCCATTTTGCATATTACGCTATTGTCAGAGGGATGTATGATGTCTTCAGCAGCTACTCGACCTAGAATGCGCTCTGACAAAGACGCCACCACCTCTCCATCACTGACAGCTGCTTCACATTTTATAGATGTTTTAGTTCCACAATCATTAATTCTGACAATACAGTCTTGAGCAACATCAACTAAGCGTCGAGTCAAATATCCAGAATTCGCTGTTTTCAAAGCTGTGTCAGCCAGTCCCTTCCTTGCTCCATGTGTCGAGTTAAAATACTCTAAAACGGACAACCCTTCCTTAAAGTTTGCAATTATTGGTGTCTCAATAATGGCTCCTGATGGTTTTGCCATAAGGCCACGCATCCCACCTAGTTGCTTCATTTGGGCAGGTGAGCCCCTAGCTCCCGAGTGCGCCATCATATAAACTGAGTTGGGCTCTAGCTCTGATCCATCATCCTTTGTTTTGGTAGACGATATATCGGCCATCATTGCATCAGCAACTAGGTCTGAACATTTTGACCATGCGTCTACAACCTTATTATATTTTTCACCTTGTGTAATGAGCCCGTCCATGTACTGTCTTTCGAAATCTTTCACTTGGTCTCTTGTCTCATTAACTAAGTCCCACTTTGTTTCCGGAATAACCATGTCATCCTTACCAAAGGAGATCCCAGCCTTAAACGCCTCCTGGAAACCAAGTTGCATTATCTGATCACAAAATATAACCGACTCTTTTTGACCGCAATGCCTATAAACAGTGTCGATGACCTCTCCAACCTCCTTTTTCCTTAAAAGTCGATTTACAATCTCGAACGGGGCTCTATAGTTCTTGGGTAGCAGTGCACCAAGCCTTAGCCTGCCAGGCGTAGTCTCAAACCTTTTATAAAATATCTCGCCATTGCTATCTATTTGCGCAACCTTTGCAGTAATTTTGGAATGCATGTTTACAGCTCCGGCTTCAAGAGCGTGTTCAACCTCTTCAACAGAAGAGAAGATCATTCCTTCCCCTTTTTGTCCTTCTCTCATTAGAGAAATGTAATACAAACCTAAAACCATATCTTGGGATGGTACTATAATTGGCTTACCGTTGGCTGGAGACAATACATTATTTGTCGACATCATTAAAACACGCGCTTCAAGCTGCGCTTCCAAGCTCAATGGCACATGGACAGCCATCTGATCACCATCAAAATCAGCGTTGAAAGCAGAACATACCAAAGGATGTAAGTTTATCGCTTTTCCCTCTATTAAAACAGGTTCAAACGCCTGTATTCCTAGCCTATGGAGTGTTGGCGCGCGGTTCAAGAGAACGGGATGTTCCCTTATAACCTCTTCGAGTATATCCCAGACTTCTGGCCTCTCTCTTTCCACCATTTTTTTTGCTTGCTTGACGGTGGAAGACAAACCACGAGCCTCTAACTTTGAATAGATAAAGGGTTTGAAGAGCTCGAGAGCCATTTTTTTTGGCAAACCACACTGGTGCAACTTCAATCCTGGACCGGTAACGATGACTGAACGCCCCGAGAAATCAACCCGCTTACCTAAAAGATTTTGCCTGAAACGGCCCTGCTTTCCCTTAAGCATATCTGACAATGATTTCAACGGCCTTTTATTACCTCCAGTGATCACACGACCACGTCGACCATTATCAAAAAGAGCATCAACTGACTCCTGAAGCATTCTTTTTTCATTTCTTATTATGATATCAGGTGCCTTTAATTCTATTAATCGTTTTAACCTATTATTACGATTTATGACCCTCCTATACAGATCATTTAGATCGGAGGTTGCAAACCTTCCACCATCTAACGGAACCAACGGTCTAAGCTCGGGAGGAATAACAGGAATCACCGTCATAATCATCCATTCTGGTTTATTAGAGCTTCCTCTAAAATTTTCTATAAGTTTTAGTCTTTTAATAATCTTTTTTGGCTTTAGCTCACCAGTGGCCTCTTTGAGCTCTTCCCTAAGTTTTTCAGCTTCTGACTGAACGTCAATCGCTATAAGCATTTCTCTGATTGCTTCAGCTCCAATGCCTGCTTGAAACGCATCTAAGCCATACTGATCTTGCGCGTCTAAATATTCGTCCTCAGATAGCAGTTGGCCTGCCTTTAGATCCGTCAAACCAGGCTCTATCACTACATATTGCTCAAAATACAAAATTCTTTCTAAGTCTCTCAGGGTCATGTCCAGCATTAACCCGATTCTTGAGGGTAAAGATTTTAAGAACCATATATGCGCTACAGGAGAAGCAAGTTCAATGTGGCCCATTCTTTCTCGCCTCACTTTTTGCAAAGTTACTTCAACCCCACACTTTTCACACGTAACCCCTCTATACTTCATTCTCTTATATTTACCGCAAAGGCACTCGTAATCTTTGACTGGACCGAAAATTCTTGAGCAAAACAACCCATCTCGTTCGGGCTTAAAAGTACGATAATTTATAGTTTCTGGCTTCTTTATCTCGCCGAAAGACCAGCTCAAAATTCTCTCGGGTGAGGCAATAGATATTCGTATTTCATCAAAAGTCTTTAGCGCTTGTGGTTTGCCGAATGGATTCGCTATTTCTTTGTTCATTTTTACATCCTATAAATATTTTAATTTGCAATTCGCAAGCAATTAATTAACTTCATCGTCTAAAAGCTCTATGTTAAGACCTAAAGATCGTATTTCTTTTACAAGAACATTGAATGATTCTGGGATCCCAGCTTCAAAATTATCTTCTCCCTTAACAATGCTTTCATAAACCTTGGTTCGGCCCGCTACATCATCGGATTTTACAGTCAACATCTCCTGAAGGGAGTATGCAGCTCCATAAGCTTCTAGCGCCCACACCTCCATTTCACCAAATCGCTGACCTCCAAATTGTGCCTTGCCACCTAAAGGTTGTTGTGTCACTAAGCTGTAAGGACCAGTGGATCTTGCATGTATTTTTTCATCTACTAAATGATGTAATTTAAGAATATACTTCACCCCTACAGTAACAGGTCGAGAAAACTGCTCGCCTGTTCTCCCATCATAAAGAATTGACTGAGCGCTCTCATCTAAACCAGCCCTCTTGAGCGCTTCAGTTACATCAGTTTCTTTTGCTCCGTCAAAAACGGGAGTCGCTATAGGAACGCCAGTCTTTACGTTACTTGCTACTGCAAGCAACTCTTCAGCCGATAATCCTTTCATTTTTTCGTTGAAATCATCACTGCCATACGCATTGGATAATGCTTTTTCTAAAACTTTTTCATCCTTGTTCTTTTGAAATTCAGAAATTGCCTTATTGATCGACTCTCCAAGAGACCGTGCAGCCCACCCCATGTGAGTCTCAAGGATTTGCCCAACATTCATTCTACTAGGCACTCCGAGTGGATTTAAAACTAAATCTACCGTAGTCCCATCCTCCAAAAATGGCATATCTTCTTCAGGCACTACTTTTGAGATTACACCCTTATTACCGTGCCTTCCTGCCATCTTATCTCCCGGTTGTAGCTTTCTCTTAACAGCTACGAAGACTTTAACCATTTTCATTACGCCGGGGGGCAAATCATCTCCTCTTCTAACTTTTTCAACTTTATCCTGGTAGGAGTCGCTTGCAATTTTTTTCTGCTTTTCAAATTGTTCTTGTAAAGCTTCCATTTTTTTTGCGTCATTTTCCTGTTCAAGTGAAAACTTCCACCAAAGCCCTTTTGAAACGCCATCAAGCATCTCTTGGGTTATTTTAGCCCCTTTAGCCGTACCCTTTGGACCATCGTTTATTTTCTTTCCTACTAAAAGATCATTCAATCTTGAGTATATGTTTCTTTCGAGGATCTCTATACCATCATCTCTATCTCGACTTAGTCGCTCTATTTCATGACGCTCATTCTGTAGAGCACGCTCATCTTTTTCAATCCCATGACGATTAAAAACCCTAACTTCAACGACGGTGCCATGGTCTCCAGGTCCCATCCGAAGCGACGTATCTCTGACATCTGAGGCTTTTTCACCAAAAATGGCCCTTAGAAGCTTTTCTTCAGGGGTCATTGGGCTTTCCCCCTTAGGGGTAATTTTACCAACAAGTATGTCACCTGGCCGAACCTCTGCTCCAATGTAGACTATGCCAGCTTCATCCAGATTTCTCAGAGAATCTTCACCAACATTAGGAATGTCCCTTGTGATCTCTTCGGGGCCCAGCTTGGTGTCTCTCGCAGCTAATTCAAACTCTTCTATATGAACTGACGTGAAAACATCATCCTTTACAAGTCTTTCTGAGATCAAAATTGAGTCTTCGTAGTTATAACCATTCCAGGGCATAAAAGCGACTAACACATTCTTTCCTAACGCCAACTCGCCCAAATCTGTAGAAGGACCATCTGCTATAACCTCTCCTCTCGCTACCTGATCGCCTTTTTTCACTAGCGGTCGCTGATTTATACAAGTATTTTGATTGGACCTTTGAAACTTCCGTAACCTGTAGATATCAACTCCGTGATCACCAAGTTCGACCTCATCTGTCACCCTTACCACAATCCTCATCGCATCCACTTGGTCAATTATACCGGAGCGTTTAGCAACAATTGCAGCACCAGAGTCTTTTGCTACCACTGATTCCATCCCTGTGCCAACGAAGGGAGCCTCGGCGGTTAATAAGGGTACAGCTTGTCTTTGCATATTAGAACCCATCAATGCTCTGTTTGCATCATCGTTCTCTAAAAATGGTATTAACGAAGCTGCTACCGATACCAATTGTTTTGGCGACACATCAATGTAATCAACGGACTCAGATGGATACAACATATAGTCTCCGAATCTACGTGTTGAAACTAATTCATTCTGAAATACATCGTCTTTATCGAGCTTGGCATTTGCCTGAGCTATTGTATACTTCATTTCCTCTGTTGCCGACATGTAAACGACCTCATCGGTGACCTTTCCGCTCTCAACACGCCTGTAGGGCGTTTCAATAAAACCATATTTATTTACTTTTGCGAAGGATGCTAAAGAGTTGATTAACCCGATATTTGGACCTTCAGGCGTCTCGATTGGGCAAACTCGTCCATAATGAGTTGGATGGACATCTCTAACCTCAAACCCTGCTCTGTCCCGCGTCAACCCTCCGGGGCCAAGTGCAGAAAGTCTCCTCTTGTGGGTAACTTCAGATAATGGATTAGTTTGATCCATAAATTGTGACAGTTGACTTGATCCGAAAAACTCTTTTACAGCCGCAGCTGCTGGTTTAGCATTAATAAGATCTTGAGGCATCACAGTGTCAATTTCTACAGAAGACATTCTCTCTCGAATAGCTCTTTCCATTCTCAGTAGACCGACCCTATATTGGTTTTCCATTAGTTCCCCAACAGATCTCACTCGCCTGTTTCCTAGGTGATCTATGTCGTCAATTTCGCCCTTACCATCTTTCAAATCCACCAGCGCTCTAATCACAGAGATTATATCATCTTTCCTGAGTGTTCTCATTGTATCCGGAGCGTCGAGATCAAGTCGCATATTTAGCTTAACTCTACCCACTGCTGATAGGTCATACCGCTCTTCATCAAAAAAGAGCGAGTCAAATAGTTCTGCTGCTGCCTCTGTTGTTGGCGGTTCTCCCGGTCTCATCACCTTATATATGTCCTCAAGAGCCATTTCCCGGTTAAAATTCTTATCGGAAACCATAGTATTTCTCAGGTACGGACCAACATTCACATGATCGATGTCAAGCGTAGACACTTCTGTAATCCCATTATCGAAAAGAATTTTTAAATTCCCCCCAGTAACTGATCCACTTTTTTGGTCAATATCGCATGTTATTTCTTCACCAGCCTCGAGCCAAATCTCACCAGTTTTTTCATCTATTACATCACTCGAAGCATACCGGCCAATTATAGTCTCAAATGGCACTAAAATTTCTTTAACTGCTTTAGCCTCCTCTATTTCTTTAACGAACCTAGGAGTAATCTTTTTTCCTGCCTCCGCGATAACCTCACCCGTATCAGCATCTACCAAATCAAAAAGGGGCTTTACCCCTCTATATCGGGCAGGATAAAATGGCGTCGACCACTTATTATCCTCATTTAAACGATAATTAACTTTCTGAAAATAAGTGTCACATATTTCTTCTTGGTTTAATCCTAATGCCAATAGAAGAGTGGATACAGGAATTTTTCTTCTTCGATCTATCCTTACAAACACTAAATCCTTTGCATCAAACTCAAAGTCAAGCCATGAGCCTCTATACGGAATAATTCGACTAGTAAATAGTATCTTTCCGGAAGAGTGTGTCTTGCCTTTATCATTGTCGAAAAATACGCCTGGCGATCTATGCATTTGAGAAACAACAACTCTCTCCGTTCCATTAACAAGAAAAGTACCGTTAGGCGTCATTAGGGGAATATCTCCCATGTATACGTCTTGCTCTTTTATTCCTTTTACCGACTTTGCTTGGCTTTCCTCATCGACTTCAAATACAATCAAGCGCAATTTTACCTTAAGAGGCGCACCAAAAGTTAGATCTCTTTGATGACATTCCTCTAAGTCATACTTAGGCTTTTCCAGTTCGTATGAAACAAACTCTAGTACGGCTGTTTCGTTGAAGTCCTTTATTGGAAAAATGGACTCGAAAGCTCCTCTTATACCCTCCCCCTTCAAAGGCTTGGCTCCATCTCCGGATTTTAGAAATAACTCATAGGATGACTTCTGGACCTCAATAAGGTTGGGCATCTCCGCGACCTCCCTTATTTTACCAAAGTACTTTCTCACCCGGTTTTTAGTAAATATGTCTTTGCTCATGGAAACCTCTGATCTTTGTCTTGCTGACCTAAGCGGGATACTAGATCATTAAATTTCAAACGCTTTTCCAATTCCTGTGCTCTCCCGAAGCACTCCCGAAAAGAGATTAAGTTGTTATAGTAAGTTATTAATGTTTGCATCTTCTGTCTTTATGTTAAGACAGCTCAACCTCAGCCCCCGCTTCCTCAAGTTTTTTCTTAATTTCTTCAGCCTCATCTTTCGACACGCCCTCTTTGACAGACTTTCCTCCAGCTTCGACAAGATCTTTAGCTTCTTTCAACCCTAAACCAGTTATCGTTCTTACCTCTTTAATAACGTTTATCTTCTTGTCGCCAGCTGCCTTGAGAATTACATTAAATTCGGTTTTCTCGTCTCCACCTGCGGCGCCATCCGCTGAGCCAGCCCCACCAGCGGCAGCCCCCGCTACCATCACTGCGCCACCCGCTGCGGGCTCAATTCCATATTCATCCTTCAAAATATTCTTCAACTCTACAGCGTCCACAAGAGACAACTTTGATATATCTTCCGCAATTTTCTTTAAATCAGCCATATTTTCACCTATTTCTTATTTTACAGTTAAAGAGAAAGCTATTGTCAGTCTTCTCCAATATTTTCTAAAATGCCTGCGATCACTGAAGACGGACCCCCTAAGCTTGCCGCCAAACCTCCTGCCGGTGCTACGAGCAAAGCGCTAATAGTAGACAAAACTTCTTCTCTTGAAGGCAACTTTGACACTTCAGTTACACCATTGGAATCCAATATTTTATCACCCATTGCTCCCCCAACAATCTCAAGATTGTTGTTGGTTTTTGCAAACTCAACAGATATTTTTGCTGCAGTGACTGGATCTTCTGAGTACATAAGAACGACTTGGTCAACAAGCAAGTGCTTCATTCCCTCTGGCGGCGACTTTTCTATGGCAATGCGAGCAAGCCTATTTTTAGCAACCCGCACGTTCGCGCTATTTTCACGCATCTTATTTCTAAGATCTGACATCTCAGCTACAGTAATGCCTGCGTACTTTGCAGCAACTATAACCCCAGAGTTCTTAAAAACTTCTTTCAGCTCGCTAACTACTTGTTCTTTTCTAGCTCTATCCAACTATCCAACTCCAATGTTTGCGCCTCTACTCTAATTTTGCAGACAGAGGCTAAAAAAGGATTGCTCCCTTAACAAAACAGGTAGGTAAAATCAGCTACAATTAAACATAGCCCAAAAACATTCTACCTGCCTCAGGCAGGATTTACACTCTATGCAACCCACCGTCTTCGACGCGTTGTTAACTTTTGTCAAGTTTACAACGTAAAAACGCATGTTTTAAGTTCATGCGCTTAGTTAGTTAACAAACTGGCCGCTGTCCAAGGTAACACTAGGCCCCATAGTACAACTTAACGTTATCCTTTTCATGTACGAACCTTTAGCACCAACCGGCTTTGCTTTGTTAACTGATTCGATAAATGCTGTAATATTTTCTGAAATTTTTTGTTTGTCAAATGATACTTTTCCTAATCCAGCCTGTACAACCCCAGATTTTTCAACTTTAAATTGTACTTCGCCAGATTTTGCTAGTTTTACAGCCTTTTCAACCTCCGTAGTAACAGTGCCAACTCTAGGATTTGGCATCAAATTTCTTGGGCCAAGAACTTTCCCTAACCTTCCAACGACAGCCATCATATCAGGAGTTGCGATACAACGATCAAAATTAATTTCGCCCCCTTGAATAGTTTCCATCAAATCTTCTGCACCAACAAGATCAGCTCCAGATTTTTTTGCTTCCTCAGCCTTCTCGCCCTTAGCAAATACAGCCACTCGAACATCTTTTCCATTCCCATGGGGCAGAGCACATACTCCCCTGACCATTTGATCAGCATGTTTTGGATCGACGCCAAGATTTATTGCTATATCAATTGTTTCATCAAACTTTGCAGAAGCATTATTTTTGATTAAGTTAACGGCTTCATCGAGACTTACATCTTCCTTGCCTTCGAATGCCTTCTTGGCGCTCAAAAATTTCTTTCCCACTTTTCCCATTTTTAAAAATTCTCCTCTCAATCCTTTACTTCTATACCCATAGACCTTGCAGACCCCAATATGATTTGCATTGCGCCGTCGATATCATTGGCATTCAAATCTTTCATTTTTGACTCCGCTATCTCTCTAACCTGCTTAGAAGTTACCGAGCCGACAGTTTCTTTTCCTGCTGTTGAGGCTCCGGCTTTTAATCCAGATGCCTTTTTCAAAAAAAATGAGGCCGGCGGTGTCTTTATTTCCATAGAAAAGGACTTGTCTACGTAATATGTAATAACGGTTGGACAAGGAGCACCAGGCTCCATTTCCTGAGTATTCGCGTTAAAAGCCTTGCAAAACTCCATAATATTCAAGCCGCGTTGTCCCAGAGCTGGTCCCACTGGTGGGGATGGGTTGGCTTTTCCCGCTGGTATCTGTAGTTTCAGGTAGCCCTGTATTTTTTTTGCCATAAGCTAACTCCTTCTCTCACACATTTGATTTCAATTTTGTTTCTGCACTTGAGTAAATTCTAACTCAACTGGGGTAGCTCTACCAAAAATTGACACTGTCAGCTTCAGCCGTGAGCTTATGTCATCTACTTCTTCTACGGTGCCAGCAAAGCCCTCGAAAGGTCCGTCAGTAACATTTACCTTTTCGCCTACTTCAAAAGCTATGAGAGACCTTGGTGTTTCTCCCCCTTCCTCAACCTGGTCAATAATTCTAGCGACCTCTGCATCCGGGAGCGGAGTTGGCTTACCGTTTGCCCCTAAAAACCCAGAAACACGGTTTATCCCCTTGATTGCGTGGTAAACTTCTTCACTCATATCCATCTTCACAAGAACATATCCAGGCATAAACCTTCTTTCCCTCTGAACCTTTTTACCCCTCCGTATCTCTAATACTTCTTCTGTTGGCACTAAAACTTCAGAAACTTCTTCCTCTAAGTTCTTTTGCTCAACCATTTCTTTTATATTCTCAGCAACCTTTTTCTCAAAATTAGAGAAAACGCTAACCGAGTACCAACGCATAGCCATCTTGACTTACCCACTTGTTTTTTGGAAACCTTTAATGAAAAAAATCGTTCAGGTCAACTATTTCAAACTCAGTAATATTCTAATTTGTGCGAAATTACAAATCTAAAAACTAAGACTCAACACTATCCTGAGTAAAAACGATATTATAGAGTCTGTAATAAGAAAGAAAATCGACAAAATAGTTACCATTATAAAAACCATTATTGTAGTGGTGATGGTTTCTCTGCGAGTTGGCCAGACAATTTTGGACGCTTCTTGCCTACTTTGTTGTATAAATTTGAAAATGTTTGTCACTTTTTTTCTTTCATCCTTGTATAAATGCTTGCATCTAACACTTCAATAACCAATACAGCCAATAGATCGGAAAAGCAAGCAAGGCTTGGCAGGGGCTGAGGGACTCGAACCCACGACCCTCGGTTTTGGAGACCGATGCTCTACCAACTGAGCTAAACCCCTACAATCACTGAACAACCAATAACTAAAAAAAATCTATTTATCAAGATGCAAGTGCTATAGTTAGTAATTGCTAATTTTATAGTTACGTAGATATTTTTTGGACTTATCTTTGTTTGTGCTTTAAAAACTGAAATTAGAAATAAGTATTAAATAAAATGAAAAGAATTCTCATAACATCGGCCCTACCTTATATCAATGGAATCAAGCACCTGGGGAATTTGGTAGGAAGCCAGCTTCCAGCCGATCTTTATGCAAGGTTTATGAGAGCTAAAGGCCACGAGGTTGCATTTCTTTGCGCTACCGATGAGCATGGAACTCCAGCAGAACTAGCGGCCATTGAAAGTAAAACATCCACAGAAGACTATTGTAGAAAAATGTGGCAGACCCAAAAGGATTTATCCGCACAATTCTTCC
Organism: Alphaproteobacteria bacterium; assembly: GCA_003331935.1. Classification (GTDB taxonomy): domain Bacteria; phylum Pseudomonadota; class Alphaproteobacteria; order Rhodobacterales; family Rhodobacteraceae; genus CACIJG01. The sequence continues at coordinate 124,638 of QOQE01000002.1, read as the reverse complement.
TATCTTTTGATTTTTTTGGCAGATCGTCGTCAAGTAGCAATCATGCACTTACCAAGGCCTTCGCATTAAATTTAGATGACAACGGGCTATTAAAAAGCGTTAATGAAAGACAATTATATTCAGCGAAAGACAAAAGGTTTCTTCCAGATAGATACGTTATTGGCACCTGCCCAGACTGCTCTTACGAGAGAGCTCGAGGAGATCAATGCGAAAACTGTACTAGACAATTACATGCGAGTGAGCTTATTAAGCCAAGCTCTGTTTTATCAGGATCACAAGATCTGGAATTGATAAAAACAAAACATCTTTACTTGATGCAAAGTAAACTTAAAGAGAAGCTTTTAACATGGATTGAATCCAACGATCATTGGCCAAAAATAACAACATCGATAGCAAAAAAATGGCTAATGGATGGAGATGGTTTACAAGATCGTAGCATTACCCGCGACTTAAGCTGGGGAATTCCAGTTGAAAAAAATGGCAAACCTTGGAAAGGAATGGAAAATAAGGTTTTTTATGTTTGGTTTGATGCTCCAATTGCCTATATTTCAGCGACAATAGACTGGGCAAAAAGTAAGAAAAAGCACCCTGATTTCTGGAAAAGCTGGTGGCTAAATGATCATGGTGCAGAAGACGTCCACTATGTTCAATTTATGGCTAAAGATAACATCCCATTTCATACTCTTTCCTTCCCAGCAACGCTAATAGGGTCTGGCCAATCATGGAAATTAGTAGACTACATTAAAGGTTTTAATTGGCTAACATATGATGGGGGAAAATTTTCTACTAGTCAAAAACGGGGTGTGTTTATGAACCAGGCACTTGAGTTATTTCCCTCTGACTATTGGCGATGGTGGTTACTCTCAAACGCCCCTGAAACATCAGATGCAGATTTTACTTGGAGGAGCTTTCAGTCTTCCATAAATAAAGATCTAGCAGATGTTTTAGGAAACTTTGTAAGTCGATTGACCAAGTTTACATTTTCAAAATTTGGGGCAACAATACCTAATGGCTCTCGATACGGTGAACAAGAATTGAATGCCATTAGAGAAATCGAAAAAGTATTTATAAGCTATGATGACGCAATGAATAAAATTGAGATAAGAAAAGCCACATCATATTTGAGAAAAATTTGGTCAATAGGGAATGAGTATCTCCAGCGCTCCCAACCTTGGGTGAAAATAAAAACTGATACGGCTGAAGCAGCAAAAACAATAAGGTTTGGCTTCAATCTTATGCTTTTTTTTAGCGAGATCTCTGAACCTTTTATTCCCTCGACTTCAAACGAAATAAAATACTGTCTTGGCAAATCAAATGAAAAATCACAATGGCCTTCACTTAAAGAAGACTTTACGTCAATTTTTGAAAAAATCGACTATGGCGACGACTTTAAACAAATAGAGAATCTATTTGTAAAAATATCAAATGATTACGCGCTAGATCTTGCAAAACGATTCTCTGGCACAAATAACTAATCTGCTAGCTTTGGTAGAAAAAACGCACGAAAATCAGATATCCACAAAAAGATACAGCGCCTCCCAGGACTGAGCCCCAGGTTATATCCAAAAGTGTTATGGACAGCGGATATCCCTTAAAAAAAATATAGTTGGTTAGACCATAGGTTCCATAAGCTAGGAAACCTAGAAAGCCTCCAGATAACGTGGCCACAATTGCAGAATTTGAGCTAATACCAGCTCGTACCCCAAACCAATAGAGACCTAACACATAAAAAACGAAGAAAATCGAACCATAGGTTATTAAAAAACTAGTCCCTACCGATTCTCTTAGTAGGTGACCTAAATTTGCTGTGAAGTAGGGCTGCATAAAAAGGGTAATCCATATGAAATCTATTATTACATACATTGAGAGCATGGAAAGGTAAATGACAAGAAATTCCACAGTAGACTCCTCGGTTAACGACAATTTAAGTCATTTAGTTCATTTTGTAATAAAAGCAATAACCAATTGAAAGCTCTTGACGCCAAAACGTATATAATACTAAGGTATGGATGTAAAACTTACTGAGCCCGCTTGGTGGAATTGGTAGACACAAGGGACTTAAAATCCCTCGACTTAACAGTCGTGCCGGTTCAAGTCCGGCAGCGGGCACCACCAGGCCAGAAGTTATAACTACCGAATTTGCACAGTTTTTGCATATTTGCGTCAAGTATACTAAATTAATTTGGTTTAATAAGGCCCAAAGATATGGAAAATAATGTTATAAAAGACCGCATACAGGATGTTAGAGAACGGTTTTTATCAGGCAACCAAATCGAGGAAATTAGACAGAATGTCACTTCCTTGGTGAAGGAGCGTTTAGATGAGTTCCAAAATGCACAAAATATTGCGTTCAAAGAACTCGAAGTTGCTATTGATAAGCTCGAAAATCATCAGAGAGAGATGATTGCTTACTTCAATAAGCAGTTAATTGCACTAGAGGAAGAACAAAAAGCATCCAACAGCGAGGTATTAAAATTGGCTTCAATGCAAAACTTTAATTCACCTAAAACTCAAAAAAATAAAAATACCTCCATTTTGCAAAGTAAATACTCAATTTTTAATAAAATCACAAACAATAGAGTACTATTAATTGTGGCCACAGCGTCTTTTTTGGGGATCTTGGTACTTAACTTTTTTTAAACTATTAAAATAAACCTAGACACCACCTGAGAATAGATTTTTGCAAATGCATCCTATTTCGTGCCTCTTGCAAAGCAACACATCTATTGTCTTCAAAAATATCTTGAGATACCTCTCGACCTTTATCTGCAGGAAGGCAGTGCATAAACAAAACTTCCTGTTTGGCAAAATCCAGTAGCTGTCTAGTGACTCTAAAGTTTTCCAATTTATTTAAATCCGATTTTCCAAGTTCATCGTCATGCATTGAAACCCACTTATCCGTCACAATTAGGTCAGCTTTTTTCACTGCAACAATGGGATTTTGTTCTACAGTCAAAATATTGGGATCACGCCCTTGAAGAAATTCACACATTTTTTTATTGGGCTGAAATTTGCTTGGTCCAGAGAAAATAATATTAAAGCTTAAAGCTACTGCTGCATGTAAAAAGCTTTGAAATACATTATTTGCAACTCCTAACCAGACCACTTTTTTCCCGGCAATACAGCCTCTTAATTCTTGGAATGTAAATATATCCGTTAAAACTTGGCAAGGATGGGACTCGTTTGTTAAGCCGTTAATTATTGGAATTTTTGAATATCTGGAAAATTCGTATAATTTTTCTTCTTCATAGAGCCTAAGTACTAGAGCATCCAAAAATAGCGAAAACATTGCACTAGTATCTTCAAGAGTTTCACCTTTTCCCATGTGAATTTCATCTTTCCGAAGATTTAAGACTTGACCACCAAGCCTCAGCACCGCTGCTTCAAAAGATAGACGCGTTCGGGTAGATAGCTTTTCAAATAGTAACCCTGTGAGGGTACCATCCAGGCAACTACTGTAATGCTCTTTAACAGCCGATCCTCCAAGTGTTGCTTTTTTCACTTTACAGGCATCTTCTAGTATTGCTTCCAAATTATTTGTAGTAATCTCATTTAAATTTAAAAAGTTATTCACTGTCACTTTCTCATTTTTAAAAATGCCCGTTTCAATCTCATAATAGCCTCCTCTATTTCTCTATATGTGATAATTAAAGGCGGTAATATTCTTACAGTATTAGATGCTGCAGGCACTAACAACAGCTTTTCTTCCCTACACATTTCTACAAGATCGACGTTTTTCCCAGCACATTTCAAACCTAACATCAGGCCCTCTCCCCTTACTTCTATTATTTGATCAGGAAATATGTCTAGTAAGTCATTTAATTTTTCTTTAAAGAAATGACCTTTTTTACGAATTGTTGATAAAAAATTTGGCTTAAGGATATGTTTGGTCGTCTCTAAAGCTACCGCACAACCCAATGGATTCCCACCGTAGGTCGAACCATGCGTGCCAGGCACCATACAAGCTGCAACTTTTTTAGTTGCCAAACAAGCTCCAATGGGGAAGCCATTTCCTAGTCCTTTTGCCATAGCTACAATATCTGGGGTCACTTCACAGCTTTCATGGGCTAAGAAATGTCCAGACCTGCCAACACCACTTTGCACCTCATCAAAAATAAGTAGTAGGTTGTATTTCTCACATAGGTTTTTGAGTCCTTTTAGAAATGGACAGGTAAGAGGCACTATTCCTCCCTCACCCAGAATTGGCTCCACTAGAATTGCGCATGTCCGTCTAGTTATCCTTTTTTCAACGCTTTCAAGAGAAAAATTTTTAATAAGGTCGAAACCTGGCAACTTTGGGCCAAAACCTTCAAGTAACTTTCTGCTTCCAGCCGCTGATATTGTACCCATAGTTCTTCCGTGAAAAGCTCCATCGAAGGAAATTATCCTATTCCTTTCTGATTGACCTATTGAGAAAAAGAACCTTCGCGCTATCTTCATTGCACATTCAACGCTCTCCGCTCCAGAATTTGTAAAAAAAACTTTCTCTGCAAAAGTGTTGTTGGTAAGCAACTTTGCCAGTTTTTCTTGATTGGGTACCGTGTATAGGTTTGAAGTGTGCCAGAGTTTTGACCCCTGATCAACTAGTACCTTTACTAATCTGGGGTGGCTGTGGCCCAACGAATTAACTGCTATACCGGAAGCAAGGTCTAAAAACATTTTACCTTTGTCATCAAAAAGCCAAACACCTTTTCCGCTGACAAATGCCAAATCGGATCTGCTGTAGTTACTCATCAAAGAGGACTCTGTAGGTCGATTTAAGATTTTAGGCATAAGCCTCCCTTTCTAGGTTTTGCAATTAGTTGATCTTAATCCTTTAAAAAATATCCTACAGAAAACCATTTCCAAACGATTGAAAATAAAACCAGATTAAATATCAGTATGCCAAGACATCCAAAGAAAATATTTGACTCTGCGTCTCCTAGTGCACCAAATCGCACTCCGTCCATTAACCAAAAGACTGGGTTGAAGGTAGAGATCACATCAAATGGCGCTGGAAGCTTGCTCACCGAATAAAAGGTTCCTGAAAGAAACGAAAGAGGGGCGATAATGAAATTATTTACAGCGCTCATCTGATCGAATTTTTTACAAAATATTCCAACTAATATTCCAAGAAGAGAAAATGTAATACTGCCCATAATTATATAAAAGTATAGTATAAATAGATTTTCCGGGAATAGACTTAAAAGAGGGAATATAACCACCAAAACGCCACTTGCAACGAATAGGCCTCTGAGAGTTCCCCCTATCATAAAACCCAATGAAAGTTCTAAAGAAGATAGAGACGGCATCAAGGTATCAACTACGTTGCCGTTAACTTTGGAAACTAATATGGAAGTAGAGGTGTTTGCAAAAGAATTCTGAATGGTTACCATCATAAGAATACCAGGTGCTATAAATAAACTATAATCATAATTGGAAAGTAACTCTGCATTTCGATCAGAAAAAACAAATGAAAACACTGTAATAAAAAGGGCACTAGTTACTATGGGTGCTAAAAGCGTTTGGGTCCAAATCGAAGTAAAGCGTCTCTGTTCCCTTACGACAAGCGTAAATAAGCCTAAAAAATTTGAAAAACGGTTAGTCTTGCTCAATTCCTGTTTCATAATTATGTCAACTAAGTCTTTATTTATAAAAGAAACCATTGTATACAAGTTTTTTGAAAATTTTTACATCATAATTTTTGGAGCTGATTATGGCATGGAGCGATGAACGTGTAGCTGTATTAAAAAAAATGTGGCTTGAGGGGAATAGTGCAAGTGAAATCGCTACAGAGTTAGGGAATATTACGCGAAATGCGGTAATAGGCAAGGTCCATAGATTGGGTTTGTCGAACAGAGACACAAACGTTTCAAAGGCTGGTGTTACTGCAGAAAAATCGATTAAAGGCTTGAAAAGAGGTCGCCCACCCAAGATAAATAAGGAACCAACAAAGAGAGGAAGACCACAAAAAATTACACAGCCTAAAGATCTTAATGACACAACATTAGAAAGGGGTAAACCTATCAGCACATCAGGTGCCACCGAGCGTTCAAATGATAGCAGACTTGAGGTTGTTTCAGATTTAAGTGAGGAAACGTTAAAAGACCTCCTAAAGGTGGAGATGAAATCAAAAAAAATCTCTCTCATGGATTTAACCGAAAGAACTTGCAAATGGCCTATAGGAGATCCAGCAACAGACGAGTTTTGGTTCTGTGGCCACGAAGCTGAGCCAGGAAAACCCTATTGTCAAACGCATATATCAATAGCTTTTCAACCAATAACCCAACGCAGAGGGAGAAAAGAGAGTTCATAACTATCATCCTTACTGTGTCGAAGGGAATATGAACACTCAACGAGTAGAATTTATATATGATTAAATACACTCTTACTTGCAATAATGGTCATCAGTTTGAGAGTTGGTTTTCTAATTCCGATTCATTTGAAAAGTTAAAGGAAAAAGGTCACCTTGAGTGTGCTGTATGCTCTTCAAGAGAAATTGAGAAGTCTCTAATGGCACCAAGGATAACTTCTAATAATAGTAAAAAGAAAGAGACATTGATTTCAGCACAGAGTGCACTTGAAAAGGAAATTAAAGCACTGAAAAAACGAATAAAAAAAACTGCCACAGACGTGGGAGAAAATTTTCCAACCGAAGCAAGAGCTATGCATTATGGAGAAAAAGAGGAAAAGCCAATAATTGGAAGGACTACCTTGGAAGAAGCCAAAGATTTAGCAGAAGAAGGCATCCCCTTTGCCCCACTCCCATGGAACGATGACAAAGTAAATTAAAGATATGTGATGAAAATCTTAACTATGAAATTTGGTGGTACATCTGTCGCAGATGTAGACAGAATAAAGATTGTAAGAGATATCATTTCAGATGAAATAAGAAATGGATGGAATGTCGTTGCCGTTGTCTCCGCTATGTCCAAAGAGACAAATAAACTCATTAATCTAGCAAAGAAGGTTGGTGTTGAAAGCATAGTTGATCCTGAATATGATTCTTTAATATCTACTGGAGAAGATATTTCCTCAGCTCTTTTAGCTATTGCTTTAAACAGTATTGGTATTTCTTCCAGAAGTTGGCGTGGGTGGCAACTACCGATAAGAACGAACAGCTTTCATTCAAATGCAAAAATCGAAGAAATTGAAATAACAAAACTCGTTGAAGCATTTAAGAGAGGATCAAAAGTCGCTGTAGTTTCTGGATTCCAAGGATTAGAAAAAAGTGGAAGGATTACGACACTTGGAAGGGGCGGGTCTGATACATCGGCTGTCGCAATAGCCGCTGCAATAGACGCTGAACGGTGTGACATATATACAGATGTGTCAGGTATTTACACTACAGACCCGAGAATAAAAAAAAATGCGTCAAAATTAAAAAAGATTTCATTCGAAGAAATGCTGGAAATGGCTTCACTTGGAGCCAATGTACTTCAAACCCGAGCAGTGGAACTTGCAATGCGACATAAAGTACCTATAACGGTGTTAAACAGTTTTTCCAATGAAGAAGGAACATTGGTTTGCGATGAAGAGGAAATTATGGAGAAAAATATTGTATCTGGGATAGCGTTCCAAAAAAATGAGTCCCAGTTAACCCTTACAAATATTGAAGATAAACCTGGGGTAGCAGCAAAGATCTTTGGGCCATTAGCGAACTCTGGAGTTAACATAGATATGATTGTTCAAAGTAATACTGAAACTGGCTCAACAAATATTACCTTCTCTTGTCCTGAAGATGAATTAGATATGGCAAAAAAAGCTATATCGAAAGCGAAAGAGAATAAATTAATCTCTTATGAACGACTAATTGAAAATAAAAATTTAGCAAAGGTTTCAATTGTTGGAATTGGAATGAAAACACATGCCGGTGTTGCTCAAAAAATGTTTGAAACTTTATCCAAGGAAAACATAAACATTAACGTCATATCAACCTCAGAAATAAAGCTCTCAGTTTTAATAGAGAGAAAATACTTGGAACTAGCAGTCAGAAGTCTTCATGATGCCTTCGATTTACAGAATCTATAAATCGATGCCTTTCATTTTCTAATTAGCTTTTGTTAAAATACCATTTGCTTCCTTTAGAAAACTTCCGTTTATATCTAGCCCTAATAATCTTGCATCATCGAGCCCATCGCCAAGAGAGATGCCACGTGTCGGTTTCTTACTGAAGCCAAATTTTGAATAATAATCAATATCTCCTACCAATATAACCCAATTCCAATTATGAGCAGCCGCTTTCTCTATACTATTCAAAACTAATTTCTCACCTAAACCTTCACTTTGGTAAATGGGGTGGACGGCAAGAGGCCCTAGTAGGAGGCCTCTACTACTATGGCCATCTATCCTTATATTCCAGAACCTTATCGAACCAACAGCACTGTCAGAAGGATCTTTTATTACGTAGGACAGCTTGTTGACTTTGTTAGCTGAGCCTCTTAGTTGATATGAGCTAAGAAGCTTTCTTTTGGGCGTAAATACTAGATCTAACAATTGCTCCACTTCAATATGGTCCCCATTGTCTTCTAGCAATAATCTAAGATTATACTGGATGTTTTTCATTCGTACTTAATTTAAATATCTTGAGTATCTTGCCGCAGAATGACCCCAGGATTTAGAAGAGACAAAGGGTCAATGGCTTTCTTTATCTGATGCATTACATAGAATTTTCCTGGGTCACAATATTGTTTTAAATCCTTAACTTTCATTCGACCTACTCCGTGTTCCGCACTTATAGAACCTTCCAAACTTTTGCAATTGGTATTTATGATTTCAGTTAATTTAGGCTTTAGATCCATATAGCTCGAGTTGGTCTCCTTCTGGGGTGGGAAGACATTGAAATGTAGGTTGCCGTCTCCCATATGACCAAAACAATTTACCCTAAGAGATCTATTTATTTTTTTTATTTCAATAAGACTTTTATTTATAAATATTTCCATATTTTCTAGAGGCAGAGAAATATCATGCGAAGAAATTGCTCCAATCTTTTTATTTGCCTCAGGAATATCTTCTCTGATTTTCCATAACTTTTCTGCTTTAGACTCTGTATCACCAAGAATAACATCCAAAATAATATTTCTATTGTAAAGATCGTCCAAAGCATCATGTAGCTCTTGTTCTACTGAATTGCTGTTAAAACCCAGCTCCATAAGTACATACCATGGTAACTTAATTTTTTGCGTCGCTGATTGATTCATGTTCGTCTCTTCAAGAAACTTTAACCCTTCATCACCAATTAATTCAAACGCTTGTAAGTACTGTCCGAACCTTTTGGATATCTGCATATAACTTTCTAGCGCAGACTTAAAATTTGGTACTCCAAAGAAGGTCACAATTCTACTTTTTGGGGTTGGGAAAAGTCTTAAAACAGCTCTGGTTATAATACCTAAAGATCCCTCGGACCCGATAAAAAGGTTTTTTAAATCATATCCTGTGTTATCTTTTTTTAGTGTCTTGATATCATTAATTATAGAACCATCAGCTAAGACGACCTCTAGTCCTAAGCAAAGATCTCTCGCATTTCCATATTTTAAAACCCCTACTCCGCCAGCATTTGTGGCTAGATTTCCTCCTATGCGACATGAGCCCTTTGACGCCATAGATAATGGGAAAAAGAAATTTTTTGTGCCTACGAATTCGTGAATTGACTGTAAAATAACTCCGGCTTCAACCTCAATCGATTGGTTGAACTCGGAAAAACTATTGATCTTATTCATTCTTTCCAGTGACAAAGTCACATGATATTTGTCTAAAGCTATCTGACCCCCCACTAGTCCCGTACCACCACTCCACGGAACAATACAAATCTTGTATTTCGTGGCGAGTTTCAAACAACCAGAGACCTCTTTAGTAGATCTAGGTTTTATTATATGTAGAGATTGATTCCTATATAAACCACGGGGTTCAGATAAGTATATGGGAGATATCTCCGAAATTATGTCGGGCGAAATACTATCTTTAATATTTCCGATAAACTTAAAGTAATCTTCCTCTTTTTTCATTTTTCAGCTCTCGTCCACATGACCTCTTCTGTCATTTCTTAAAAGTCCATATAAAACATGATTCCTCCAACGACCATTTATTTGTAGATAGCTTTGCCCTACTCCTTCATATTTGAAGCCAACTTTTTCAAGCAATATTCTAGACGATTTATTTTCTGGCAAAGTAGCAGCCTCTAGTCTTGAAATAAATAATCTATTAAAAGAAAAGTTGACAATATTCAAAACGGCCTCCCTCATAAAACCTTTGCCTGTATGCTGTTTACCAAGCCAATACCCTAAAGTGGCAGCATTGGAAGGTCCCTTTCTAATATTTTCAATGGTAACAGAACCTAACAAAGTCTGGTAGCTATCAAAAATGAAAAATTGATATGCTTGGTTAGCCTTAGCACTTTTTTTTGCCCACTTAACTCTATTGTTAAATGCATTTCGTTTAAAAAAATCGTTACCTCGTTTTGGCTCCCATGGCTCCAAAAATGCCTTGCTACTCTCTCTAACATCTCGCCATTGCTCATAGTCACTATAGCGCGGCGTTCTTAACTCTACGTTCTTAGCTTTTAATACAAGTTCTGGACTACCAAAAATCATTCCAAAGATCTTACTTCCTAAATGCTTAATAAGTTGTAAATTTGCTATTTCTTATTTCTTCAGCAACTAACCCTTTGTCGGGAGATATAACTTTTACGTTTTCATTCTTTTTTATAACGTCTTTTAGGGGAAGTGGAATTGGTATGCTTATATTTAATGCGCTCTCTACAGTGTCTTTGAATTTTGCTGGATGTGCTGTCCCAAGAGAAATAACCGTTTCTCCTGCATTAACAAAATCTTGTGCTACCCTCACCCCAATAGCGCTATGAGGACATAAAATGACCTCTCTTGAATGATAGAATTGGCCTATTGTTGTAACAGTATCCTTATCTGTCACAGCACCACTATCAAAGTCTTTTAGAATCTGCTTTATTATTTTTTTATCAACATTAAAGCCGCCTTTTTTGGCTAGCTTATTCATAAGCTCACAAACTTTTTTTGGGTCTTTATTCAAAAGATCAAACAGCAGCCTTTCAAAATTGGATGCAACTTGAATATCCATCGAGGGGGATAAGGTTTGGCTTACTTGATCACTTTTATAAGTGCCAGTTTTAAAAACTCGATCCAAAATATCATTTTCGTTTGTCGCAACAATAATCTTATTTATTGGTAAACCCATTTTTTTCGCAAGATATCCGGCGTAAGCGTCTCCAAAATTGCCTGTCGGAACACAAAAACTCACCTTTTCTCCATAAACAAATTTCAGTTGATAGAAAGCAGAGAAATAGTAGACCGTCTGAATCAGAATTCGTGCCCAATTAATTGAATTTACACCAGATAAATTAACATCACTTACAAGTTCTTTGTCGGCAAACAGTCGCTTCACTATTGACTGGCAATCATCAAATGTTCCTTGTACAGCAAATACTTTAATGTTCGTGGCGTTTGCGGTAGTCATTTGCATTCTTTGTATTTGAGAAATTCTCTCATGTGGATAGAGAACATATAAATTCACATTCGATAGATTTTTAAAAGCCTCAACTGCAGCAGATCCTGTATCGCCAGAAGTTGCAGTTACAATATTAATTTTTAAATTTTTTTTCTGGAGGGTCCTTGCAAACATTTTTGCTATTACCTGCATAGCAAAGTCTTTAAACGCTAGTGTTGGTCCATGGAATAGTTCAAGAAGAAAATGATTTTCTTCCAATTTTGTCAAAGGACTTTTTATCTCATGTTGAAACCCAGAATAGGATTGATATACAATATCGGTTAATTCTGACCTGCTAAAGCAATCGCCAGAAAACAAAGAAATTATCTCGACAGCAAGTTCTTCATAACTGTAGTGTTTCCATTCGTCTATGGTTCCCCTGTTTAGTGTTGGGACTGACTCTGGTACGAATAGCCCCCCATCCTCGGCTAACCCTGAATGTAAAACTTCGCTAAAGCTCCTTGAACCGTCTAATCCCCTTGTCGAATGGTACAACATTACTCAATCTTCTTTCTTTTAATCCTTTTTATATACGAAGTACACACTCATACTAAACCATAAAATCGACATCATGAACCAAGTAATTGCATATTGAAGATGGTTATTCGGTATGTCATTAGTTGGATCCTGCATTTCAATACTTGCGTCGAGCCGATTTTCAGTTGCAACTACTAATATCGGTTGAGTTTTAAGGAAATTCGCCATTTTTTCTAAATCTCTGGAAAACCATATGTTACGCGTAAAGTTGGGCTCCGGCGTAAAGTAATCAGTTTCATTCGGCCAGGAAAGGTACCCTACTACTGACCTCTGTTGGCCTGCGGTCTGCAAATGAGGTTTTTCTTTTTCCTCTATAACTCCTCTATCTACAAGAATTTTCCTTCCATCTTTAAGTTTGAGCGGCGAAATCACCCTGAAGCCGGCTCCTGATCCTTTAATGGGTGTAAGAATAAAAATTGAATTGGGCTCTAAGACGCCTTGAACTTTCACCATTTTATAATTATCCGATGATTTTTTTATTCCGCTGGTGAGTGATGAAGGCTCTGCTGTCAAATTATTATTAATATTTTCTAAGAGAGCTTCCTTCCAAGCTAGTCTCTTAGTTTGCCAAATGCCTAAGGACAGCAAAACTAAAAGCCCAGGAACTGCAATAAATACAAGAAAAACCCACTTCTTATTCATTTTGAGTAAATCTTAAGAGCGATTAAGCTCCCCAAATGTAAATCGCAGCAAACAAAAAAAGCCAAACGACATCAACGAAATGCCAATACCAAGCCGCTGCTTCAAAGCCAATATGCTTTTCAGGCGAGAAATGGCCTTTTTTTGCCCTAATTAAGCAAACTAACAAAAAAATGGTACCTATTAGGACATGAAACCCATGAAAGCCGGTTGCCATGAAAAAAGTGGCTCCATAGATATTACCTGCAAAGGCGAAAGAGGCATGAGTATATTCATAAATTTGGAACACAGTGAAAAGAGCCCCTAATCCAATAGCTAAAATCAAACCGTTCTCTAATCCTTTCCTATCATTCTCATGCGCTATTGCATGATGAGCCCAGGTCGCTGCCGCTCCTGAACAAAGCAAAATTAATGTGTTTATCAATGGAAGATGCCACGGATCAAAGGTCTCTATCCCAGTCGGAGGCCAAACGCCGCCTACTGCCTCCATTGGGTACAGCGCATGTTTAAAAAATGTCCAAAACCAAGCAAGAAAAAACATCACCTCAGATGTTATGAACATGATTACTCCATATCTTAAACCTAATTGAACGACTGGTGTATGGTCACCATCTTTGCTTTCGAAAACTACATCTGACCACCAGGCAAACATACAATATAGCACAACTAAGAGGCCCAAAGCTGCGACTATAACAGTTCCCCCATGCATGAATAACACACTTCCAAAGAGAAGAATAAAAGCGCCGAGGGCACTCAAGAATGGCCATAAACTTGGATTTATAATATGGTAATCGTGATTTTTTTCATGGGCCATTTTTTATCCTCTTCCACTCAATATTTTATGATTTTATCTCATCTTTTAGGTTATAAAAAGTATAAGATAATGTCAGCGATTTTATATTTTTCGTTTCAATATTTTCAACAATTTCTGGGTCAATATAAAAAGTCACTGGCATTTTAACTTTCTCTCCTGGTTGCAGAGTTTGTTCAACAAAACAAAAGCAATCGATCTTACTAAAATAGTTGCCTGCTGAAAATGGAAACACGTTGAAGCTAGCTTGACCAGAAATTACATCCTCAGTTGGATTATGTGCTTCATAAAAAACAAGTGCGGTTTCACCGATTCTCACTTCAACCTCATTTTGCATTGGTATAAAGTTCCAACGCATATCCTTTGCCTTTGATGCATCAAAACGAACTTTAATAGTCTTGTTCAAAACTGGACCATCAAAAGTGTCGGAATAGACTTCCGGAGTGCCTCCATACCCTGTAACCTTACAAAACCAATCGTAAAAAGGTACCGCTGCGAACGAAGCTGAAAGCATTAAGCAAACAAGTCCAATCAAAAAAATCGGCGTACGATTTGGTCGAAGTAACTTATTCATCGTTTTTTTCTAGCATATTTTGTCTAATTATATGATCGTAACCTTGCATTAGCGCACCCTGCTTAAGCTTCACTATAGTTACGGAAAAAATGAGAGCTACTACTATGAATAGTAGTATTCCTATTTTAATATTTCCAGAACCCCTATTTAGATCTAATTGTTTCAATTCTCTTCCCACAATGAACTTTTCAAAATAGATTTGGCCAATTTAACGGAATGTCAGCACTAAAAGTTTTAAAAAAGTTACTTATCACCAGAAAACCGAAATATAAAAACAGATAAAGGATTGTATACTTAAAAAATCTTTTTTCTCTCTCATATTCACCATTTTTATGAATTCTAAAAAGTCTTACAGCAGACAACAGCAAGACAGCGTTCAAGACATTACTCAGCAAAAAAAATAAGGGGCCACCGATCTCCGTAAACGCGATAATCTGCGAACAAACAGTCAATATTACGGAGTAAAGAAGTATTAATTTTCTTGTCTTTTCCACTCCGTAGAGAACTGGGAACATAGGAATATTCGCTTTCGCGTAGTCATCCTTGGTTATTATTGCCAATGACCAAAAGTGAGGAGGAGTCCAGAAAAATATAAATAGAAATAACAAAAGGGGTTCTGCCGAGATTGTTCCCGTAGTCGCCACCCAACCAATTAATGGAGGCATTGCACCAGCAGCTCCACCAATTACGATATTTTGGGGTGTAGTTTTTTTTAAAAAAATTGAATAAATAACAAGATAGAAAAATATCGTTACTCCTAGAAGAAAAGCGGCCAGCCAATTAGAAACCAATCCCAAGAACATAACAGAAAAGATTGAAAGGCTAAAACCGAATACAAAAGCGTCATCTGAGCTTATTTTTTCACTCGGCAGAGGTCTACCACTTGTACGCTCCATCAGATTGTCAATTTCTTTATCCCACCACATATTTAAGGCTCCTGCTGCACCGGCACCTATGGATATGCACAGCAATATTATGAGAGACAGAAAAAAACTATTCTGATTTGGGGCTATCATTATTCCCACAGCAGCTGTGAAAACAGCAAGCCACATCACTCTTGGCTTCAAAAGAGCATACAAGTCTTTTAAAGAACTTTTTACAATTGGTTCGACATTTCCTAAAGTATTCAATTAAAATTACCCATCCGATCAGAATCCACTGATTAATTTTTCTCAGCTAACGCAATGGTCTTTTGTCTGTTACCGCTTATACTTGCAAACTTCTCAACAGATCTCTCGAGCCATGCTTCGTATTCTTCTTCGCTGACCACCTTAACGACTATTGGCATATAGGAATGATTCAAACCGCATAATTCAGAGCACTGCCCAAAATATACTCCCTCCTTCTCTGGTTTAAACCAAAGCTCAGCTAAGCGACCTGGCACGCCATCTTGATGCACACCAAAAGACATTATTTTCCACGCATGAATTACATCGGATGCAGTAACCTGAACGGTAATGTTTTTGTTAACTGGCACCACCACAGGATTGTCTGTCGCTAGCAAATATTCATCCTGAGAGTATCCAAACTCCTCTAGCTCCTCCTTTTCAAGCATCACCGAGTCAAATGAAAAATCATGCTGAGGGTAATCATATGACCAGTACCACTGGGCCCCAGTAGCTTTAATGACGACGTCGCTCTCTGGGATTCTTAACTGTTTGAGCAAGATAGGTAGTGAAATTATCCCGATGCCTATCAATATAAATACTGGGATTACTGTCCATAAAATCTCTATAGGCGTATTATGTGTAGTGGAAGATGGAGTTGGGTTAGCTCTTCGGTTATATCGAATAAAAACCCAAACGAGAAGCGCACTGACGAATATTGATATGAGTGTTATAATTACAAGCAAAACGTTATCTAGCCATTGTATGTCTCTCGCTAACTCGGTAACTGGTGGTTGAAAATTGAGGCCGTTAGGAATTGGTTTTCCTATAACGGGAAGATCTTTATCTAACCCATCATTTGCCATTAATGGCGAACCAAAAACTACAAACAGGACTGTGGTTAATGGAACCCAAAATAATCTCAAAAAAAGATGTCGTAAAAAACTATTCATAAGACCCCCTGACCATAGTTTTTATTTCGTAAGCTTGTGCTTAAATGTCTATATCATATATAGACTACATTTTGTAAAAATCTACCACAAAACTTGATAAATCAACGTTTTTAAGCCTAAAAATTTTTGTTCTTTATTTCAAACTTTTTTTTTGGATATATCGTCGCAACAAATTTAATATCAATCAAATTTTTTAAAAAAAAGATTGACAAGATCAGTATTGGATAAGATTTAGGACAAAACTTTTAGGAATTTTGATGACTAACGTCGTTGTTGTAGAATCACCAGCAAAAGCCAAGACAATTAACAAATACTTGGGAAGTCAGTACAAAGTACTTGCATCTTATGGACATGTAAGAAATCTACCAAAAAAAAATGGATCAATTGATGTTGATAATGACTTTAACCCCAAATGGGAAATTGATACAAAAAGTAAAAAACACCTAGACGAAATAATTAAGGCACTAAAATCAAGTTCAAAGTTGATATTGGCTACAGACCCCGATAGAGAAGGCGAAGCAATTTCATGGCACATTCTTGAAATATTGAAAAATAAAAAAGCATTGAAAGCAGATATTGCAGTAGAACGGGTGGTATTCAATGCTATCACGAAGAGTGCCATTTTATCAGCTATCGAAAGCCCAAGAGAAATAGATACTGATTTAGTCGAAGCATATCTAGCAAGAAATTCTTTAGATTATCTTATGGGTTTTAATATCTCTCCGGTACTTTGGCAGAGATTGAGAGGAGCTGCAAAATCAGCTGGTCGTGTTCAATCACCAGCGTTAAGGCTTGTAGTCGATAGAGAGATTGAAATAGAAAAGTTTAAATCTGAAGAATATTGGACTATTTCAGCCGACTTTAAAGATGAAAATGATAATATTGTTCAGGCCAATCTATCTCTATTTGACCAACAAAAAGTTGAGAAATTCTCATTCCAGAATTCCGAAGAGACAAACATAACAGCCAGTGATCTCGAGAAAAAAGAATATCAGGTGACCTCTGTAACCAGCCAGAAAAGAAACCGCAATCCCTATGCACCATTCACTACATCGACCTTACAGCAATCTGCTAGCACAAATCTAAAAATTAGCCCTAGGGATGTAATGTCAACAGCTCAGAAACTTTATGAAGCAGGATTGATAACATACATGCGTACAGACGGAATTGAGATGGCTTCTGAAGGTATTGCAAGCGCTAGAAAGCAAATTTCTAGTTCTCTTGGCGACGATTTTTTACCTGAAAAACCGCGTGTATTTAAAAATAAAGCAAAGAATGCACAAGAGGCACATGAGTGCATCAGGCCCACGGATTTTTCTCAAACTCCTGAAAAGGCAAAGACCTTAAACAAGTCTGAATTGGATTTATACACATTAATTTGGCGAAGAGCATTGGCGTCTCAGTCAAGAGCTGCAGAGGTGTTGCAGACGACTGTTTTAATTTCATCCTCTTGCAACAGTGCTCAATTTAGGCTGTCGGGCCAGGTTGTAACATTCGAAGGACATTTAAAAATATTTCAAGATGCGAAAAAAGAAGATGAAGAGAAAAGAATCCCTAACCTGAAAGAAAAATCAAAGGTGAAATTGGAGAAAGTTAATAGAGAACAACACTTCACTGAACCTCCACCAAGATTTAATGAAGCTTCGCTGATCAAGCGACTTGAAGAAGAAGGTATAGGCAGGCCTTCAACATACGCATCTATTATTTCTAAGATACAAGAAAGAAATTATGTGAAAAAAGATAAGAACAGGCTTGTGCCCGAAGATACGGGTCGACTGTTAAATTTTTTCTTAGAGGCCTATTTTAATAAATATATCGAATATGACTATACTGCAAAGCTTGAAGAAAATTTGGACGATATTTCTAGTGGAGAAAAAAAGTGGAAAGAAGTTATCAGAAGTTTTTGGGAGGAGTTATCTCAATCTGTTGAATACGCTATGAGCTTTAGTATTACAGAGGTACTTGATAACCTTAACGAAAAGTTGGCCAATTATCTTTTTGATGACGGATCTGGGAAAATTCAGAAAAAGTGTTCTGCGTGCAATAACGGTGAGTTAGGAATAAAGTTGTCCAAGACTGGAGCCTTTATAGGGTGTTCATCATATCCTGATTGTAAATACTCTAGACCTCTAAATGCTAATTCAGAAAATAACCCCGCTGAGTTGATAACTCAGGAAGAACCCATTGGTCAGGATACCAATGGGAATGATATATTTCTGAAAAATGGGCGATATGGACCATATCTTGAGATTTTTTATGCTGGTTCTGACAAACCAAAAAGATCCGCAGTGCCGAAGCATTACACGCTAGATGAGCTTACAATTGAAAAAGCAAGGCAACTTTTAGAACTTCCAAGAAATCTTGGCTTACATCCGGAGGATCAGTCTGAGGTCATTGCTGCTATAGGTCCTTATGGTCCATACATAAAACATGGAAAGATTTATGCTAATATGAAAGATTTTGAAGAAGTCTTTTCAATTGGAATGAACAGGGCCGTTGAATTGCTTGTAGAGGCAGCTGAAAAGAAAAATAATAGGGGTGGAAGAGCAGGCAAAGAACTAAAAATTTTAGGTTCCCACCCGAATGGCGAAGAAGTGAAGATTATGTCAGGACGTTATGGTGACTACATCAAATGGAATAAAATTAATGTTACTATACCAAAAGAAAAATCTATTCAATCACTTACCCTTGAAGAGAGTATTGATCTAATAGAAGCAAAAAGAAAAAAATAATTTCTAAATCACTAGAACATAACTCTAAAAAGATTTTTGCGATTACCAGTATTGACCCCAATGACAGGGTGACTGTAAGTGGTTCACATAATGGCACACCACTCCAGTTTTTATGCACTAGTGTGAATGTTAATAGTTTAAGCATTGGTGGACTTGTTCTAGTTTTGGTTCAGCATTCGACAGAAACAAGCACATCGTTGTCAATTATAAAGAAAATAAAGTTCCCTAGAAACTATGTTTTCGGTGTCTATTTCCATGACAATAATAGTTCAACAATAGCATTTTTTTCAAATAAAGGCAACAAACCAACTAGAGTCCTACCGATTAAAAACGGAGAAAACATAGATCGAAAATTTGGTTATTTTGAATTGGGCGGAACATCTAAGCTTCAAAAGAAACATAAAATTTATGATTTTCATATTTTTGGCTCGATCGATTGCCCCAGTAGTTATTCTAAAATTGCCGCAATCGAGTGGAACCTACGGGAGGTTTTTCCAAGAAAGATAATTAACGAAGCAAAAAAGATATTTGAAAATTATAAAATTTCTAAAAATGAGTACCTAATAGCAAAGCCTTTTATTACGATAGACCCTGACGATGCGAAGGACTTAGATGATGCTATTTACATAGAAAAAGATACTTCTGAAAATAATCCTGGAGGATTCCTTTTATATGTTGCCATTGCTGATGTATCATTCTTTGTTAAGCCAGGATCTATTATTGATGAAGAGGCCTTGAAAAGAGGAAACTCAACATATTTTCCTGATAAGGTTATTCCCATGCTGCCAGAAGATTTGAGCAACAGTCTCTGCTCACTTAGAAAAAATACACCAAAAAGGGCAATAGTCGTCAAAATAAAATTGGATTATGAAGGTCATAAGATAACACATAAATTTATGAGAGGCCTTATCACAGTCAAGAAAAATTACTCATATGAAAAGTTTGAGGCATATCTATTAAAAGAGAAAACAGAAGATCAATTTATTGAATACAAGAAAGCATTCGATATTCTCCTGCGATCACCATTACTAAACAATCGCTTAAATTTAAACTTAGCTGAGAAAAAGGTTACGGTTTCTGAAGACGGGTATCCAATAGACCTTTATGAAAAGACGAGTCTTAGAAGTAATTACCTTATAGAAATGATGATGATACTAGCTAACTTATGTGTATCGGAAACTTTGACTCGAACAACAACCAAATATATATCCCGAGCCCATAAATCGCCTGAAAAACAGGCTTTAAAAGACCTAAATATGTTTTTGAAACATAATGATCTGCCAGAGGTTAGAGAAAAACAGACAACCTCCCGTTATTTTAATCAACTAATAGAAGGCTACAAAGATCCTAAGAAAAAAAATTTAATAAGTAACTTTGTATTAAGGATTTTACCAAAAGCAAAATATTCTGAAAAAGACAACGGCCATTTTGGACTTAACCTTCCCCTATATTGTCATTTTACTTCTCCAATAAGACGATATGCAGATCTATCTGTACACCGATCGTTAGCCTTAGCTTTAAAATGGGAACAGAACAAACCAAGCTTCGAGCAAGATCAAAAGGTAATATGCCAAGCTATCAATGAATCTGAAAAAAAATCTGTTGGTGCGGAAAGAGATAGTGTAGACCGTTATTCAGCCCTATTTATTTCTAATTACATCAATAAGTATTTTGATGGTGTTATCGTAGGATCTTCCCGCTTCTGCATTTTTATAAGGCTTAACAAATTCCCCGTTGAGGGTGTCTTATTAAAGAAAGATTTAAAGATGAATGAAGGTGGGAAAAGGTTTATTTCAAATTATAAGAAAAACAAAAAAAATGAACCTGGACTTTCTATCGGCCATTCTATTCGGGTAAAAGTGGCATCAGTTCTGCCGTTTAATGGATCTATCAATTTCTCAGTCTAAGAGGACTTTCCTTTAACAGGCCAATTAGTAGATTGCATTTCAAAAAGTCTTGAAACGGTCCTCTCGAATTCAAACTTATTTTTACCAAAAGTGTATAATTTTTCAGGAACCACATCTGCCCTGCATAAGAGCTCTACTTTTTGATCATAAATACTATCAATGAGGTTTATAAACCTTTTGGCGCTGTCATCCCCACCATTCGACAAATCAGGAATGTCATCTAGAAACAATAAACGGAGATGGCTTATTATTTCAAGATAGTCTGAAGAACTCATAGGAATTGAACAAATTTCATTAAAAGTTAACAGCCCCACTCCGCTTTGGAATCTCCCCATTACGAATTCACGGCTATTCATCTGTATCTTTATCCCAGAACCCTTTCTCAAGTTAAAGTCCGATATCAATTCATTAAATTGAAATGTGTCTTCCGGAGAGGTGCTCAAAAAATATTTTTTCTTTCCAGAAATTTTTATCTTTCTATAGT
Source organism: Alphaproteobacteria bacterium (assembly GCA_003331935.1). GTDB lineage: Bacteria > Pseudomonadota > Alphaproteobacteria > Rhodobacterales > Rhodobacteraceae > CACIJG01. The sequence continues at coordinate 103,399 of QOQE01000002.1, read as the reverse complement.
CTAAGGGTGCCGATAGCTTTTCTATATTCAAGTTTGAAACCATAATATCTATGAAGGGCAAGAACAACTTTCTGTTCAAACCATTTTTATAGAGATCACGCGGGTGCCTGTTTGATGTGGTTACCAAAATTAATTTTTTTTTAAAAAATTCTTCGAAAACCCTTCCAACTATCATTGCGTCTGCCACATCAGTTATTTGCATTTCATCTAAACAAAGTACGTGAATGTTTTTGATATAATCAGAAGCAACCGATTTTATTGGGTCTCTTTCATTTTTTTCTCTTGCATTTTTAATAAGTTGGTGGATACCCTTCATAAATTCATGAAAATGGATCCTCTTCTTTTCCTTCAAGTTCAAGTATTTAAAAAAGAGATCCATCAGCATTGACTTCCCTATGCCAACACCACCGTGAATATAAACTCCCTGGTTTTTCTCAAGAGCCTTGGTAAAACGAAACTTGGAAAATACTCGCCCAGCCACCGATACATTTAGCGCTTTCTTTTGTTCCAATTTTCTTGTTAATTTTTCAAGCTCAGATACCAGTGTTTGTTGAGATATGTTTCTCTGAATCTCATTATTTGATACCATTGTATTATAGATATTTGTAAGAGATTGCTCATTACTCATTTTTACTTGTTCTATCTTTTGTCAGCTCAAATTGTTTTTTTCGTTCTTTCAGTGAGGAAATCTTTTTCTCTGTTTTAGTCCCAAAACAATTATGGCATGAAATCCCTTTTTCATAATGCACATGGTTCCTATCGTTTAAACCTAAAGGATACCTACATGCGTGACATATCTCATAGTCACCTGGTTGAAGACGAGGATTAACTGTCACCCGTTGGTCAAAAACAAAGCAATCCCCTCGCCATTTCGATTTATCGGAATTCCCGACCTTGTCGAAATAATTTAAAATGCCGCCCTTTAAATGATAAACTTCATCTAATCCTTCACTTTTAAGAAAACTAGTTGCCTTTTCACACCTTATCCCACCTGTACAAAACATTGCTATTTTCTTATCTTTAAAAAATTTACTTTTATCTCTCCACCATTTTGAAAACTCGTGGAAACTAGCTGTTTTGGGGTTTACACTTCCCTTAAATGTACCTAATTCGACTTCAAAATCATTTCTTGTATCTATAGTGACCACTTCTTTTTTGGAGATAAAGGTATCCCACTCTTCGGGTTCAATATAGGTTCCAACGCTGACTGCAGGATTAATTTCGGGATGACCTAGCATAACAATTTCTTTTTTTACCCTTATACTCAATTTTTTAAAAACGTCTGAAGGGGAAACGTTGGTTTTAAAATCAGAGTTTTCAAGACTAAAGTTTCGTTGTAAAAAGCTTTTCGTCTTTTCTAACTTAGCAATATCTAAAGAGCACATCCCATTGATGCCCTCCTTACCTAATATTATCGTCCCAACTGTTGAAATTTCTTTAAGGAATGATAACAGCTTTTCCTTTTCCTCATGCGGATTCTGTAAGTGCACAAATTTATAGAATGCTAATACGGCTTTTTTCATAGTTGTCCTAATGAAGTCCTGCCAGCCCATTAGTTTTCGCTAGCAAACAAAGGTTTTCTTTTATTAACATTTATTTTATTGTATCGAAACGCTAATTATTGTTAATTACTTAGTCAACCAATAAGTAGGTATTAATGTTTGAAACGTTATCACAAGGATTTTCAGCGGCCCTAGAAAAGCTTACAAAGCAAGGGGTACTAAGTGAAGATGAAATATCAACAGCTTTGCGAGAGGTAAGATCGGCTCTCCTAGAAGCAGATGTATCTTTAGATATAACTAAAAGATTTATAAAATCAGTCGGAGAGAAAGCACGAGGGCAAGCCGTTACCAAATCGGTTACTCCCGGCCAGCAAGTAATTAAAATAGTTCATGATGAATTAATTAAAGTCTTAGAAGGTACAAGCGAGACATCCAATGCTTTAAAAATTGATAATCCTCCCGCAACAATTTTAATGGTTGGTTTGCAGGGCTCAGGAAAAACTACAACCTCGGCAAAATTGGCCTTAAGACTACAAAGTAAAGAAAAAAAGAAAGTTTTAATGGCTAGCTTAGATACCAGGCGCCCAGCAGCTATGGAGCAGCTTGAGATACTAGGTAAAAGCAATTCAATAGATACACTACCAATCGTAAAGAACCAGTCAGCTCAGCAAATTACATCCAGAGCAATCCAGCAAGCATCTTTAGGGGGATACGATGTGATTATCCTCGATTCTGCAGGAAGAATGCAGATAGACGATGAACTGATGAAAGAAATTGAAACGATTAAAGATTTAAGCAACCCCAACGAAACTCTTCTGATAGCTGATGGATTAACTGGTCAGGAAGCAGTAAATGTAGCTAGCGCATTTAACGATAGGCTAAATATTTCGGGAGTTGTCTTAACAAGAATGGACGGAGACGGGAGAGGTGGGGCTGCCTTATCGATGGTCTCAACGATAGGAAGATCGATAAAATTTATAGGTACTGGTGAAAAAGTTGAGGCATTAGAAGAATTTCATCCAGATCGTATTGCTAGAAGAATTCTGGGAATGGGTGATATAGTATCGCTAGTTGAAAAAGCCTCTGAAACTCTTGAAGCAGAAAAGGCAGAGCGCTCAATGCGCCGATTTCAAAAAGGTTTGTTCAATATGAACGATTTAAAAAGCCAATTGGAACAAATGCAGAAAATGGGCGGGCTAAAAAGCTTGATGGGAATGATGCCAGGAATGGGAAAGCTTACGAAAAATCTAGATGATAAATCCCTGGATGACTCAGTAATAAGGCGCCAGATTGCCCTTATTCAATCTATGACTAAAAAAGAACGCGCATCTCCTAACCTGCTCCAAGCAAGTAGGAAGAGAAGAATTGCACTTGGCGCAGGAGTAGAAGTGCCTGAATTAAACAAATTGATTAAGATGCATAGGCAGATGTCAGATATGATGAAAAGAATGGGTAAAATGGGCGGTAAGGGAATGTTGAAAAGCTTCATGGAACAAATGTCAGGAAAAAAAGATGCCCCAACATCGTCTTTACCTGATGTACAAATGTTACAAAAGCAATTTGGGTCAAAACTTCCGACGAATCTGGCCGGACTAAACTTCAAAAAATAATCAAATGAAAAAAAACAAAATTAATGTTGATTTATTGTTAAAAAATGAGAGAAGTACTATCGATAGGCTCGACGTGATAATAGTGAACGCTCTGATGGAAAGGTTTTCAGTCACAAAAAGAATAGGGTTAATAAAAGCTGAGAACAATATTGAGACGTATGATAGCGAAAGGGAAGAGACACAAGTTAAGACGCTCGAAAAACTTATAAAAGATAGCGATCTTGACAAAAAATTTATAGTAAATCTTATGAAGCTGATCACAACAGAATCTAAGAAAAACCACGAACAAATAAAAAAAGAAATAGGAGAGTAATTTATGAGTATTAAAATACGGCTAGCTAGAGCCGGTTCAAAAAAGAGACCATTTTACCGAGTTGTAGCTGCTGACAGTAGAATGCCTAGAGATGGAAGATTTATAGAAAAGCTAGGCACATATAATCCTCTTCTTAATAAAGACGATAGCAATAGAGTTAAACTTGATTTAGATAAAATCAAGGAATGGTTATCAAAAGGAGCACAAACTACTGATAGGATCAGTAGATTATTGGAAAATTTAGAGGTACTGCCAAAAAAAATACGGAATAATCCTATCAAAGCTAAACCTAAAAAAGAAGCTGAAGAAGCTGCTGCTGACGAGCCTAAAGCTGAAGAAGCTGCTGCAGAAAAACCAAAGGAATAGAAGATTTGATTTATGCTAATTAGATGGCAAATAATTTTATACTGGACCTCTTTATTTCTTTAACTCTCTCATAAGCTAATGGATATTTGCATCTGACCAACATGCAATTGGATAATTTCATTACTGTTGGCAAAATAATCAGTTCATTTGGTCTAAAAGGCCAAGTTAAAGTTGATGTTCACTTGGAAGATTTAACTGTTCTTAAGACTTTTGATACCTTTTGTGTAGGGGATGCTTTACTGAAGAGCAAAATCAATTTTTTAAAAAAAACTAAGAAATCAATATGGATAGCCGCTATGCCAGAAATAAGAAATAAGGAACAAGCAGATAAATTGAAGGGTCATCTGATTTATATCGAAACAAAATACCTCCCTTCTCTTATGACCGACGAATTTTATTATAAAGACCTTACAGGGCTTCAAATTAAAATTGAGGGGAGTATACAAAAAGGTTTTGTGAATCATGTTTGTAACTTTGGAAGTGGAGACCTATTAGAGGTTTCACTTGACGATAGTAAAGGCACAATATACATCCCTTTTGATAAGGATAACGTAAGTAGAATAGACTTGGCTCACAAAACAATCACATTGACACCTTTAAAAGGCTTACTCGTCTAACAAAAATCAATCTAATAAATATGAATAAAACTAAATTAAGCACTAAGGTCATAACTCTATACCCAGAGCTTTTTCCTGGGCCACTATCAGCTTCAGTCACAGGTAGAGCATTGAAGAAAAGAATTTGGGAGTTGGAATTAATTGATTTAAGGCAGTACGGACGGGGTATACACAAACAAGTAGACTGCAAACCAATTTCGGGTGGCCCAGGAATGATTTTAAGACCAGACGTTCTAGATGAAGCCATATCAAGAGCTCATGGTTCTATCAGTTGTAATAATTCTCTTGTGGTCTGCATGAGCCCTAAAGGTAGTCCTCTCACTCAAGACGTTGCAAAAAATTTACTGCAATATAATAAGCTCATAATTGTTTGTGGAAGATTTGAGGGCATCGATCAGAGAGTTATCGAAAAGCATAAAATGAAGGAAATATCTATAGGAGATTATATCTTAACAGGTGGCGAGCTTGGGGCTATGGTTTTATTAGATACAGTAGTGAGATTACTGCCAGGAACCTTAGGTAATGCCGAGTCTATTTTAAAAGAGAGTTTTACTGATGGTTTACTCGAGGCCCCTCAGTTCACCAAGCCGATAAACTGGAATGGAGCAAAAGTACCCGAAATTCTCCGCTCCGGTGATCATAAAAAAATATCGGAGTGGAAAAGTAAAATATCAAAAGAAATTACAAAAATAAATAGACCCGATTTATTCATTAAATACATTGAAAAAAAAAAAAAAATGGTTAAAAGAAAGGAAAGTTAAAAATTTAACGGTTTTAGCATGAATATCATTGAGAAAATTGAAAACGAGCAAATAGAAAAGATAGGGAAAACTATACCTTCTTTTAGCTCTGGCGATACTGTAAAAGTTGGCTACAAAATTACCGAAGGCGAACGAACCAGAATCCAAAACTACGAAGGAGTCGTGATTTCCAGAAAGGGTGGCTCTACACTGTCTGCATCATTCACTGTTAGAAAAATATCATTTGGTGAAGGGGTTGAAAGAGTTTTTCCGCTTTATTCCACAAACATTGACTCTATTACCGTATTACGAAGAGGTAGAGTTAGAAGATCTAAACTGTATTACTTAAGAAGCCTTAGGGGAAAGTCTGCAAGAATAGCTGAGAAAACTAGTTATAAAAACGAAATTAGCGACTTGGCTAAAACAAAGGACTGAAAAGATGAAGAAAGATATACACCCTGATTACCATTTTATAAATGTGAAGATGACGGATGGCACAACATATAAGACAAGATCAACCTATGGGAAAGCAGATCAGAACCTTAACCTCGAAATAGATCCATTAACTCACCCGGCATGGACAGGCGGTTCTCAAAAGCTACTTGATACAGGAGGTAGAGTTTCAAAATTTAAGAAAAAATATGAGGGTTTTAAACTCTAGTTTCTTTTAACTTTTTATCTCTGATACCTATCAGTCTATAGGTGCTGACACAGAAAATGGCAAAAATTATCGTTTTTGGTAATGAAAAAGGTGGATCTGGAAAATCCACAACCGCTATACACGTTGCCATATCCCTTTGTTATCAAAATAAGAAAGTAGGTATAATAGATTTAGATCTTAGACAAAGAAGTATGTCTAGATTCCTAGAAAACCGAGCTAGTTTTTGTGAAAAACAAAAATCCAGTTTACCAAATCCCACTTATTACAAAATTGACGAATCGAATAAAGATAGCAAAGCTGCATCGAATTCGGAGGAAGAGAAAAGATTCGCAGAAGCCTTAACGACTTTAGAAAAATCATGTGACTTTTTAGTGATCGATTGTCCTGGAGGCATATCAAATTACGTGAAGATGGCTCATACGGTCGCTGACACGCTTGTTACACCAATGAACGATAGTTTAATTGATTTTGACCTTTTAGCAAAGATCGAACCCTCTACAGGAAAAGTCGTCGGACCATCTATTTATTCAGAAATGGTCTGGGAATGCAGACAGATAAGAGCATCTGCAAAACATCCTCCAATTGATTGGGTTATATTAAGAAATAGACTATCACACGTTTTCAGTAAAAATAAACATCAGGTCGGAAAATCCCTTGATAACCTCTCAAAGAGAATTGGTTTCCGATTAAGCACAGGATTTTCAGAACGCGTTATATTTAAGGAGTTGTTTTTATCTGGATTGACTTTACTAGATTTAGAAAAAATGGATGATTGGCAACCTACTCTAAGTCATGTATCTGCTCGACAAGAAATGAGGATGCTATTAAGTAAATTAAATTTATTTAGCGGCTAATTTTTAAAATATTACAAGAAGTATCTTGAGACTTAGCTCTTACGCATAGATTTTCAGCTAATACATTTGTAATATTATTTACAAAAATAGAGTATTTTTTCTCTTTATTCTGCCTTATTTTAATGGATGCGTTATCAACCCCTGCAAGTAGATCAATATTTAATAATAGTATATTTGGCATGTCTTTCTCTGCTGATACGACATTCGTATACATGCCAATCTGCACGTTAACGTTTTCTATTTCCATACTGTCAATCGCAGCCTCATTTGATCTTTTTTTAGTGTAATTTATTTCTTCTTTTCTTACAGATTCCAGCATAAGGTCAAACGATTTTGGTTTTAACAAAGGAATAGCCACAGATACTACCCGTGTACTTGTGGTTTTTTTTGCCAAATTTAGCGGCGCCAAGTTACTGATTTTTTTTTTCATCGGTATAATTTTGAAAGCTTTATCAAAAAGTCCCATTATCTTTTTTGCCCTTTCAGAGGATGAGTTTGTACCAATCACTATTCCTATAAGCTGCTTGTCACCTCGTTTAGCAGAAGCTGCCAAATTATGTCCTGCCGCGTTCGTATAACCCGTTTTTATGCCTGAGGCTCCTTTATATTGCTTAAGAAATTTATAATTTGTATTCCTTATTTTTTTTCCTGAAGCGGTAGTCTCTAATCTGCTAAAAATATTGAAGTATTCGGGGTAGTCTAACATAAGCCTGCGTGCTAAGAGCAGCATATCTTTGGCAGTAGAATAGTGACCTATCTCCGTTAAGCCATGAGCGTTCTTGAATTTTGTAGATTTCATACCCATTTTTTTTGCTGCTATATTCATGTCTTTAATGAACTTTTTTTCCGAACCTGAAATGGCTTCACCTAGTGCTGTAGCTGCATCATTAGCAGACCTTATAGCAGATGCTCTAATTAAATACCTAATTGAAACCCTCTGACCTGGCTTGTACCAGAATTTTGATGGAGGCTCCATTGTAGCATTTTTGCTAATGATTGCCTTTTGATCTAACTTAAGTCGACCATAACGTATTGCATCAAAAGCCAAATACAAAGTCATCATTTTTGTCAGAGAGGCAGGATGGATTATTTGCCTCGAGTTGTGACTATTTAAAATCTTACCATCCCTGGCATCAGCTACTATGTAAGCATAGGTCTTAGCTGATACCTCTGAGCCATAAATAAATGCAAGAAGAATTATTAAAATAATAGGAGTCACTGACTGAAAGTAAATATGCAATAAGCTTCTTTTCATTTATTAATTATTCTAAAAAATATGTTACTTGATGTACTCAACTCACTCTTAAATCTGTTATACAAAAAAAAGGACCAACATTCTTAAAGAACTGTTAAAAAATGTTAGTTATTACTTTTCTTTACTTTTCAATATACTTAGACTGGTTCTAGAAAAAAGGGAAATCAATAGTGGAAACCAAAATGGCTAATAAAGATGAAGACGTAAATAATGACTTGTCAGATACCTCCGTACTTGTGAAAAAGAGAAGCAAGCTAAAAAAGCCTCCACTATATAAGGTTTTACTGTTAAACGACGACTTTACACCAATGGAGTTTGTTGTACATGTGTTAGAGAAATTTTTTGCTATTGGTCATGAAAGAGCTGTACAAATAATGCTTACGGTACATAAAAAGGGTGTCGCTGTTGTTGGTGTTTACTCGCATGATATTGCTGAAACCAAAGTAACACAGGTTATGGACTACTCTAGGAAGAATCAACACCCACTACAATGTACTATGGAGAAGGAATAGATTGCAGAGCCTGGCTAGCCAAAGGTTTGAAACGTTTTGGAATCAATTGGCACCATCAAATACTGGAAAAAGATTAGCTATCATAGGGTCTGAACAACCGCTAAACTTTGGTTCTCTGAGACATAAACATTTGTGTCACTTCATTTCAAACACCAAAGATTCTTTACAGGAAGCCAAAAATTTAGGTTTCGTAATATCTACTATTTTAAAACACTACTACGATATAATCATTCTCGAACTTACAAAAAGTAAAGAAACCAATTTGGGACTCTTAGCATGGGCTGAGGAACATTTAAGAGATGGAGGAAAAATGATTATAAATGGTGACAATCAAGTAGGTGTAAAAAGTTTTCTAAAAAACATCTCTAACCTATGGTCAGCGGAAATAATAATGATTAAAAAAAAAGGTAGAGTAGCTCTCTATCAAAAAAAAAACCAATTATTTGCGCACTGGAAAAAATATCAAAATTTCCACAAAAATAGAGACGGGTATTATACTAGGTCTGATATGTTTTCGCCAAAAGAAATAGATAAAGGCTCTCAAAAACTGACTTCCGCATTTAGCTCTAAATTATATGGGGAAGTTGCCGACCTCGGTTCAGGATGGGGATATCTAAGCAAAGAAGCACTGAGATTGAATGACAAAATTAACAGAGTAACATTGTTTGAAAATAACTATTCTGCACTCCTTGCATCAAAAAAAAACATAAATGATAAAAGAGCAATATTTAGATGGGTTAGCCTGAAGAATATAAGAAACTTAAATCTACGGTTCAATCATGTTATTTGCAATCCTCCCTTTCACTCTGGACATCCAAAAGATATAGACTTATTACGGTCTTTTGTCTGGCATAGCTCTAGGCTGGTAAATCGTCAAGGTAGTGTTTGGATGGTTTTTGTTTCAGGAGTATATTTGGAGAGCGAGCTAAAAGAGTACTTTGATAATGTTAAAATTTTTTATAAAGACAACCACTATTTTGTTTGTCGTTTACAGAAACCAAAAACTAAAAAGGCAATAGCATGATTAGCAATTTTCAGAATAAAACTGCCATTATAACCGGAGCATCGAATGGCATAGGAATGGAAATCGGGAAAAAGTTTCTTCAGGCAGGAGCGAATGTTGTCTTTTCAGATTATGCTAAATTTGATTTGGAAAGTTTAATCTCTGGAATTTCCTTCAAGGTAGGAAACGCACACTCTTTTTACGGAAATTTGCAGGACAGACTAACTGTCAATAACCTTATAGCAACTACAATAAATGAATTCGGAAGAGTAGATATATTAGTAAATGCGAATAGAACAATTATTCCTTCAAGTCCTTTAGATGAAAATCAGGGAGCTCTCGAGAAATCTCTTTCACAAAATCTAATCGCGACACTAAACGTAAGCCAGCTTTTTGTGAAATCAATAATTAAGCAAACTAAAAACAGAAAAAACAGCGAAATTGTTGGTTCTATAATAAATTTGACATCTATAGCAGCTGATCAAACGATACCCGAAATGATGCCATACTCAGTAAGCTGCGCCGCTTTGAACCAAATGACTAAATCACTTGCTGTTGCCTTTGCAAACGATGGGATAAGAGTAAACGCAATATCTCTTGGTAGTATTATGAGTTCAAGCTTACGATTAAGCCTTCACAGTAACCCTGAACTGCAAGACTCAATAATTGATGCAACTCCATTGGGTTATATTGCTGAACCAGAAGAAGTAGCAGATCTAGCACTATTTTTATCATCCAATAGCGCTAGCTTCCTCACAGGGCAGGTGATCACCATTGATGGAGGAAGATCTATTTTGAATAAATTAGAAAAGCCCGCCTATTAACAACTTTGTTCTCAGCTAACTTAATTTTCTTGGTTTGTATTCTCACTGAATAGAGACTGAGATGGCTCCATAACACCTATATCTGTTTCAGAGCCACTGTTACCAAGTAGCTCGCTAGACTCTTTTTTTGGCATTTTATCTAATACAGCCTGCAGCTCGACTTGCTTACAAAGCCCTAATATCACAGGATCGGTGGGCGTAAGAGAATTTATATTCCAATGCGTTCTCTCTCTTATAGCTTTTATCGTATTTTTTGTAGTACCGATCAACCTAGATATTTGTCCATCAGTGATCTCTGGATGAAACTTCACTAGCCAAGCAATAGCTGCTGGTTTGTCTTGTCTTTTTGAAAGAGGGGTGTATTTGGGCCCTCTTGACTTTTTCTCTCCCACTGCAGCTGGGTTCTTATACAGCTGAAGATCTAATTCTTCATTTGCTTCACATCTTTTTATCTCATCTGCTGTAAGTTGGCTATTGATAATAGGGTCGATTCCACGAATTCCACCAGCTACCTCACCGTCGGCAATACCGCTAACCTCTAACTCATGAAGCCCACAAAACGTCGCTATTTGTCTAAAAGTTAGGGTTGTATTGTCTAGAAGCCAAACTGCAGTGGCTTTCCTCATTAGTGGATATTCCATCTATTCCTCGCTAATAAATTTAATTGGGTTAGCTTTAATCTCAACTTGACTTATACAAAAAAAAAACTCGGTTAATCAAGACTTAATATAATCTTACCTAAATGATTTCCGTTTTCCATTCGGATATGAGCGTCTTTGAATTTTTCTAACGGAAACACTGAGTCAATATGGATCCTCACTTTTTCACTGTCCAATAATGGCCAAACAGTCTCGCGTAATTCACCAGCAATTTGGCTTTTAAATTCAACAGATCTGGGTCTTAAAGTTGAGCCAGTTAAGTGAATTCTTTTCATCATTAATTGACCCAAATCTAGTTTTACAGAACTACCCTTTAAAAACGCAATACTTACCAATCTTCCTTCAACATTTAGGAGGTCTATATTTTTTTCAAAATAATCCCCTCCAATCATATCTAAAATAAGATCTACCGCTTGTCCCTCTGTTTTGCTTTTAAAAACATTATGAAAGTCTTCTGTAGAATATTGAACAACTTTATCCGCTCCTAATGAATAGCAAAAATCTGATTTTTCTTTGTTTTTTACTGTTGTTAAAACTGTTGCTCCTAATTGCTTTGCTAATTGTATTGCGAACATTCCAATACCACTAGAACCACCATGCACTAGGAATGTCTCTTTTTCTTTCAATTGACCCAACTTCATCATGTTTATCCAAACTGTAAAAAGGCATTCACATAGGCCTGCCGCTTCCTCTATAGACAGACCCTTAGGAACAGGGAGACAGTGATTTTCATTTGTTACAACGTACTCTGCATAACCACCTCCAGGAACTAAAGCACAGACACTCTCTCCCAAATTTTTTTCTATGACACTTTCACCAGTTTCCACTATCTCTCCAGCGACCTCCAACCCCATTATCGGGCTTGCACCATTTGGCACTTTGTATAATCCCTGTCTTTGCAGAATATCAGGGCGATTAACCCCTGCAGCTCTCACTTTAATTAATACTTCATTTTTACCAGGTCTTGGAATATCTAAACCTGTTTTGATGGTTGAGCCCCCCAAATCTCCAAACTTATTAATAATTACTGCTTTCATGTATGATTTTCCCTATAAAGTCATTATTTTTGTAGACAAACATTGAGTGTCTTGATAAACCTCTTTCTCACAACTTATAAGGATTTGTAGGTGCAAGTAAACGTTAGAGATAATAATATCGAGCAAGCTTTGAGGGCGCTTAAGAAAAAGTTGCAGAGAGAGGGCGTTTTTAGAGAAATGAAACTCAAGCAGCATTTCGAAAAACCATCAGTTAAGAAAGCTAGAGAAAAAGCTGAAGCGGTTAGAAGAGCTAGAAAATTAGCCAGAAAAAAAATGATCAGAGAAGGCCTTATATAAGCCTAGGACTGTAAAGAGTTAAAGATTTCCTATTGGATCGTTCCTATTGGATCGGAGAAATAGCCGCGACGATAAAACTAGGAGACAAACACTTTGGGAAGCCTAATGAGCTTTAATCATCCATATCTTTTTAGATCTTGTCAAAAGTTTATAATCAGTGCTAATTATTATTTGTCAGTTCGTAAATATAAGCGCCATCCGATCTTACATCTCTATAAACCATTCCAGTTTTGTAAAGATGATTGACGTGCCCGACAGCCTCGTGCAAGGCTAGCATATACTCTCTTTTATTAATATCTCTTTTGAATATTGTCTTAAATAGCTCAACGGCAGTTTTTGAGCTAGAATTCAAGTCTTGTTTTATCCTTTTAAGCGCAGATCTATGGTTTTCAATTAATTGCACCAGTCTTTTAGGTAGTCCAGTGAATGGCCTGCCATGACCAGGCAAAACCACGTGCTCATCTCTGGCAACCTCTAAAAATTTTTCACAACTTACTATCCAATCACCTACTGTATCTGCGTTAGGCTCTGTGGGATAAACACCTAAATTTGATGAAATTCCAGCGAGAACCTGATCACCAGCAAGAACTAAGTTTAGTTCGTTTGACCAAAAAGTAGCGTGCTCAGGAGCATGCCCATTTCCCATCCTCACTGTCCAGTCGACCCCATTTATCGTAATAATCTCATTCTCACTTAATCTTATAAATCCTTTTTCTAATGGTGATACGCCATCACCAAAGTTAAAAGGTCTAGAGCTAAGCTTTTCTTCAAGCATTTCAGGTGACATACCTGCCTGCCTCCAAAAAAGCTCAGTACTTGGACTGACCTTTTCGTGTACATCTAATGAGAGCATTTTTGCCATCAAATAAGCAGTACGAGAGCATATCATTTCAGTGCCATATTTTTCACACAGCCATCCTGCTAAGCCAATATGATCTGGATGATGGTGTGTCACATATATGTTACTTATCCTTCTCTTAGGAAAGTTTTCATGAAGGATGTTTTCCCATATTTCCTTGCAATCTCCCAGGTTTGCGCCTGTATCTACCAGAGCTATATCTTGCCCATCTTCCAAGATATAACAGTTAACATAATCGGGTCCCATCATAGGTAGGGGCATTGGAAACCAGAATACTCCTTCAGTAATCTGGTATAATTTTCCAGTTTCTGGATTTTCCTGAAATACGAACTCTATCTTTTTCATTATTAATAAAACCCGAAAAACTGATTACTATACTCATAAAGGGATTCTTTACCACTTTGACTAATAGCTCCGTAAGCTTCCATTTCTGGTAGCACATTTAAACAGTAGAATTGGGCCAGTGATTTTCTATCCAAGGAACATGTTTTAAGTGCTGCCTTGACCAAATAATTCCCACCTAAAATTAACCCAAAAGCTTTTAAAAAAGGAGAAGCACCAGCTAGCCTCTCATTAAAATCTTCTTGCCCTAGCATCCAATTAAGACTGGTTTCTAAACATAATAACGATTTAGATAACTTGGCACCCATCTCTTTAATTTGATGATCTGTTTGGTCATAACACTCACTTATTGTCAATTTTATTTCATCGATAAGGCCATTGGCCGCCTTTCCACTGTCAGCCAATTTTCTTCCAATTAGGTCAATAGCCTGAATACCATTTGTTCCCTCATAAATCGCGGTGACCCTAACGTCTCTTAAAACCTGTGCTACGCCTGTTTCTTCGACATACCCCATTCCTCCATGAACTTGGATACCAATATCGGCTACTCTACATCCAATCTCTGTTGAAAACGCCTTAGCTATCGGTATTAAAAACGACGCCCTTGTATTCTCTTTGGTCGCGAGTTGCTTGTCATTCGACTTAGATAGATCTAAAGAAAGTGCGGCATCAAGACATAAAGCTCTAACAGCAGCTGTTAAAGATTTCATCATTATTATCATTCTTCTCACGTCTGGATGGTCCAGGATAACTCCTTTTCCATTATCAATTTTTGCATTTCCCTGTTTACGTGTTTTTGCAAATTCTAACGCTTTTTGTGTAGCTAGTTCACACTGTGACAATCCTTCGATCCCAACTCCCAGTCTAGCATTATTCATCATCGTGAACATTGCGTGGAGCCCAGCATTTTCTTCCCCCACCAACCAACCTTTTGATTGTTTATATTCAATTACAGCTGTTGGGGACCCATGCATACCCATTTTCTTTTCTAGAGAAACCGCTTTAACATTATTTTCTAAAAGCCACTCGTCTTTTTCATTTTGGATATACTTTGGTACAATAAAAAGTGAAACGCCTTTTGACCCTTTTGGAGAACTTGGTAATCTTGCCAAGACCAAATGACATATGTTGGTTGATAAATCATGTTCACCCCAACTGATATATATTTTCTGGCCAGTAATTGCGTAAGATCCATCACTGTTAATCTCAGCTTTTGTAGTTAGCGCACCAACATCTGAACCTGCCTGTGGCTCTGTTAAGTTCATAGTACCAGTCCACTCACCAGAATTTAACTTTGGTAAAAAGATATTTTTTATGTTCTCGTTTGCATGGTTTTCAAGAGCATCTATCTGACCCTGGTTCATTAAAAACAGCAATGAAAAAGAAAGACATGCACTACCAAAATATTCGTTAAAGCAACTTGTTACGGTAGATGGCAAGCCCATCCCTCCATACTTCTGACTACCTGAGATACCTGTCCAGCCACCTTGAACTAAGCACTCATATGCATCCGCAAAACCTGGCGTTGTTCGACATATTCCATTTTCTAGCTTCGCAGGAATTTGGTCTGATTTCTGATTTAGAGGGTAAATACTTTCGGAAGTTATTTTAGCGGCTTCGCTAAGAATTAAGTTCAAATCTTCTTCCTTGAAACCATGAAAGCTTGAAACAGAAAATAGCCTTTTGGCCTCTAGTATCTCGTATAGCCAAAACTTTGTTTCATCTATGGGTGCTATATAACTCATTCTTTCCCGCTCTTAATGAATTGATTTAATGAAGGAACTCTAGTATTTAAACATCTATAAATCAATAAGTCATATTGCCCATATGAAGATAATTAAAAATAGCTTGGAAGGTATCAAAGTAGCCGCTGAAATTTTAAAAGATAATGGTGTAGTTGCTTTTCCAACGGAGACTGTTTATGGGCTTGGTGCAAACGCTTGTTCAAAAGAAGCTGTTACGAAAGTATACACAATTAAAAAACGTCCGAGTTTTAACCCACTGATTATTCATGTATCCAGCTATGAAATGGCAAAGGAATACGGAGTTTTTAACGACTTGGCTAAAAAACTAACACAAAAGTATTGGCCGGGACCTTTAACCATAGTAGTAGAAAAAAAAAAATCGGATATTGTAGAAGCAGCTACTGCAAGTCTTGAAACCATCGCTTTAAGATGTCCAAGTAACATTATTGCTCTAGACTTGATAAGAGAGTTAAACAAGCCTATCGCTGCGCCTTCGGCAAATATATCTGGGAGGCTTACCTGTACAAATCCTGAAGATGTATCTGGCAAATTAAAAAGTCGAATTGATGCTCTTGTCGATGGTGGTAAATCTGAGCTAGGGCTTGAAAGCACAGTAGTCGATTGTTCGGTAGAAACACCTTGCATTCTTAGGCTTGGCAATATTACAGTTGAAGAAATAAATAGTTCCTTAGGCTATAAAATAGTGCCTAATTTTCAAACAGAGTCGCGAGTAAAAAGTCCGGGACAATTATTAAAACACTACTCTCCTGATGCTGAGTTGTATTTAAACCAAAATCAACCTAGCGCAGGAGATATTTTTTTGAGTTTTGGCCCTCATCCAAAAGCAATTGATGGATTAACGTTAAGTGAGTCAAGAAACCTGGAAGAAGCAGCAAAAAACCTCTTCACTTTTCTTCATACTTTAGATCGTTTGAGTAAAGCTCGCGGTGGAGTTCCAATAAAGGTAGCTTCAATACCATCTAATGGAGTTGGAGCGGCGATAAATGATAGGTTGCAGCGAGCTGCAGAGAAATAGCGTGCCTCAGGAGGATCCAGCGTATGAGGACAATTTAGCAGGATCAATTCCTATCATAAAGAGGGCATCACTCCACTTTGATTGATAATCGACACCGAAAACAAGATTTTCAATTTTCTCAGATACAAACCAACTATCTCTCATAATTTCATCCTCCAATTGTCCTGGCGCCCAGCCAGAATAACCAAGTAAAAAAAGTACTTTTTTGGGCCCCTCTCCTTTCTGGATATCATCAGTGATTTCTTTACTACCTGTAACAGAGATTTCTTCACAAACCTTAATAGTCTTTTTATCTATAAAGTACTCTGAGGAATGGATCACAAACATTGCATTCGACGCAAGTGGTCCTCCTATGAATACATCTTCGTTGGCCAGATGTAGAGTTTTTTGACCATAACCTAAATTGGCCCAAATAGTTCCCAAGCTTACATCTGTAAGAGGCTTATTTACAATAAATCCCATTGTACCATTTGCGTCATGTTCACAAATGAGTATTATACTTTTATCGAAAAGGTCGCCAACAATTTCTGGAGAAGAAATCAACAACTTACCTTTATAGTTTTCGTTGAGCATACTTAATTATAGAGTGAAAAAAAAATTATGCATAAACTAAATGAGTTTTCAATTTGGAGCAAAAGACTTTGTTTAAATTAACCTTAATGTTAACTCTTGCTTGCATTAACTTGACGTTTACCAAACCAACTTTTTCTCAGGCTAAGATAGAATCCCATATTTTTTCCAAAGATAACCCAATAAATGGTGCTATTAGCATAACGTTACCTGATGGTTGGAGTACTTACTGGAAGTTTCCGGGTCCAAATGGTTTCACTCCAAATATAAAAGTGTTACACAAAGAAAATTTAAAATCATTTAATATTTCTTGGCCGTATCCTAAAAAATTAGGGCCCGAAAATTTTACTTATCTGGGATATGATAATGACCTTTTATTACCAGTTGAATTAAAAAGATTGGATGAGAATAAGAACATAATTTTACTTTTGGATATTTCTTATGGCATTTGCAAGAGCGTCTGTGTTGTCTTAAGTAAAACTCTAACAATAAGTGACACAGATGATATCGATTATTTGGTTCTCGACAGGCTACTTAAATCGAATAATAGAGTTATGATGACAACGGGGCTTGGTAGTTCCAATAAATGCAGACTAAAGAAATTGACGGATTCTCAATATAAAATCGTTGTCGAAAATCTTCTAATGAAAAATAGTAGCTCCATAATTAGCGTATTGTTTGATTATGAGGGCAATTCCTGGACCATAGATGCTCAGTCATTTTACCCTAAATATGGTAGAGTGGAGGCCTTGCTTAAACTCAAAGAAGCCAAAAAAAGCAAGCTGGATTTAGAAAATGTTTCTCTTATATATTTAGATAATCGTACTGCTAAAAAAACTGTTGCATGTGTGTCTTAATGCGTTTTCATAATGTTGGCTTTCGAAATGAAAAAACTCTGTCTTGAAGTTGTTTTATATACACGTACCAAATGTAGAATAATCCCAAGCATACGAAAGCAGTAAAAGGAATAAAGAAGTATTCAAAGGAAAATATTACCTGAGTTAAAATAATAGCCACCACCCCTAAAAGAAAGATTGAAAAATAAATTAAGTTTTTCCATCCATTCTTTCTATTGAGTCGAGCCGAGACGACAAATCTTGTAAAAGACTTGTAGTACCTGTAAAGATCATTTTGTACTGCAATAAAAACTGGCACTATTATTAACAAAATCAACATTCCAAAACCCAAACCAAAAACTAAAGTGATTACAGTTGGCTTTAAAAATTGAGCGTCTCTTGATTGTTCGAATAGTAATGGCGCTAATCCGAAAACTGTTGTAAGTGTTGTCAACAGTATTGGCCTTAATCTATCGCATGTAGCGTTTATAATTGCCGCAATACTGTCCATTTTTTTCTTGTATTCATTAAAAGTAGAGATCAGTACAATTGAGTCATTTATAATAATTCCTGTCATTCCAATTAGCCCAATAATACTAAACATCGATAAAGCTATACCATAAACATAGTGCCCCCAGAGTGCTCCAATTAACCCAAAAGGAATAATTAGCATAATAACCATTGGTCTAGACCAGCTCGCGAAGACCCATGCTAAAGTTAAATAAATTCCCAAAACGCATAAAAGAAAAGCAATCAGTGCTTCATTTAAAAACCTGCGTTCCTGTTCCGCTAAACCGGTAACACTACTGACTACGCCAAAATCATCTTCTATCGCCGGCAAAATTTCATTCGTGATCCTATCTTTTACCAGTTCTGCTTGCTCTGCATCTTCTTCCGAGAGTTGTCCTGTGACCGTTATAATCTTTTGCCCATCTTCCCTAGTTACTGATGAAAATCCGTACTGAGCCTTGATCTCTACTATATCAGATAGACTTCCATAATGCCCCTTAGCACTCCTTACCTTTGCGTTGTAAATGAAATCACCCTTTAAATCTTCTTTATCTAACTCAAGTATTATTTTTCCAGTTTTATTACCTTTCAAAAAAGTCACTGCCTCAATACCATTCAATCTATCTGATAGCTGCCTGCCAATATTATCGATTGTGTAACCTAGTTTCTTACCTCTATCCGTTAGTGTAATAATATACTCCGTTTTGTCATATCCTTGGGTATCCTCCAAAGCAGAAATTTCCTCATAGGGTGCAAGAGACGCTTTCAGCTGTTCCGCTGCTTCTTTTAAATTTTTTGTATCTGACGCAGCCAAATTTATAGAAATGCCGTCTCCTCCAGGACCAGACCCCCACCTTCGAAAGCTAATAGTTTCTAGAAGAGGACTTTTATTCACTTCATCCTGAAGAGCCGCGAGATATGTAAATGATGAATACGGTCTTAAATCAGCGTCAATTAACTCTATGGTAAATGATCCTAGTAAGTCTTTATCCTTATTCTCAACCCCCGCAATACCACGACCTTCGTTTCCTCCAACTTGGCTAATTTGAAAAGTAATTGGATTTCTACCATTTTCTTTTTCAAATTCCTCAGATACTTTTTTATTTGCTCTTTCCAACTCACGAAGCATAACCAAAGTATCCTGCCGTTCAGCACCCGAAACCATCGCAATATTAGCTGTTAAGCGCCCGATCTCTGGGGGATTCCAAAATCTCCACTTAACATCACCTGAGACTAATAAACTTATAGAGCAAAAGAGAAGGGACAGCATAAAAACCAAACTAAGATATCGGTACTGTAAGTTTAGTTTGATAAACTTTCTAAAATACCGGTTTTTAAAACCTTCAAAATTTTCATTAAATTTCCTGCTTGGTGCATTATACCAACGAACGCGCTTAGCACTGTTTTTGAGGCTATGAAACATATGATTTGGGAGAATAATAAAACACTCTAATAGAGATGCAAGCAATACCAATATAACTGTATATGGAATATCAGCAATCAATGACCCAAACCTACCACCTATAAGGACTAAACCACTGAAGGCCAAAATAGTTGTAATGGTGGCTGTAAAAACTGGCAGCCCCATAAATGTAGCAGCGTTTTTTGCTGCATTATATGGGTCTTCTTTAAGTGAGGAAGCGCGGTAATCTGCGTGTTCCGCTACGACAATTGCATCGTCAACCACAATTCCGAGGCAGATTATCAATGCAAAAAGTGAAATCATGTTGATAGAAATACCGATAAAGTACATTAAGCTAAACGAAGCAAAAAGTGCGGCGGGAATTCCTACGGCAACCCAGAGCGCCGTTTCTGCATTTAGAAACAGAAAGAGAAAAAACAACACTAGTATTAACCCAACAACTCCATTAGAAATTAATATGTTGAGCCTGTTTTTTATTGCCTCTGTTCGGGTCCCGGATAACTCAATGGTAAGGGTCTCCGGCATGTTCAACTGAAACTCATCTATTAAAGCTTCTACCTTTTCTTGAATTTTAATAGCATCGCCCTCGGGACCTCGATCTACTCTCGTAATTATTGCGGGGTTATCGCCTTTAAAGAACTCTACTGTTGGGGATTCATCGATGCTGATCACGCTAATATCCCCAAGTTTTATACTTTCACCACTTGATGAAGTTCTTGCAGTAATTTCTGCCAAATCGAATTGTCGTGTTTTTTCCGATCCAGCTTTTAATCTAGCCAGCCCATCTTTTGTTTCACCAGCTGGTCTACTAGAAGCCCCCACACTGACCGCATTTGATAATTCACGAAGGGTTAAGTTGTTTTTTAGAAGACTAATTTCTGGTACCACAACCCTAACAATTGGCTCCATTCCGCCACGAGATGTGGTTTTGGTAATTCCTTCTTTATAGAGAAGTTGCAAGAATTCGTCTGAATATTTTTCTAACTGTTCAACGGTAAAGGGACCAGAAAAAACGATATTCGTCACTCGATCTCTCCAGACCCTCCTCTTCACGTCTATCTCGTCTATATCGTCAGGTAAATTTTGAGCTTCTTCTACAGCAATCTTTACGTCATCTAAGGCCTTGTTCATATCCCAGTTGGGTAAAAAATCAATGGTTATACTCGATAGCCCTTCATAGGAGCGTGATACTATTTTCTCTATGCCTTCTAATTCTAACAAACTAGGCTCAAGATAGCCTACCACCCCAGAGTCTAAGTCCTCTGCACCTGCACCTGACCAATTTACACTTACGCTGATTGTTTCTATAACAACGTCAGGGAAAAATTGGGATCTCAATTTACTTATCGAAAAAACACCTAAAACAATAACTAAAACCAAAACAAGATTGGCTATAGTGCTATGCGCTATAAAGTAACCAAAAAAGGATCCAAATAATGATGAACGTGTATCTTGTTCCATCTAGTCTAACCGCCCATCCGCTTTCTCAGCCTATCTACAACCTTTTTGGGCACAAGCTCTTGATTGAGCTGTTTTACAAGTCTTTTCTTAACATCTTTTGGGATCCATTTATTGCTTTCGATGGCATTTATTAACTTGTTTCTTTCTTCCTCTGTCAGTTTTATGCTTTCATTTTCTGCAGGCTTTACCCCTTCCACGCCATTAGAACTTTCAATCACTTTTACTTTTACTCCAGTGTCTAATTGTGGAGACCATTTTGTTACAAACTTTCTATCAATTGGAGCATTTCTGACTAAAATATGGTTCTCTTGAAATCTAACTACATTAACCTTTATTTTTTCAAGTCTAAGATCATCGTTAACCAACAGTATTGTGTTATTTGATCCCAAAGAACCAAGTGGAAGTTTGGATATACCCTTTAACTTTGGCTCAAAAACTTTCACATTTACAAAATCACCAGGCTTTAAAAATGATCGCTTAGGCTCAGAAATACTTCCGAATACTTCCCTTCCAGTATTACCCGTATTTACACGACCACCAACTCTTTCGATAGCGCCAGAATACACACTCTTTTTTTCGAATCTTCCTGTGGAATACTCGACCTTAAGTTTGATGAAGTTTCCCCTGTTATTAGTAATTCTAGTATATTGAATGTCAGATAGTGGAAATACAACTTCTAGAGCTTTTGGGTCAAGTATGGTACCCAATCGCTCATTGGATGAAATCTGGCGTCCTCTAACTGCGCTGACTTGATCTAATACTCCAGTAAAAGGTGCAAAAAATTTTGTATCTGCAAGCTGCCTTCTTGCCAAATCGTACGCAACCTTTTTCCTTTCTAAGTGTACTTGAGCCTTAAAAATTTTATTTTCTGCTTGAACAAAAGAATTCTTTTTTGTGATTAGCGATTTTTCTGCGTTGGTGAGAGATAAAGACGACTGTTCAAAAATAGTTTCAGAAATAACTCCGTTGGATTTCAGTTTCTCTTGTCTCTTAAATGAAGCTAACCGAATCTCTTTTTCTTTTTCAGCTGCCTTAAGATCCAATTTTGATAGTTCAAAAAGTGTTTTAGCATTTGCAAGGTCGCTTTCAGCATCTTTCACATCGGTCTCAGCTATTGAAAGGTTATCTCTGTATTCAGTGTCTTCAATAGAAAATAAAAAATCCCCTTTAACCACCGTTGACCCATCTCTAAAGAGCTTTGCCACTTCAGATATTTCCCCAACGACTGGCGCCCTTATCTCTAAAGTGCGCCAACTCTTTACCTCTCCATAGGAATAAATTACGGGAACTTCTTCGGTTCTCGTAATTTTATCAGTGAATACTGTATATTCTCTCTCAGCACCTTTCCTATTTTTAGAATACCTACGATCTTTTTCAGATGAGGAAGATATGAATGACGTGACCGTGTATCCAATGAAGATTAGAATTAATCCGAATAATACAAAAAATATCGACGCTCTTTTAAAAAAGTTCATTTATCTTCCTGATTTTCCTGAAATATATGGACGATATATTTCTTTTAATCTAATTCTACAAATGCCGCCTGTCTCACGTTAGACTATACGATTTTTGATCTAGCAGTTAACGTTTTTTACTAGTATCTTTTATCAATCGGGGCATTATCTCTACAAAGTTACAAGGTACATGTCTATAGTCAAATTGCGGTTTTAGCAAATTTTCCCACGCATCTCTACAAGCTGATGGGGAACCTGGTAGCGCAAATAAATACGTTCCATTTCTCACTCCTGCGCACGCTCGGCTTTGCAATGCTGATGTACCAATTTTTCCCATCGAAATTGAAGCAAACATTGATGAAAACGCTGTTATTTCTTTTTCATAGACCTGAGAGTGAGCCTCCACGGAAACATCTCTTTTAGTAAGCCCTGTCCCTCCAGTGCTGATAATAACATCAATATCAGAGCCCATACTCCATGACACTAAAACATTTTTTATTGGATCTATTTCATCTTTAACAATGAGTTTATCAATGACATTATGGCCAGCATCTTCAACGGCACTGGATAAATATGTACCAGATTTGTCTGTTGTGCTTGTTCTTGTGTCGGAAACGGTTAAGATCGCTATATTTACAGGCTTAAAGTCTCGGGACATATTATAAGAAGAGGTCATTCTTTATTGTCCTTCTTTTTTGTTTCCATTCGTCCCAAACAGTTTTTTTCACCTCTGGCACACTCATAATATATTCCAGCTCAGGAATAGAAAAATAATGGTTTTCTTTTTCAATTCCCTTATCATCGTTTTCTAGTTTGAACGATATTTGAGACCTTGCTCTATCTCCAACTAAAAGAACTAGTGAGGGTTCCATTATACGCTTTAAACTTAATAGGAACATTATATGAAAAGATTGGATAGTCTTAAATTGGGTCGTGTTATCTAAAGGAATTGGTGATATCGGAGAGAGAATATTTTGTACTTCTGCTTCGTTCTCACCTGATAAAATTGCAAATACAATGTTATCAATTAAATTTCTTTTTTTTCCGTCTAGGAAAGAATAACGACTTAAGTCACTCATCGATGGTGGTTCATGAACAATCAAGATGTTGGTTTTTTTTAACCCATCTATGCCATTAAGCCTCCAAAATTTCTTGATATTGAATTTGTTTATAAGGGTGCCGGACCAGTATTCCTCTAAATCCCTTAAATTATCGATTCCGTTAATATCCTTTTTGAAGTTCTCATAT
Organism: Alphaproteobacteria bacterium; assembly: GCA_003331935.1. Lineage (GTDB taxonomy): Bacteria > Pseudomonadota > Alphaproteobacteria > Rhodobacterales > Rhodobacteraceae > CACIJG01. The sequence continues at coordinate 79,665 of QOQE01000002.1, read as the reverse complement.
GATAAGTTCCGATCTTCAGGCACTATAACTTCCTCGTTCATCTGTGCTTTTTGAAGACCTTGGGTCGACGAATCGTTAAGTTGCTTGTTTATTTGAACATCAAAGTAATTTATTGACTGACGAGCTGCGACATCCTCAACTCCCATTGAGTATAACCATACCAGTTGTTCAAAATTATTTCTCATCCAGCTTTGAAATTTAACATTGTTTTCAAAATATTATCTGCTACTTAGGTCTTAATCTAATCATTTTATTATTAGGTGGAAAAATTTTTGCAAAAAAAGCATTTAATTCAAATAGATGATCTAAGCAGAAGCGAAATAGAAGAAATACTTGCTCTTGCTGAAACTTACCTAGAATTGAATAAAAATAAAGATGAACAAAAGCATCATTTGGGATCTTTTACGCAAATAAATGTCTTTTTTGAAAACTCAACAAGAACGCTGGCAAGCTTTGAGTTGGCCGGGAAAAAATTAGGTGGCATAGTTCAAAATATACAAGTCGCGACAAGCTCTGTACAGAAGGGCGAAACTCTTATTGATACTGCTTTAACCCTAAATGCCATGAGACCTGATTTATTGGTTGTTAGACATTCTTCTTCAGGAGCGGTGAATCTCTTATCAGAGAAAGTAAATTGCTCAGTTCTTAATGCAGGAGATGGTAGTCATGAACATCCGACGCAAGCGTTGCTCGATTTTTTGACCATTAAGTACAGGAAAAAAAAGACAGAAGATTTAATAATCGCTATATGTGGTGATATTAGTCATAGCCGCGTAGCTAGATCAAACATCGCTTTGTTATGTAAGTTTAATAACCAGGTTCGGTTAGTTGGCCCTGGCAATCTATTACCTGCATCATTTAAAGATATGGGTTTAGAAATATACAATAGTATGGAAGATGGTGTCAGGGGAGCTGACGTCATAATGATGCTCAGATTACAAAAAGAAAGAATGAAGTTTGGGTTTATTCCATCAAAGCGGGAATATTTCAATCGATTTGGTCTCGACAATCAAAAACTTTCGCTGGCAAAAGATGATGCTATTGTTATGCATCCTGGTCCTATGAATAGAGGAGTTGAAATCGATGGCATCATTGCTGACGACCTCAATCGAAGTGTTATCCAAGAACAAGTAGAAATAGGTGTTGCTTTGAGAATGGCCATCCTTCACTTACTTGTTGATAGGCAAAAATAATATGGGAAAGCAATTTACATTTATAAATGCAAGGGTGATTGATCCAAAAGTTGAAAGTGCAACATCAGGCACTTTAACAATAAATGATGGTCTTATAGAAAAAAGAGATGGTGGGATTAAAGGTAAAGTGATTGATTGCGGTGGAATGTGTTTAGCACCTGGGATTATTGATATTGGAGTTAAAGTTTGTGAACCCGGGGAAAAGCACAAAGAAAGTTTCCGATCCGCTAGCAATGCTGCGGCAATAGGCGGCGTTACAAGTTTAGTTACAAGGCCAGATACCAAGCCATCGATCGATAACCCTGAGCTTCTCGAGTTTTTTAAAAATCGAGGGAGGGAATTTAGTAAAGTGAGAATATTTCCGACAGCATCACTAACAAAAAAGAATAATGGAAAAAAAATGACTGAAATTGGCTTTCTGCATGAGGGCGGTGCTGTTGCTTTTACTGATGGCTTCAATTCGATCCCAAATACGAAAACTTTTTACACGATTTTGAAATATGCATCTGATTTTGACACTCTTATTATCGGGCATCCCCAGGACCATTTTCTAACTCAAAATACATCTGCAAGTAGTGGAGTTTTTGCATCAATTAAAGGACTTTCATCCAGCCCAAATATAGCGGAAAAGATTGGGATAGAGCGCGATACTGCTCTGGTCAATAATATTAACATTCGGTACCACGCAGATCAAATCACAACAAAAATTGGTTTGGATGTACTTAGACACGCGAAAAAAAATAATAAACGCTTAACTGCGGGAACTTCGGTACACCATATTTTATTCAATGAGCTTGATATAGGAAATTATAGAACGTTTTTTAAATTAAAACCGCCACTAAGGAATAACATTGACAGAGAGGCATTAACAGAAGCAATAAAAGAAGGTCTTATTGATAATATTTGTTCAATGCATACACCGCAGGATGAAGAAAGCAAACGGTTACCCTTCGAGGAGGCTGCTCCTGGTGCAGTAGGCCTTGAAACGATATTACCGGCTTCTCTTTCATTATATCATAATAAGGTATTAACTCTTAATCAGATTTTTCGGTTATTAGCTTTCAATCCAGCAGAAATAATTAAAAAAAAGCTGGGATCTTTGGAAGAAGGTTACCCAGCTGATATTATTGTTTTTGATCCAGATAAACCTGTGAAGATCGATCGTTTTAAATTTCAATCAAAATCACAAAACACTCCCTTTGATGGTTTTAATCTCCAAGGTGAGAATTTATTAACAGTAGTTAAAGGTGAAATAATTTTTAAAAGCAACTCGTTTAACGTATAGTTATTTGATGATAGCTTTTCTAATTGTCTTGGCTTCTTATCTTATAGGGTCCATACCCTTTGGTTTAGTTGGAGGTTTTTTTTTCAAAATTCGAGACCCACGAACCTTTGGATCCAAAAACATTGGTGCTACAAATATTCTTCGAAGCGGTAACAAAAAAGCAGCAGCTTTCACACTTTTCTTTGATATGTTTAAAGGCTTCTTAGCGGTTTTAATTGCTTCTTACATCGACAAAGATATCGTTTACCTGGCTATTCTATCAGTTGTCTTTGGACATATTTTTCCCATCTATCTTCTATTTAAGGGGGGGAAAGGCGTAGCAACTTTTTTGGGCGCACTGCTATCTTATAGCGCTCTCGTAGGTAGCTTGACTTTATTGACATGGATTGCAGTGTTCTATCTTACCAAAAAATCTTCAGTAGCTGGAATATCTTCCATCGCGTTGTCGAACTTTTTCCTTTTTTTATTTTGCGACAATATATCAATAAAAATTTCAGTACTTCTTTTAAGTATTTTTATTTTATTTAAGCATTCGGACAACATTAAGCGTCTTTTAAAAAAAGAGGAACTTAGTTTCGAAGACCGTGATAAAAATTAAAATCATCATAGAATGTAGAAAAATTTTTCTTCCATTTTCCATCAAATTTATTTGCTAATCGAGTGGCGAGTGTACTCTTTTTTGAGATTTGTTCTAATAATGGCATAAGAAACAAGCCTTCATCTTTAACACCAAGAGCTAAACTCCTATTTCGCAAACCACACTGCGCGATATCAAGAACTTCTTCACCAAATGCCCACAGATTTTTATTATTAATAGTTGCGTTCATGCCCATTCTACAAACATCAACGTTTAAGTTATTGACCGACTGCCAAGTAAACATTTTGACTAAATCGAAAAGGTTTTCAAGCGCCTCGTTATCATATAGAAGCCCTACCCATAGAGCGGCTAAAGCCGTTACATTTTGACTTGGCCCTCCATCTGCACCTCTCATTTCAATAAAGTTTTTTAGACGGACATCTGTGAAAATCGTTGTCAGGTGGTCAATCCAATCAGAATAAGTAGCTCTCTGATTTGGCATAGATTTCAACTGACCCTTCATAAACTTTCGAAAAGATTCACCAGACAGGTTTACGTAATCCCCTTCTCTTTTTATGAAGTACATGGGAACGTCCAATGCATATTCAATCCAGCTATCAAAACTTAAATCATTATCGAAAATAAATTTTGGAATGCCTGTTCTATCATTATCTGTATGCTTCCATATTTGTGCTCTCCAGCTCTGATGACCAGTGTTATTACCTTCAAAAATTGGGGAGGAAGCAAATAATGCCGTGACAAGTGGTTGAATACAAGCGGCAACCCTTAGCTTTTTTGCCATATCCGCTTCGGAGGAATAGTCAAGATTTACTTGTATTGTGCAAGTTCTAAGCATCATGTCTAAACCTTGAGTTCCAACCTTTTCCATGTAGGGCATCATTATTTTCTTGTAGCGGTTTTTTGGCATTATGGGCATCTCATCCCTCTTCCAATAAGGAGTGGCACCCATTGAAAACAATCCCAACCCTAGTTCCTCACATACAACTTTCATGTTCTGTATGAACGATGTCATTTCATGGTTAACTTCATGAACAGTTTTTTTTATAGCCCCTGATAGCTCAAACTGTCCGCCAGGTTCTAAGCTTATATTGGCTTTTTCTTTTTCTAAGCCTATGATATTTGATTTTTCAAATATAGGCACCCACTCGAATTTATTTATTAATAAATCAAATACTGTGGCAATAGACTTCGGGCCATCGTAGCCTATGGGTCTTCTTGAGTCTAAAGCTAGAATAAAGTTTTCATACTCTGACCCTATACCCCATTCTGAATTAGGCTTACACCCTTTCTCGAAATAATGTCGTAATTGATCTCGATTCAAAAAGTCTGTGCCTTTCTCAACTCTCATAATTTTGATGATCCACTCTCTTATGCCAGTCGCCAACCAAACCATGCCACATTGTTAATGCAATAACTGCGGCTGTCTCTGCTCTAAGTATTCTATTACCTAAAGATACAGGAAGTACATTTCTTTTTGTTCTTAGTAAATTTCTTTCACTATCACTAAATCCGCCCTCAGGCCCAACTAATAGAGTAACTTTTTCAGAATTCACAGACAATAAACTCTCGCTGATATTTTTATTCTCCAATGATTCATCACAAAATATTATCATTCTATCTTCGGGAAGCTCTTCAATGACTTTAGATAATGGACTTACAGGAGTAATTTCTGGTATAAAAGTCCCTCCACACTGCTCTACTGCCTCAACTATATTTTTCTTTAAACGATCCACTGAAATTTTTTTAGTTTGTGTCTTATCACTTAACGTTGGAAGAAATTTTCTTAAACCCAGTTCAGTGCATTTTTCAATCAAGAAGTCTGTTCTTGTTTTTTTCAATGGACAGAATATTAGCCAGACGTCTCCAGGTACATATCTAGGTTTAGTTTTTTCTAAGATTTGGATGTTTACGAATTTCTTATGAATATTAATAATCTTGGCAACGTATTCGCCCGTAGTATTATCAAAAACGATAACTCTATCATTTATTTTACACCGCATTACATTCTTCAAATAGTGCGTTTGATCTTTCTCTAGGATAATCTCTCCGCCAACTCCTAAAGTGTCTTCACAGAATAGCCTTATACTAATATTCTTATTCATGACGATTAATTATCATGAATGATCTTAAATGCATAAATTTTTTAATGACAGGTTAATAGACGCACAATCAAATAATTGGGTGGATTTATATGTTCCCAAGGGACTTCGTCCTTATTTTAAGTTAAGTCGGTTAGATAGACCAATCGGATCTTGGCTACTCATAATTCCTTGCTGGTGGGGGGTTTTTTTGTCAACTAACGTGGATCCAACACTCTTCAGTGGTAACTCTCTATATATATTAATTGCTTGTTATATTGGTGGTCTTCTTATGAGGGGTGCAGGCTGTACTTGGAACGACATTACGGATGCAAATCTTGATGCAAAGGTATTACGGACAAAAAACAGACCGATTCCTGCTGGTCACGTTTCAAAACCTCAGGCGTTTTTATGGCTTGCGTTACAGTGCAGCTTAGCACTAGCAATATTGATAACTTTCAACAGATTGGCAATAATTTTAGGGTTGCTCTCCGTTATCTCTGTTATAGTTTACCCCTTTGCGAAAAGGTTTACCTACTGGCCACAATTTTTTTTAGGCATATCTTTTAACTGGGGTATATTACTGGCTTATGCCGCTAATAGTGGCACACTAGATTACTTCTGTGTCGGTTTATATATCTCTGCTATTGCGTGGACTATATTTTATGACACTATTTACTCATTTCAGGATATAGAGGACGACAAGGAAGCGGGAATAAAGTCTACTGGTATCTTGTTTGAAGCAAATCCAAAGCGTTACCTATCACTGTTTATCGGTTTTATTCTCATAACGGTAGGACCTATTTTTTATTTCTTATCGAATGGAGATTTTATTCAAATTTCTATTCTAGCGTGCGGTATTTTTCTCTTCTCTTCACACTTAAGCTTCCAGCTTTTGAAATTAGACCACAGAAACCCTGTAAATTGTCTTGATACTTTTAAATCAAACAGAACAGCTGGACTGGTGCTAACCGGTTTCTTAATTTTAGCTACTTTAATTAAAATTTTATAGATGAAAAGAAAGTCTAGGAATTCTCCACCCAATTTTGGGTATTATTTGCAACTTCTTTTTTCCAAAATGGCACATTGCTTTTAAGACATTCCATTATATATCTGGAGGCTTCATAAGCGTTCTTACGATGCTTAGAAGATGTAATTACCAGAACAATGTTATCGTTCAACTCTAATCTTCCAAATCGATGTTTGACCAAAATATATTCTAAATCCCATGTAGTCGCTGCGTCATCACATATATCTTTTATCTTCCTTTTCGCAAGCTCCTCAAAAGACTCAATTTCTAGGTATTTTAATTTATCGTCTTCAAGATCTCTTACTTTGCCAACAAAGAAGACAACGGCTCCCGCTTTTTTTGTCTTCAACTTTAGAGCTTCCATCTCCAAATTTAGATCAAAATCGGTTTTTTGAACCCCTACAATTATCTTGCAATTCATGGGCCTATCCCCCAGTCATTGGAGGGAAAAAGGCGATCTCAGTTGCGCCTTCGATTGAGGCTTTAAAGTCGGTTACCATATTTTGATCTACGGCAGAATAAACAACAAAGTGTTCCCCTTTTAGGACCGAATATTGTTCGCCCATTGACTGTAACTCCTCTATCAGGTCCTGAAGATTCTTTGATTTTACTTCAATTAGCTCTGAGGGTTTACCAATTATCTCTCGAACTCTTGAAAAATATTTCAGCTTAACTTTACCCATTGTTGGCCGTATCAAAAGCTTTGAAAATATACTGCATACCAGTATACCATGTTAAAAGACACGTAACCAAGCAGAATAAGTCAATTGACCAACTAACTACCGTACTTTGAAAAAGATATATGTAGTCAAAAAATAAGAAGATCAGAAGTATAGTTTGAAAAAATGTTTTCCATTTAGCAAGTTGTGTAACGCTAAGATCGGCCTTTTCCGCGCTAACGAATTCTCGTAATCCTGAGATCATAATCTCTCTAGTAATTAATAATATAAGTATCAAGGAAACAAATAATTTATCCGGATTGACCAAGTTAATACCAAGAAAAAAAGCAAATAGTAAGATGACCATTATTTTATCTGCTATTGGGTCAAACACTCTTCCGATATTACTCTCGATATTAAATTTTCTGGCCAAATAACCATCTAAAAAGTCGGTCAAAATAACGAATATAAAGATTACTAATCCAAAGTACTTACCAGAAAAAGATTGATCTATGATTAAATATAAGATCAATACTGGGGCTGCAAAAAGCCTTAGAAAAGTTAAGAAGTTTGGTATGTAGCTATACATGGCTAGATGGTAATATCATGAATTAAAGTGATTGAAAATAATTTCGGCTGAATTTTTCGATATTCCTTTTACACCCAGTAAATCTTTTAAACTTGCCTTCCCTACTTCCTTAGCGGACCCAAAATGCTGCAATAATTCCTTTTTTTTCTTTGGCCCTATCCCATAAACTTCATCAAGCTCACTTTTGTTGATACCCGTAGATCTTTTCTGCCTATGCGCTCCGATAGCGAACCGATGGACTTCATCACGAATTCTTTGAAAAAAGAAAAGTAAACTACTACTAGTAGGAAAATTAAAAATTCTATCTTGAAAATAGAAGTCTTCTCTTCCTTCGTTCCTTTTCTCTCCCTTAGCGATCGCCAATATTGGGATTTTTATTTTGTATTTTTTTAGAACGGTAGAGGCTACATTCATTTGGTTCCGACCGCCATCAATGACGATTAGATCCGGAAGGTTTTTTGAAAAATCATCATGATTTTCATTTTTTTTCTTTCCAAATCTTCGCTCGAAGACGTGCCGCATTATTGCTAAATCATCTTTTGGATTTATGGAACTATCATTAATATTATATTTTCTATAATCTGATTTAGAGTAGCCCTCTGTATTTATAGCCACAAGACACCCAATGGGGAAACTACCTTGTATATGGGAATTATCATAGACCTCTATTTTCTCAATTTTCGTTTCGATTTTTAGCCATTTCTCAACTTCATCAAAAAGGGACTGCTGAGAAGCCTTCAAAGCTATCTTTCTTTCTAATGCTTCTTTTGCATTTTTTTCAGCAGTTTTAATAAGATCTTTTAATCTTCCTTTAGATGGCGACCTAATTATAACTTTAGACTTCCTTCTTTCGGTGAGAAAATTTAGCAATACTTCATTGCTTCTCAAAGAGGACGATAAAATTATCTCCCTAGCAGGAATTTTTGTGGAATAGAATTGCGCTAGAAAGCTCTCTATAATCTCTATCTCGTCTGCTCCACCCCCATTCTTCGGAAAAAATGCATGGTTTCCTCTGTTCTCAAATGATCGAATAAAAAATATTTGTATGCAGACTTCATTTCCCAATTTAAAAAGACCGATCACGTCAGCATCTTTAACGTTCAAATTATTGATATTTTGGCTCGATTGAATCTTTGCTATTAATTCTATCCGATCTCGATAAAACGCTGCTCTCTCAAAATCCAGACTTTTACTTGCCTTTAGCATATCGCTCTGCAAGCTATCTTTTATCTCAGTGTGTTTACCAAGTAAGAAGTTTTCTGCTTCCTGCACGGTCCTTAAATATTCCTGTTCCGAAATTTTTCCAACACAGGGAGCAGAGCATTTATTTATAAAATGTAAAAGGCACGCTCGACTTCTTCCATAGAAATTGCTGTCTCTGCAGTTTCTTAATTGAAAAATTTTCTGAATATAGTTTATTGCATTATTCACCGCAGTGGCAGAAGCATAAGGACCAAAATATTTTACTCCATCCACCTTTTTTCCTCTATATTTTGTTATCTGTGGGAACTGCTTGTTTCTAGTGATTGCAATTTGTGGGAAGCTCTTGTCGTCTTTCAAAAGCACATTGTATCTAGGATTATATTTCTTTATTAGATTTTGCTCTAGTAATAACGCTTCTAATTCAGTTTCAGTTATGAAAAAATTCATGTCTCTAGTCGCAGAAATCATTCTGCCGATCCTAAGAGAGTGCCCAGATACTCTTGAATAACTTGAGACTCTGTTTCGTAGATTTTTTGCTTTTCCTACATAAAGGACGTTGCCGCTATTATCCATCATTCGATAAACTCCTGGTTTATTAGGCAACGTTTTAACAATAGAGGAAACCACCTTCTCTCCCTCCAAGAATTTATTTGGGCTAACTTTTGTCATTAAAAAAATTACCAAATTTACTGATCGATTTCCTCAGTCTTTTTTATTGCTTGCAAATTTTGTCCACCATCAACACATATTAGTTGCCCACTGACACTCGGATTGTCAGCAAAATATTTTACAGTTGAACAAATCTCAAACGTGTTTGACCCTCTGTTTAGCGGTGTCGAAAGCCGTTGTTTCCTATAATTTGAAACGCTTTGGAATTCCGCTTTTAAAGTTGGACCTGGTCCAATAGCATTAACTCTTATTTTTGGAGCTAACGCTTTTGCTGAAATGCGAGTTAGGGTCCACAAAGCTGATTTGGCTAGAGTGTAGGTAGTAAAATCAGTTGTTAGATTCTGAACCCTTTGATCAATTATGTTTATTATACAAGATTTACTCTCCAACTCACCGCTCTCTAGCTTCTCAGGCTCTGGTGCTTGCTGAGCGAATTTTTGTGTTAAGAAAAATGGTACTTGGAGATTTGATTTATGATGACGATCCCAACTTTCTAGAGTTGCGGTTTTTATATTGTCGTATTCAAAGATCGAGGCATTGTTTATTAATAGATTTACAGGTTTGTCTGTCAAATTTTTACACTTATCAAATAATGAAATTGTCTCGCCTTCATTTAATAGGTCAGCCTGGATTAGGTGAACATCATTACCGAGTTCTAACAGCTCTTCTCTGAGACTAAATGCGTCATCTTCAGAGTTGTTGTAATGAATAATTACATTGTACCCAGACCTGGCCAGATCTTTTGAAATAGCCCGCCCTAATCTTTTTGCGCCCCCGGTTATCAGTGCTGTTTTTTCTTCTTTCAAGGAATTTCCTAAACTTTTCTCATAGTCCAAATTTCGAGAAATAGTATTTTTCAACAATTTTGGTGTTTATTTCATTAATCAGTGAACTACTAAAACGGGACAGAAATGATTTCTTTTTATTGATGTATTTGAGTTTAATATCTTCACCAAACTTTGCCTCCAAAATTTCTTCCATTATACCTATTCCATCAATAAGACCCAGCTCTTTCGCTCTTGCTGCGTCCCAAACTTCTCCATTAAATATTTTTTTTCCCTTTATCTTCTCGCCTCTACGCTCAGTCACGAAAGATTTAAAGTTTTCAAAAATTGCTTTCTGGATGGCTTTAAGACGTTTCACATCACTAGCTTTTTCAGGTTGAAAAGGATCTAACATGCTCTTTTCCTCGCCAGCTGTGTATACCCTTCTCTCGATACCATATCTGGATATAAGTTCTGAAAATCCAAAACTTGCAGAAATAACTCCTATAGAGCCTATAATTGAATTTACATCCGAGTAAATTTCTTTACCGGCACAAGCCAACCAATAACCTCCAGATGCCGCAACATCTTCACAAAAGCATATAACAGGTATTTTTTTTTCTTTAGATAATTTTGTGATTCTGGCTGCGATCAGTGATGATTGTGTGGGTGAACCACCAGGTGAATTAATTTTTATTGCGATCGCTTTAGCCTTTTCGAACTCAAATGCTTTTTCTAATAACTTTTGAGTATTGGAGTCGTCTAGGCCTCCAGAGCCAAATCTACTAACCGCTCCGATGACCCCATCTAGACGTATAACTACAACCAGTGGTTTTTTCCGAAAAAATTTCCTGATACTGCCAATCAAACCCATTGCTTACCCCATTTAGAAATTTATTGTTAACAATTTACAAATAATTGTTTATGCACTAATAGTCAAAGCTTATAGGGCAATTCTTCAAATACCAAAATAATGCCAACATCCAATTAATCTGTGAGGGAAGTCAAAATTGAAATTTGTAAACTTGGGTAATACGCAATTAAAGGTGACAGACTTTTGTTTGGGAACAATGACTTGGGGCGAGCAAACTGATGAAGCCGATGCCCACGAACAAATAGAAATGAGTTTAGAAGCCGGAATTAACTTTATAGATACTGCTGAAATGTATCCAGTCTGCCCATTGAGAGCAGAAACTACCGGGGATACTGAAAGAATTCTTGGTAATTGGCTTGGAAAAAATTCACAGAAACGAAAAGATCTTGTGGTTGCCACGAAAATTAGTGGCAAAGGCTATAAAAATGTCAGAAATGGTAAAGGAATTTTCCCAAAAGAAATTCGATTAGCAATAGAAGGTAGCCTTAGAAATTTACAAACTGACTATATTGACTTGTATCAGTTACATTGGCCAAATAGAGGTAGTTATCATTTTAGACAGTATTGGAACTACGACCCTACCGGTCAAGATACTAAAGCAGAGCGGGAAAATATTGAGCTCGTAGTTAATGAATTGTATGCCCTCAAAAAAGAAGGAAAAATTAGATATATCGGGTTGTCTAACGATACAGCATGGGGAACAGTTCAGTTTGCCAATGAGACAAAAAAATATAAAGATTTCTCAATCGCCTCAATTCAAAATGAGTATAGCCTTCTATGCAGAATTTTCGATACTGATTTAGCCGAAACGTGTTTTCATGAAAATATCAAGCTTCTAGCATACTCGCCATTAGTTGGGGGAATGATTACGGGAAAGTACCTTAATAGTCAAGTGCCGGAAAACTCGAGACTATCGAGAGTGCCCGATATGTTTGGAAGGGTTACTCCAAGCTCTACTAAGGCTATAAAGGAATATATTGAACTATCAAAAAGTTTTGAACTAGATCCCGTACACTTAGCTCTCAGCTTTTGTAGATCGAGACCATTTATGGGATCTGTTATATTTGGAGCTTCCAACGTAGATCAACTAAACCTAATTTTAAAGGGTAAAGATGTATACCTCGAAGAAGAGGTATTAGCTGAAGTTAACAAGCTTAATAAAAAAATTCCAATGCCGATGTAATTAATGAAAAGTCTAATTTCCATTCAGAATGTCTCAAAAGCATTCGGCAAACATAAAGCGTTGAACAACGTGTCCCTTGAAATAGAGAAAGGTGAGATCTTTGCTCTATTGGGTCCAAATGGTGCTGGGAAGACAACATTGATATCTGCCATATGCGGATTGTGCAGGCAATCTAGTGGAGATATTACTGTAAATAGCTTCAATACCGTGACACATTATAAAGATACTAGAAATCAAATTGGTTTAGTCCCTCAAGAATTACCTCTGGATGGCTTTGAAAGCGTTTATAACTCATGTCAATTTTCGAGAGGGCTCTTTGGATTGAAAGATAACCGAAACCATATAGAGAACATTTTAAAGGCTTTATCACTTTTTGATAAAAGAGATGAACAGATTTTTGGGCTATCAGGGGGTATGAAAAGACGCTTACTTATCGCTAAAGCTTTGGCTCACGAACCAAAAATACTGTTTTTAGATGAGCCCACCGCAGGTGTAGATGTATCACTAAGAAGAGATATCTGGAAACTGATTGAAGATCAGAAAAAGATTGGCGTTACAATTATTCTCACTACTCACTATATAGAGGAAGCCGAACAGCTAGCAGACAGAGTTGGAATAATTAATTCAGGCGAAATTATTCTTGTTAAAGAGAAAAATTCTCTTATGAGTGAATTTAGTAAAAAAACTACTTTTATAAGACTAAGTAAACAACTCCAAGATCATTCATTTGTGAAAAAAAATAAAAACATTTCAGTCGTAGAAAATGGAATGGCCCTGAAGCTAATTGGTATAAACAGCGAGTCTAACGAATTACAGGTTCTGGTAAACCTGCTTTCACAAAAAGGAATTGGTTTTACAGAAATTAATACCGTAGACAATTCACTTGAGGATATATTTCTAGATTTGGTTAAGGCGAAATGAACTTTCAAGCCGCAATAACAATTTACAAATTTGAGATGGCTCGCTTCAGACGAACCATATTTCAGAGCCTAGTGGCTCCGATAATCACCACTTCTTTATATTTCGTGGTTTTTGGGGCGGCAATTGGATCCAAAATTGAGACAATTAATGGCGTCTCATATGGTTCATTTATAGTGCCAGGATTAATAATGCTTTACTTGATGACCGAAAGTATCAACAATGCAGCCTTTGGAATTTATTTTCCGAAATTTGTTGGCTCGATTTTTGAGGTCTTATCCGCACCCGTTTCTTCTGTAGAGGCTACTATTGGTTATGTTGGTGCAGCAGCTTCAAAATCGACGATAATTGGCTTAATGATATTTCTTACGTCCAACTTGTTTGTCACTCATGACATAAAGTATCCTTTGATTATGGCTGTGTTTATAATATTGACAGCAGTCACGTTCTCACTTTTTGGGTTTATAATTGGTATTTGGGCACAAAACTGGGAGAAGCTAAGCATAATACCCACTCTACTTGTAACCCCATTAGTATTTCTTGGAGGAAGCTTTTACTCTATAGACATGTTACCGGAGTTTTGGCAAAAGGTATCTCTTCTAAATCCTGTTTTTTACCTTATTAGTGGTTTTAGATGGAGTTTCTTTGGTACTTCAGAAATCCCCATCCACTTGTCTATAATAGCTATAGTATCTTTTATGACGATCTGTTTAGCGATTATTGCCATTATTTTCAAAACAGGCTATCGGCTGCGAACATAATCAGAAAAAAGCTTGAATACCTGTTTGAGCTCTACCTAAAATGAGGGCATGTATATCATGTGTGCCTTCATAAGTATTAACGGTTTCTAAATTCTGGGCATGACGCATTATCCCGTACTCAGAGGATATGCCATTTCCTCCGTGCATGTCTCTTGCTTGTCGGGCTATGTCAAGTGCTTTGCCACAATTGTTTCGTTTCATAAGGCTAACTGCTTCTGGTGCGCCTCGACCCTCATCTATTAATCTACCTAACCTAAGCGCTCCTTGAAGACCTAAAGTTATCTCGGTCTGCATATCAGCCAATTTTTTTTGAAATAATTGAGTGCCTGCTAAAGGCTTATTAAATTGCTTTCTCGATAGACCATAATCTCTGGCTGCATGCCAACAAAACTCAGCAGCTCCCATGGCTCCCCAGGCTATTCCATATCTCGCCATGTTCAAACAACTAAAGGGACCTTTCAAACCTTCAACATCTTCCAAAATATTTTCTTCCGGCACAAAAACATTTTTAAGACTTATTTCACCAGTAACTGAGGCGCGTAAACTCAATTTCCCAGGAATTTTTTTTGTTTCTAGTCCCTCGAAATTTTTTTCTAAAATAAAACCTTTAATTTTATTTTCGTGAAATTCTGACTTTGCCCAAATGACAAAAACATCAGCTATAGGGGCATTTGAAATCCACATTTTTGAACCGTTGAGTTCAAACCCGCCGGTTACTTTTTTTGCTTTTGTTGTCATTGACGCTGGATCAGAACCAGAGTTTGCTTCAGTGAGTCCAAAGCACCCAATACTTTCACCAGATGCCAATTTTGGTAGATATTTTTCTTTTTGTTCTTGAGATCCAAATTTCGATATTGGATACATGACAAGAGATGACTGAACTGACATCATGGATCTGTAGCCAGAATCTACCTTTTCTATTTCTCTTGTTATTAATCCATACGTTACGTAACTGGCTCCTAATCCTCCAAATTCCTCGGGTATTGTACACCCTAGCAATCCGGTTTCTCCCATCAGCTTGAAAATTCCCTCGTCTATGATTTCTTCGTTATAAGCTCGTTCAACTCTCACGCTAAGTTCCTTATTAGCGAAGGAGGCAGCTGTTTGACTTATCATTCTTTCCTCTTCTGAAAGCTGATCGGATATCAGAAATGGGTCAGCCCAATTAAAGGAAGCTTCCTTTTCTTTTTTTTCTTTTACTTCGATTGTGTCTTTCATGGAGATTCCTTTTTGACATTTTCGGATTTTGGTACTTTAATTATAGTGTTGTGTTTGAAAAAATACAGCGTTTTGGGGGAAGTTTTTCATTGCCACCATTTTTAAACGCTAAAAATAGGATTTAGACAAATGGCCAATAACATAATTAAGAATTCATTAGAAAATCATTGGATGCCGTTTACCGATAACAGAGGTTTTAAAACAGATCCAAGACTTATCACGGAAGCCTCAGGTGTGTATATGACCAGCCATAAAAATACGAAAATTATTGATGGTTCTTCAGGTCTATTTTGTTCTCCAGCTGGACACTGTCATCCTAAAATTATTGAAGCTGTTCATAATCAGTTAAAGAAGAACACCTACACGTCGCCCTTCGGGATGGGTCATCCGGCCAGTTTCGAGCTAGCAGATAAAGTTTCAGAACTTACGCCAGAAGAAATGAACCACGTATTTTTTGTAAATTCAGGTTCCGAAGCTATCGATACAGCTCTAAAAATAATAATGTCCTATAATTCCGCCACTGGTCAAAATCGCCATCGTTTTGTAAGTAGAGAAAGAGCCTATCATGGGGTCAATATTGGTGGCGTATCTTTATCTGGAATGGTGAACAATCGAAGAACCTTTCCTGTAGTTATGCCCAACATAGTTTTAATGCGACATACATGGACTGGGGAAGAGCTAAAAGTCAAGGGGCAACCCAAAAATGGTGTTGAGCTAGCCAACGACTTAGAGAGGTTTGCTCAAGCTTATGGGGGCAATACGATCGCTGCTTGTTTTGTTGAGCCGGTGGCAGGGTCCACAGGAACTTTAGTACCGCCAGAGGGTTACTTAGAGAGACTAAGAGAAATATGTGATGCACATGGGATTTTACTTGTTTTTGACGAGGTAATTACTGGCTTTGGCCGAATGGGGACACCTTTTGCTTCTCAAAAATTTGATGTAACTCCAGATATCATGACAATGGCAAAAGCAATTACAAATGGTTCGATGCCGATGGGAGCCGTATGTGTTAAGGACCATATTTATGAAACTGTTACTGATAACTCTAACCCAGATACAATTGAGTTTTTTCATGGATACACGTATTCTGGTCATCCAGGTTCGTGCGCAGCTGGTTTAGCAACCCTTGAAATATATGAGGAGGAGGATCTATTTAATAGAGCGAATGAAATGTCTGACTATTTTCTTAATTCGCTATTTTCACTTTGCGATCACCCACTAGTAAAAGATGTAAGAGGGATTGGAATGATGGGGGGAGTAGAGCTCCATGCTGACGGCCATCCCGGAAAAAGAGGAACAAAATTCCAAAAAGAGTTATTCTGGGAAGGTCTACATGTCAAATTTACTGGTGACTCAGGAATTGTAGCTCCAATGTTCATTTCTGAGAATAAACATATTGATGAGATTATTGAAAAGTTTAGGAGCACCCTAAACAAACACGGGAACTAATCGAACGAAGATATAGTCATGAATTCCATTAATTTGGAAAATACTTATACATCTCTGCCTCAAGAGTTTTTTAGATATACCGAGGCGGAGACTATGCCAGATGTAAAACTGATAAAGATTAACGAACAATTGGCTGACTTATTGGATATCGACATTGGTTTTTTAACAAGCCAAGCTGGCCTTAGATTTCTAAGTGGGAAAAATTCCGAAAATCTTCCCAATTCTATTTCTCTAGCATACGCAGGGCATCAATTCGGGCACTTAGTGCCGCAATTGGGCGATGGACGTGCTGTTCTTTTGGGAGACAAAATTTGTAAAGATGGTGTGAGACGAGATATCCAATTAAAAGGCAGTGGCAAGACATACTTCTCCCGAGGAGGCGATGGGAGAGCGGGAATAGGACCTGTAATCAGAGAGTATCTTATTTCAGAGAGTATGCATCATTTGGGAGTTCCCACAACAAGATCTTTAGCTGTTTTATCAACTGGAGAAAAGGTTGTTAGAGCAGAAGTGACTCCTGGAGCAATGTTGGCAAGGGTTGCAACAAGTCATGTTAGAGTTGGTACATTTGAATTTTTCGCATTAAGAAATCAAAGAGAAAATATAAGAAAGCTGGCAGATTTTATGATTGAAAGAAGCCATCCAGATCTGTGTGAAAAAAAGAAAAAATATGAATTATTTTTTGAGAGAATAGTCATAGGTCAAGCTCGATTAGTGGCACAATGGAACTCAGTTGGTTTCATTCATGGCGTAATGAATACAGATAATACCTCCATATCTTACGAAACCATCGACTATGGGCCCTGTGCGTTTATGGACTCTTATGAGGCAAATAAAGTTTTTAGCTCAATTGATCAGTTTGGAAGATATGCTTTTTCTAACCAAGCACGTGTTGCTCCATGGAACTTAAGTAGATTAGCAGAAACCATTTTATTTTTAATTTCAGAGAATACGTCAGAGGCGATAAAAGTCGTTGAGGAAATTCTTTTTGATTTTGATAAACATTTTAATAATTCTTTAGATATTTTATCCTCACGCAAATTAGGGATCAAAAATAACTCAAAAAACACAAGCTCACTTTATTCCGAGCTACTTAATTTAATGGAGGCTGGTAAAGCAGATTTTACCCACACCTTCAAATCACTCAAAGCAATTTTAATTAAAGAAGACACCTCTATTTTCTTGAATAACTTTATAGGTTTAGATGAAGACAACCAACGTGCTTTAAATAAATGGTTAGGTGATTGGAAAAAATTCATGAAGGAAAATAATGAGAGTAAAGCAAAAGCAATTGACTTGTTAAGTTCAAGTAATCCTGAATTTATAATGAGAAACCATCTTGTTGAAAAATCTATTGTTAAAGCCACAGAGGATGACTTTTCTGATTTTGAGATTTTGAGTGATTTATTAATTAATCCTTATGAAATAAAAGAAAACCATGAAGCGTTTTACAAGGCACCAACAAATAAAGAAGTTGTTCATAAAACTTTTTGTGGGACATGATGTTTGCAGATAAAAGGTTAAATGTTCCAACACACTACAATAAATTTCATCTTCTTATCCATTGGCTCGTAGTTATCGTCATATTATTACAAATGAACACTGGAGATAAAATTGCGTTAGAGTTTTTAGCACTTCGTAATGAAGGCATCAAGAATGATGGGAATACAAGCAACAGTCAAATTCACATATTAGGGGGCTTACTTTTAATCCTACTTATGGCTATTAGAGTTTTTCTACGAATAAAATTCGGAGTCCCTGCTCCCACCAGGAAAACAAATGACCCATTGAAGTTTTTATCAACTTTTGTGCATTTGGGAATTTATCTAATTCTTTTTGCTATTCCTATTACCGGTCTATTGGCCTTTTCAACAGTCAATGTCGAACTAGGTATAGCTCACAAGGATCTAGTTAATGTCTTATATATATTTGTAATAATTCACCTCATTGGGGTTGCTTATCATCAAATTTTTCTTGCCGATAATATTATGGAAAGGATAACCAGCTGGAAATAATAGCTTATTGTTTTCCGGAAACTCCAGCATCTTGGAAAGTCGCCATTTCTACATGGCACTTGAAAGCTGCTTTAGCTATGGAGGTAGCTAAAGCAGCGCCAGATCCTTCCCCCAAGGCCATATCTAAATTCAAAATAGGCTTTTTTTTCAACATCTTTAATAGCGACTGATGCCCTGGTTCCTTTGAAGAGTGCCCAATTAAACAATGATCAAGGATATCCTTCCTTTCAAAGAAAATCGGTAATACTGCTGCTGTGCAAATAAAACCATCTAAAATTACTGGCACTGAATAATGCTTCGCCGCTACAACAGCCCCACAAATCGCGGCTTGTTCTCTGCCCCCTAGAAATACCCCTGCTTGTAGTGGCCTTCCAATAGACTGCTTGTTTATCTTTACTGCTCTCTCAATTATTTCACCTTTATGGATTATCTGATTTTTTGTAGATCCAGTTCCAGGCCCAACCCACGAACTTACCTCATTGTTAAAAAAATGATAACATAATGCTGATGCGATCGTTGTATTACCAATCCCCATCTCTCCCAATGTTATTAGGTCCATGCTTTCCGAAACTGCGCTCAACCCAATATTAAAAGCGTCAAGAAACTCCGACTCATCCATGGCGGGACCAATGGATATATCCGCCGTCGGTTTGTCTAAATCGATCGGGATAACCTCAAGATTGATTTCGTTCAACTCGCATATCTTATTGATCGCCGCTTTTCCCGATTTAAAGGTTTCTACCATTTGAAAAGTTACTTCTTGGGGAAATGGGTTTACTGATTGTCTACACACACCATGATTACCAGCAAATACAATAGTAGATATTTTCTCCATGTCCTTCATAGTCTTTTTGCCCCATGATGAAAGAAAAACTGCTATGTCTTCGAGTTGCCCCAAGGAATTTGCAGGTTTCAACAAATTCTTTTGTCTTTCTAAAGCAATTTCTTTTAGTTCTTTGGACAATGTTGGCGCGTCATCTAATAATTTAAAAATGTCACCTAAAGAATTTGCTAATGATATCTTTTTCATAAGAACTAAACACGAGTATGTTAAAACAACTGTAGTGTGGATATAAAACTTTAAAGTCAAAGACAACAAATTATTACTATGTACTCTGAAATTTATTTTATGATGCCCTTAATACTCCTAATAGCCCTGACACTCGATATTGTGATAGGCTGGCCAGAAAAAATTTATGAAAATATTGGGCACCCGGTTTCTTGGATCGGTAAAGTGATATCATATTTTGAGCGCTCACTTAACAAGAGGGAATACCCCGGGGAGTTACGTAAACTATTTGGAATTTTAACTTTTTTTCTGACCGTGGCTCCAATAACGGTGGTAGCATTTTTGGTAGATAAGATGCTTATAAGTTTTCATTACGGCTTTTTTTTGCAGGCAATATTAATTTGGCCATTCTTAGCAGCCAAATCTCTCTATACCCATGTTAAAGATGTAGCCGATGCACTTGACAAAAAAAATTTAATTGCTTCTCGAGAAGCACTCTCAAAGATAGTTGGTAGAGATTTAACAAATTCTGATGAGAACACTATTTGTGGTGGAGCAATCGAAAGCTTATCTGAGAATACCTCTGACGGAATAATTTCTCCTTTATTTTGGGCATTTCTTTTTGGACTTCCCGGAATAGTTTTTTATAAGACAGTTAATACTTTAGACAGTATGATAGGGTATAGGAACGATAAATTCTTAAACTTTGGCTGGTGTAGCGCGAAAGTCGATGACTTTGTGAATTGGGTGCCAGCAAGATTGTCTTCTATTCTAGTTTGTTTTCTCACACTTAAACCAATAAAAACATTTTTATTTTCCTTTAAGAATGCGAAAGCAAGCACTTCTCCTAACGCTGGATGGCCACAAGCTACGTTCGCGTACATTCTTGGGGTATCTCTTCTTGGGCCTAAGCGATCAAAAGGTGTACTTATCGAACAACCTACTATCAACATTGGTCAACCTTTACCTAGTAAAGAAACCCTTTCAACAGCTCTTAAATATTACATTTGTATTATTATTGAAATATACGTAATACTTCTAGCTCTCAATTTTTGGTTCATGAATGGATAATGAGGATCTAAAGATGCAGCATGGGGGCGATATCGAACTTGCAATAAAAAAGTATGGAGGGGCAAAAGAAAATTGGATAGACCTCTCTACGGGTATAAATGGAGCCTCATATCCATGGCAGCAAAATATTAAGGTCGAGTTAAGAAATTTGCCCAGTAATAAGCTTCTGGTAAACTTAGAGCAAGCTGCATCGACGGCATATAAAGTTGCCGAAAACACCGAAACTGCGGCCGTTTCAGGAGCCCAACAGATTATTAACCTCTTACCTTTATGCTTAAAGAGTTGTAATTCAGTTGCTATACTTGGACCAACATATAATGAGTATGAAAAAGCTTTCAAAAACTCTGGTATTAAAACGCAGACAGTATCTGAGGTATCAGAACTATCTTCTAGCGATATTGCTATTATAGTAAATCCTAATAATCCTACAGGTAAAGTGATTGCCGACGAGACACTTAGCGAGTTGTCAAAAAAAGTAAGCATTTTGATCATTGATGAGAGCTTTAAAATGTTCTCTACTAGAAGAACTCAAAAGTTTAACAATATTATACAAATTAACTCACTGGGAAAATTCTTCGGCTTAGCCGGCGTAAGGCTGGGATTTGTTTCGGGCCCATCTGATTTTATTAAGACAGTTAAAGCAATTTTAGGGCCTTGGCCAGTATCTACCTTAGCAGCCGAGATTGGTATAGTTGCTCTCAATGACAAAGTTTGGATATCTGAAATGGAAAAGATATTGGTTACTGAAAGTAATACGTTGCATGAAGCTTGTAGTTCAAAAAATTGGGAATTGATTGGAAAAACTTCTTTATTTCATACATACGCCACTTCAAGTTGTCTCGAAGTTGAAAAACAATTCGCAGCCCATGGTATATGGATTAGGACTTTTGATTATTCTCAAACCTGGGTAAGGCTTGGTATCCCCACTTCAGAGAACGAGTGGACAAGAGTTAAACTGGCTCTCAATCAGTAATTATATATTTCTGGCAGTAGATAACATAGAGTCTACATCAAGATTTTCTTCTAGGACATTCACAAACTCTTCTAAAATATACTCAATATTATCATTGAAGTCGACATTTTCTTCTTTTTCGTTTCCACTTATTTTAGTCACAAATTTGTTTCTAAATTCGTCAGAAAAAAACAAACCATGGAGATAGGTGCCCATAACGAGCCCATTGGATGATATTGCACCATCCTTCCTTCCTCTTAAAGTGGCGAAGGGCTTATTACAATCGTTCCCAGAAGTAATACCCAAATGTATTTCATAACCAGAAATTTTTTTTCCATTAACGGTGCTGATAAATTCTTTTTTTCCAAGATTTTTTTCTTTCCCCATTATCGTTTGCACATCAAGAAGACCAAGTCCCTTTGCATTTGATGGTATACCGTCATACCCCTGATCATCTGTGATTTCGTTACCTAAAATTTGAAATCCTCCACAAATACCCAAAATAAAACCTCCTCGTCTAAGATGTGCCCTAATATCAATATCCCAGCCTTGGCACTTAAGAAAGTTTAGGTCTGCTATTGTTGACTTTGTTCCTGGTATTATGATTAAATTCGTGTCTGCTGGTATAGGATTTCCAGCTTCGACAAACCTTAATTTTAACCTCTTGTCGATTTTGAGAGGATCAAAATCATCAAAGTTTGCGATACGAGATAGCTTTAGGACCGAAATTACACACTTACCTGTTCCAAAACTATTCTTAAGATCTTGACTATCCTCTGCCGGGAATAATTTTGCCTTATCAAAGAAGGGCATAACGCCAAAACTCTTCCAATCTGTTTTATTATTAATGAAAGCAACCCCGTCATCAAACAAGCTTTGATCTCCACGAAACTTATTTATTATAAATCCTTCAATTAAATTAATATCCTTTTGGTCAAGGACTTCTTTTGTACCTATTATCTGGGCAATAACTCCTCCCCTTTCAATATCCGCAACTACTATTACGGGAATACCCAACTCAGTGGCAAAGCCCATATTTGCAATATCGCTCTTTCTAAGATTTACTTCTGCTAAACTTCCCGCACCTTCCGCGATCACAAGATCAAACTTATTAAGTAAATTCCTAAAACTCTTTATTGCAATAGCCAAAAATTCATCTTTATGGGAATAATATTCGCGTGCCTTTAATGATTTATACTTTTTCCCATTCAAAATAATTTGAGACCCAATAGTGTTTTCTGGTTTCAATAAGACTGGATTCATGTCTGAGTGAAAATCAATACCAGCTGCATAAGCTTGAAATGATTGAGCTCTTCCAGCTTCTCCTCCATCCACCGTTATAGCGGCATTGTTTGACATATTCTGCGGTTTAAATGGAGAAACACGCATACCTCGTTTCTTGGCCGCTCTAACCAGACCGGCAACTAAAAGTGATTTGCCGACATTTGAACCACACCCCTGAATCATTAAAGCTTTTCCCATAGTTAAAATTCTATACCTGCTTGGCTCATTACGCCATTTCGAAAGTGGTGCTTAACCAGGGTCATGTCTGTTACTAAATCAGCAATACCAATTAATTTTTCATTCGCATTTCTACCCGTGAGAATCACGTGTGTCATCTTAGGCTTTTTTTCAAGTAAAAAAGTGATCACGTCATCGATCTCAACATAACCATACCTGAGTGCTATATTAATTTCATCAAGTAGAATTATCTTTTTTTTCTTATCCGAAATAAGCTCCTTAGCTTTACACCATGCCTTTTTCGCAGAAGCAATGTCTTTCTCTTTATCTTGAGTATCCCAGGTGAACCCATCTCCAAGAGTATGAAATTCACAAAGTTCGGGAAAGTGCTGTTGAATTAAGTCACGCTCACCAGTTGCCATAGCTCCTTTAATAAATTGAACAACTGCACACGGCATACCGTGTGCTATCCCCCTAAAAACCATACCAAAGGCAGCTGTACTCTTTCCCTTGCCTGTTCCAGTGTTCACTATTATGAGACCTTTTTTCTTAGTTTTCTTTGCGAAAATTTTTTGTTTGGACGTCTTTAGCCTTTTCATTTTTTCATTATGTTTTTCGTTTTCAGACATTTATTTTATCCTCTTGACAAGTGCATATTTTTACTGCTCAACTGGTGTTAACTGGTCCTTTTTTTTTGGTTAAATGGGAATACGAAAAAGACTAAAAACAAATCGTAGCCGTACCCGCGACCGTAAATAAAAGAGAATATTAACACTGAGAAATACTCTTGGGAAGTTGGTATTCATAAAGCTGTGCTTTACTTTTAATAGCCGGGAGACCTGCCAGTAAAAAAAAGAAGAGCGAACGGGATATTCGTGTCTGAAAACAGTTAGATATTGTTTTTTTGATCCCGTTTTCCAATAAGGAGAAATAATTGGAATCCGATGATATTTTATATGTTTGCATTACATGCAAAAAGAATGGTGTAGCTGTTGAACCACGTCCTGGCAAAGTTCTATACGAAAATCTGAAAAGAACGAGTGCGAGTAAAAACATTAAACCTGTGAGGTGCTTAGCTGGATGCTCGCAGGGTTGCGTTCTGTCTCTGAATAATAAACGCAAGTGGTCTTACGTGATAGGAAATCTGACCCCTAATCAAGACGAGGAACAGATTATAAAAGGTTTTACTGAATACAAAAACACTTCGGATGGAAAAATTCCTTTTTCTAAGCGACCTGAGGCTTTTAAAAAACGCTCACTAGCCAGAGTACCACCAGAAAATTATGAGGTAGTTGAAGATGAGTAATCTAGAAAAAATTCCGGTAACAATATTAACTGGATTTTTGGGAGCAGGTAAAACCACCTTGATCCGCAACTTAATCA
The DNA here is from genome assembly GCA_003331935.1 of Alphaproteobacteria bacterium. Classification (GTDB taxonomy): domain Bacteria; phylum Pseudomonadota; class Alphaproteobacteria; order Rhodobacterales; family Rhodobacteraceae; genus CACIJG01. Next base: position 55,303 of record QOQE01000002.1, on the reverse strand, counting down.
TTAAAAATAAGTCAAAGAGATTAGCGGTTATTATAAATGAATTTGGGGATCTGGGTGTTGATGGCGAGATAGTAAAACAATGTTCAGATGAAACTTGTCCAGAAGAAAACATTCTTGAGTTAGCAAATGGTTGTATTTGTTGCACAGTTGCAGATGATTTTGTCCCCACGATGCAGACACTGCTGGATGGAAAATACCTTCCAGAGCATATACTTATTGAAACATCTGGGCTTGCGCTTCCAAAACCTCTTCTTAAAGCGTTCGAATGGCCAGAAATACGAAGTAAATTAACTGTTGATAGTGTTTTGGCTGTTGTAGATGCAGAAGCAGTAGTAAACGGTGTGTTTGCTCCGCAAATGTCTAGTGAGATTGAAAATAGGCAAAAAGAAACATACGTTGAACACGAAACACCTCTTTCTGAGGTTTTTGAAGATCAAATAAACTGCTCGGATATCGTCTTGTTAACGAAACCAGATCTGGTTGAAAACACATCTGTTGCAAGAGATATCATTATGAAAGAAATGGAGCGCAATGTTCCCATTTTAGAAGTACAAAGTGGAAATATTGAAGCAGATTTAATATTGGGAATAAATGCTGCTGCTGAAACGGATTTAGAAAATAGAAAATCACATCATGATGGCTTTGATGACCATGAACATGATGATTTTGAGACTTTTAGTGTAAGCATTCCAACTATCTCTGACTTGGAAAGCTTTAAGATGAAAATCAAGAAGCTCATTGATGAAAATGAAGTGCTGAGAATAAAAGGGTTTTTAAGGGTCGAAGACAAGCCATTGAGTTTAATTGTCCAGGCAGTTGGAAAAAGATTATCGGTGAATTTCACAGATACTCAAATGACTAATAATAGTACAGGAAACCTTGTTTTTATAGGTGAGAAAGAAAAGATTAATCAAAAAATAATAGAGGCTCATCTCCTCTCTGGTCAGAGTTAATATGCATATTGTTTTTAATGAAGATCATTATTTAGATAACGCCAGTGTTCCCATTGACTTAAAGCAAGAGCCTGCGGACCTTGTCATTTTGTCCTTTTCAGATAGTGACTTAAATGCATTCGCAAATGCATGGAAGAAAACTATAAGAGACTTTGGTAAAACTTCTGTTCCAACATTAAGACTAGCCAATATAAAACAGCTTACCCATAACCTATCGATTGATACCTATTTTGAAAAAACAATTTCAAAATCCAAAGGTATTCTGGTGAGACTAATTGGGGGAGAACAATATTGGCCATATGGATTAAATTATTTAAAGAGTATAGCAATTGAGAAAAAGATACCGGTGGCAGTGATACCAGCGGATGGAAGGGAAGACAAGGTTTTAGACTCCTATTCAAATTTGCCAAAGTCTACGTTAGACAACCTAAAAAATCTATGTGATGATGGCGGAGAATTATCCGCACAAGCTGTATTGGCTCAAATGGCTCTAGCAGCGTCACTTCACTTTCCCGCTATTACTAAATTTAGCAAATTAGAATCTCACGGTTTATATTGCAATAAAAAGGGCCCTCTTGAAAATTTCTCACAGAGTATTAAAAATAAACCGACAGTTTGCTTAATATTCTATCGATCATATCTAATGGCGGATGATCTAGAGCCTATAAACCATTTGTTTGGAGCTTTTAAAAAACGAAACATTCAATGCATTGGAATTTTTGTCAACTCGCTCAAAATAAAATCAACTGCTCAGTGGGTTGAAGCCAAACTGCAAGAAATATCACCAATTGCAATACTAAACGCCACAGCTTTTTCAGCAAAAAGTCCAGAGACGGGTAAGTCTCCATTAGATCATATTGGTGTACCCGTTTTTCAAATAATTTTATCTACATCCAAGAAAGCATCTTGGAGCCGAAATGCGATCGGCTTAAATTCCTCAGATTTGGCTATGCATATAGCAATACCAGAGGTAGACGGGCGCATAAATGGTGGAATTGTAAGTTTTAAATCAGATCAGACCATAGACCCAGAATTACAGTTTCCAATATCAAAGCATAAAGTTGAAAAAACCCTTGCTATTAAGGTAATAAATAAAGTTCAAAAGTGGTGTGCTCTCAAATCTAAGAAAAATGAAGAGAAAAAAATAGCAATTGTTTTGTCTTCATACCCTGGTCGTGACTTTCAATTAGCCCATGCACTAGGTTTAGACACAATCAAATCAACCACACATATTCTACATTTTTTAAGAAAGCATGGATTCAAATTTTCACAACCTGACCTATTTTTTGAAAAGCTACAAAAATCTAAAATAGAAATTCCCATCATTTTATATGAAAAACTTTTGAACAATGTTCCTTTACAGCTTAGAGCTGAATTATTTAAAACATGGGGTAGTTTCGAAGAAGATGTTCTTTTTGAAAATAACAAATTTGTTGTTCAAGGTTACAAAGATGAAAATTTTTTTGTACTTGTGCAGCCTTCAAGGGGCTTAATAGAAGACAAAAAGGCCGATTACCACGATCTAGCAAAACCACCTTGTCACAGCTATGTGGCTTTGTATCTCTGGCTGCAAACACAAAACATTGACGCATTTCTGCATATGGGAACGCACGGAAGCCTTGAATGGCTACCAGGGAAAGCTGTAGGTCTTTCCGACCGGTGCTGGCCCGAGTTACTGGTAAACAATACCCCTTTTATTTATCCGTTTATTGTAAATGATCCAGGAGAAGCCTCGCAGGCAAAAAGAAGATTGAGTGCAATAACGTTAGGGCACATGCCCCCAAAAATTCGGAATGTAGATCTTCCGAAAGAATTAAGAGATCTCGAATTTCTATTAGATGAGTATTCAACAAGTGGCGACCTCAATCAAATACGAAAAGAACGGATTGAAAAAAAAATAATTCATGAAGCAAAAAAAATTAGGTTAGATCAAGAGCTGTCAGTCGAGCCTATAACTTCCGATGGTGAATGGTTAACGAAAATAGACTCTTTTGTTTGCGATTTAAAAGAATCACAATTCTCAAATGGTCTTCATATATTTGGCAAGGGAACTTGCGGAAGCTCTGAACTGAACGGCTTAATTGGATGTCTAGAAGGTAAGAGAATTGATAGTGGTCCGTCAGGGTCACCATATAGAAATCGTACAGATATTAAGCCGACAGGCAGAAATATATTTGCTGTAGATCCAAGATCAATACCAACAAAAATAGCTTTTCAAAGCGGACAATCAATGGCGGATGAATTCCTCAGGCAATATCTGCAAGATAATGGAGATTATCCAAAAAATTTAACTATTGATCTGTGGGGATCAGCGTCTATGCGAACGGGGGGGCAAGAATACTCAATGGCACTAGCTTTTGCAGGCCTTGTACCAATTTGGGATAGCAATAGTGCTCGCATAGTTGGATTTAAAATTTTATCATTGGCGGAGTTGGGTAGGCCAAGAATTGATATTACTATCAGAGAGTCAGGTCTATTTAGAGATATATTTCCTGAGCTAAATAAATTATTTTTCGATGCAATAGACAAACTCAGTCAAAGAGATGAAACTTTAGAAGACAATCCTTATAAAAGTAAAGGCGATAGAATATTTGCACCGAAGCCTGGGTCTTTTGGGGTAAATATTAGCGATAAAGTTGAGGGTTCTTTGCTAGAACATACAGCAAAAACTGGTGAAAGGTGGTTGAAGAGCTCGGCTTGGGCTTACCAAAAAAATGGACAGTTTGATGAAAATATTGAAAGTCTTAAAAAAAGGTTAACGAATACTGCAGGGCTAATCCACTCTCATGATTTGTGCGAAAGTGATTTGCTGTCAGCGAAAGATTATGCAGACCATATAGGTGGGTTCAACGCCGCCGCTACCGATATACAAAAAGTCAAACCCAAACTTTATCATTTAGATATTTCATTTGACGGAAAGCCAAGAGTTCGGTCTACGAACCAAGAATTAGCGAGAATTATTAGAGGGAAACTTTCTGATGATAGATGGGTTTCAGGGATGATGGACCATGGATATAGAGGGGCAGCTGAAATAACAGACCTTGTATTCAATATGTCAAATTTTGGTAAATCTGGTGTAACTTTACCTAATCACCTGATAGATATGGTATTTAACGCGACTTTAGCCAATACAAAAGTTGCTGATTTCCTTGCAAAGGAAAACAAAGATGCTCTTGTAGGTTTGGAAAATACTTTTAGTGAATTAAGAGAGCTCGGATTATGGAAAAGTTATCATAACTCTATTCGTCATGAGGAAAGATTGATAGAAAATGGCTAGGGTGTTAGGAATGTGTCCAACCATTGACTCTCCTGTTAAATCCAAAGATGGTTACTTGATACGGTTCAGACCAAAATATGGATATCTCTCTTCCGACCAACTTTCTACTCTTGCTGAGGCGACTTCTAATTTTGGAAATAACTTTATTGAACTGACATCAAGAGCAAACATAACAATAAGAGGTCTACAAAAAGAATATCTCGACCAGCTTTCAAATTTTTTAAACCAGGCAGGTATTATAAATGCTGCTGAAAAAAGGAAGAATATTTCAAATATCATTTATAGTCCCTTTTCTACGAAAAATAAAAAACTAACACAAAAGATAGCAAGTATTTTAGAAGATAATCTTAATAATATTCCCAAACCCCATAAGAAATTCGGTATTGCTGTTGACTTAGGAGAAGTGGCCAGCCTGCAACAAACCAATGCAGACCTCAGGATAGAGACAAACAAAGAAAAAATTCTAATATTGAGAATTGACGGTTTAGATCGCGGTATAGCTATAGAGCCAGAAACATTAATTGAAAAAATGGGAATGATTTTAAGTAATGTTATAGCTGTCTCGGACCAACTGAAAAGCAGAGATTTAATAAATTCAATTGGAGAGATAGACCATATTTATTTTCCACACATTAAACCAAGAAAACAAAATTTTTCTCCGAGACTCGGTCCATGTTTTGGAGGATATATGATTACGGTACCTGGAGGAAAATTTTCAAGTTACCAACTTAGGGAATTAGCTTCGCATGTTAAAGGAGTAGCCGTGACCCCATGGAAGTCTTTTTTTATTTATTCAGCCAAAACAAAACCACCTTTAAGTTTTCTCTCAAAGAATACAGGTCACGATCTGAGCGTGAGCTATTGCTCAGGTAAACCCTATTGTAGTCAAGGCATTTTGGAAACCAGTCAGGTGGCAAAAGTGGTCACTACGGTCCTTGAAGAAAGATTTAAAAATAGAAAAAATAAAGCAAAGATTCACATAAGTGGTTGTTTAAAAAATTGTGGTCTCTCAAAGCAGACATCGATACTTATTAACAGTTCCAGAGGGGAAAAGTCTGTAAGCGTAAAAGATGATAAATTTCAGAATTTAGCATCAAAAATTTCTATGGAATTGAATAAATGACATTTGAATATGAAAGAAGCCCAGAAAAAATTTATGAGCAATCTTTTTCTATTATTCGAAAAGAAGCGGACCTTTCTTCTTTTTCAAACCTTGAAGAGAAAATTGCTGTGAGGATGATACATGCCCTTGGTTTTATTGGGCTAGAGAAATATATTCAATTTACACCAGATTTTGTTAGCAAAGTAAGGGATGCTTTAGAGAGAGGAGCTCGGATTATTTGCGATACGAGGATGGTAAGTGAGGGAATAACAAAAGCGAGACTACCTGCGGGCAATGAAATCATCTGTACTTTGAATGATAAGTCCGTACCAGACATTGCAAAAAAAATATCGAATACCAGAACGGCTGCAGCAATTCATCTATGGGAAGACTACATAGAAGACTCTCTGATTGTTTTTGGTAATGCCCCCACTGCATTATTTTATTTGTTAGAATTTCTTGGTAAGAGAAAAAACTTGAAACCTGCGGGCATAATTGGTTGCCCTGTCGGGTTTGTTGGAGCGGCGGAGTCTAAACAAGCATTAATCGACGTAAAAACGCTGAACAGTCTAGTTGTTAAAGGCCGGTTGGGGGGAAGTGCTGTAGCAGTAGCTGCTGTTAACGCATTGGCACAGGAGAAAGAGTAAATATGTATAATATATATTGCGTCGGGGTTGGGCCAGGTGATCCAGAGTTACTGACAATTAAGGCATCCAGAATAATATCAGATGCAAGACAAATAGCATATTTTAGAAAAAAAAATACGTTGGGCAGAGCTAGAGCGATCATAGATACATTAATTTCCAATAGTGCGCCCTTTGAATATGCTATGGAATACCCTGTAACTAATGAAGTTGATTTTCGATCTGATAAATATAAGCATTCAATTAATCGATTTTATGATGACTGTGCCAATCAACTAAAGAAACTCTTATTGAACGACGATGTGGTGGTAATATCAGAAGGTGATCCTCTTTTTTATGGATCATTTGTTCATCTATTTAGACTTTTGAAAAAAGATGTGAATATAGAATTCGTGCCTGGAATAACTGCTATGTCAGGTGCTTGGAACAATTCTAAGTTACCAATAGCAATGGGAGATCAACCCCTAACTATCTTAATGGGTATACAAAGTCGCGAAGAATTAAAGAGTCATCTTGAGAGTTCCAAAAATGTTGTAATCATGAAAGTGGGTACCCAATTAGAAAAAGTAAAATCTGTACTAGAAGAAACGGATCGGCTTAAGGAGGCATTAGTAATTGAAAAAGCAACTATGCCTGAACAAAAAATTATTCCTCTAAGGGAATATACTAAAAGTGAAGCACCATATTTCTCGATAATTCTAATTACAGAGGAATATTACGAATGAAGGGAAGCTTAACCATAGTAGGTTTAGGACCAGGAGCACCAGAACTTATCACACCGGCAGTAACCGATGCATTAAAAGATTCAACAGACATTGTGGGTTACTCTAAGTACATTGAAAGAGTGAAGGATTCTAGCGGCAAGTCATTTCACCCAAGCGATAATAGGGAGGAAATTGATAGAGCTGAACATTCTATTAATCTTGCTTTGCAAGGAAAAAAGGTGGTTGTTGTTTCTTCTGGAGATCCTGGAGTTTTTGCAATGGCCTCAGCAATATTTGAAGTTGTAGATAAAAAAAATATTTCTATAGATGACTTACCAATTGTAGTTCTGCCAGGGATTACCGCTCTTTTAGCAGCATCCGCCAGATTGGGCGCTCCTATAGGACATGATTTCTGTGTTATTAATTTGTCTGATAATCTTAAATCTTGGGATATTTTGAAATCAAGAGTTATCGCAGCCGCAAAGGCGGACTTTGTAATAGCGTTTTACAATCCAAGATCGAAATCTCGTAAAAATCAGCTTTCAGAAATTTATGATGTTTTAAGAAAAAATTGTAAAAGTGACCGGATGGTTATTTATGCAAATTCAATTTCTACTGAATCTGAGGCTGTTTTTGAGACTACATTGTCAGAAGCTGATGCTTCTTCTGTATCAATGAAGACACTAGTAATTATTGGATCATCACGCACTAAAAAGATTAGAAACACAGGTTATATATATACGCCACGTTATTCAGGGGTAGAAAAAAATTGAACTACTTGATTTTCATCAGTAAAAAGCTTTCTTTTCGGCAACGTAGGTCTTTCAATCATTATGACTTCAATGCCAAGTTCCCTAGCTGCATGTATTTTCTCAACTACTGCATTGGAGCCAGAATTCTTTGTTATAAGTTTATTTATAGAAAACTCTTTCATAATTTCCAGCTCTTGCTCAAAAGTAAACGGGCCTTGATCAAAAATAAGCTTAAATCTATCGAGAAGCATCTTGTTTTCTGGTTCGTTAATCATTCTGATCAGATAAAATGGTTTGGGCTTCCTATTCAGAAAACGTATTTCTTTACTACCGATTGTTACAAAAACCCTGTCAGTTTCGTCGATAAGCTTTATAGCTTTATTCATATCACTCACCAGCTTCCATTTGTCGCCATTTTGTCTCTGCCACTTTGGACGTTCAAAACCCAAATATTCAATTTTTGCGAGTTGCGCGGCGAGAAGAGAGTTTACTGTAATATTTTTAGAAAAAGGATGAGAGGCATCAAGGATATGGGTTATACCTTCATCTTTAATAAACGCAGACATTCCCGTCGCCCCGCCAAAGCCACCGACCCGAATATTTTTTATCTCTTTATCAATGCTTTCAGTAAGACCTGCATAAGAAAGTATTGTAAAAAGTTTCTTTTCTTGAAGTCTAAAATGCAGATTTTTTGCCTCGGCAGTGCCTCCTATTATAAGAATTTTTGTCATGACTAAAACCTGGCTTCATATTATTGGTATAGGTGAGAATGGACTAAATGGCCTTGATAAATCAAGCACTGATTTATTGAACAGGGCGAGCGTCGTTTTTGGTAGTGCTCGCCAATTGGCTCTTGCAGAGGTTAAATCAAAAGGTAAATCATGGCCTACACCATTTAGCATTGATGAAGTATTCAGTTATAAATATAAACTGGCTGTGGTACTGGCTTCAGGCGATCCTTTTTGGTTTGGTGTAGGACCTCTCCTTACTAAAAACTTAAAGAAAAATGAATGGCGCTCTTACCCTGTGCCATCTACTTTTTCTCTAGCTGCCAATAAAATAGGCTGGCCTATAAACGCTGTTGACTGCTTAGCCTTCCATGCAAAACCAGTAGAAACCCTTCCTACAAAACTGTCGGAAGCTGGGAAAGCAATAATTCTTCTCAGAGAGTTTAAGCAAATAAAGCAGATTCTTTCTGTACTAGAGAAACATAATGTTAATGTTGGAGAAAGTTTTATGTTGTCGAGACTTGGCTGCCCAGAGGAAAAAGTAGTAAAACTTACAGACTCAAAACTATCTGATTTTAAACAAGCATCCAAATCTTTGAAACCACTAGCATTGGGCATAACATATAAAAAACCTCCATCAGACATCAGTTATTTTCAAGGGCAGGATGATGATACTTTCAAAACTGATGGGAATATAACTAAAAAAGATATAAGAGCTCTGACTCTCTCAGAATTAAAATCTTTTGGAAGTGAAGTGTTATGGGATATAGGAGCTGGTTCTGGCTCAATCTCAATTGAATGGTGTTTGGGGCACCCTAAAAACGTAGCCTTTGCCATTGAGCGGAGAAGGGATCGTATTTCTTTAATCAAAGCTAATAGAAAAAAATTTGGCTTACAAGAAAGATTAACTGTAAAACATGGTAATATTGAAACGATAGCCAAAGATTTACCAACGCCACATGCTGTTTTTATAGGCGGGGGAGTAACTTCAGATTTAATTAACCAAGTGATTAAAGCCCTTGGTAAAAATAGTCGACTTGTAATAAATGCTGTCACTCTTGAATCCGAGGCTCTTTTGTTAAAAAAATATAAGCAGTTCGGCGGTAATTTGAAAAAAATTAATATATCCAAGCCTAAGCCTATTGGGGGAAAAACAATTTGGTCAGCTCAATATAATATAATCCAATGGAGCTTTAAAACATGATTGCAGGAATTGGCTTTAAATCTACAGTTACTATTACTTCATTTAACGAGTTATTTGAAAGTTATATCAAAAGGTATAGTGCTTTTACAGTTGCTACCTCAAAGGAAAAAGCAATTAATGCAGTCTTTTTAAAATTTGTCAGTACAAACCACCTAAAATTGGTCCAGATTGAGGAAGACGCTATATACAATATTATCACACCTACTGTTTCCCATTTGAGTAAAAAGTTTAAAAATGTTGGCAGTTTTTGTGAAGCTGCAGCACTTGCTGCAGGAGGTAGCGCATCCAAAATTATTTGTGAGCGGAAAATCTCTTCTGATAGGCTTGCTACCATCGCAATCGCAGAAACGGATGGAGATTAAATTGACAGTACACTTCATAGGGGCAGGTCCTGGTGATCCCGAACTCATAACGCTTAAAGGAAAAAAACTTTTGGAGCAATGCTCTATCTGTTTTTTTGCAGGATCGATTATTCCAGAAGAAATATTATCCCATTGCGGCCCTTCAACAAAAAAAATAAATACAGCACCCCTATCACTTTCTCAAATTATAGAAAAAATAGAAAAATTTCATAATGAGGGTCATGAAATTGCCCGGCTTCACTCTGGTGATCTATCTATATGGTCGGCGGTGAATGAACAAATACGTGAATTAATAAAATTAAAAATCCCTTTTAGTATGACTCCAGGAGTAACTTCTTTTTCAGCTGCCGCTTCAAGTTTAAAACAGGAACTAACCAAGCCCCAAATAGCCCAATCTATAGTTCTCACTAGAACCGAAGGTAGGGCATCAAAGATGCCTGAAAATGAAACTTTGGAAAATTTTGCTAAAAGTGGCGCTATTCTTGCCATACATCTATCAATTCATGATATTGCAAAAGTGGTCAAAAAAGTGAAGCCTTTCTATAACGGTTCTTGCCCAGTAAAAGTTGTTTGGAAAGCATCTTGGCCAGAGGAACAAATTATTCATTCAGATTTAAGTAATATAGAAAAAGCGATACCTGAATATATGGATAGAACAGCTTTGATACTTATTGGTCCGCATTTAGACACTGCTAATTTTACAGCAAGCAAATTGTATGATGAAACCTATGATAGGAGATTTAGAGAAATAGATGCCACTGGAAGAAATCATAAATAGGCAAGGTATAATTATTTCGGCACCGGCGTCGGGAGCTGGAAAAACGACTGTAACTCTGGGGCTTATTAACGCTTTTGCCCGCAAAAGATCTGTACAACCTTTCAAGAGTGGTCCTGACTATATAGATTCAAAATTTCAAAGTGTTGCGGCGGATTGTCCTTCATATAACTTAGACACATGGGCAATGTCATCTAGCGATATCCTTAATATGATAGGCATGGTGGGCCCTTCGGATCTCTGTATTGCTGAAGGGTCAATGGGATTATTTGATGGAGTAATAAGCAAGGGTGCAGGTGGAAATGGTTCCACCGCAGACCTAGCAAGTATAACGAATTGGCCAGTAATTTTAGTAGTCGACTGCGCAAAGCAAGCTCAATCTGTAGCTGCTTTGATTACCGGTTTCACTTCATTCAGACATGACATAACAATCGGTGGAATAATTCTAAATAATATATCAAGCAAAAGGCACGAAGCTTTAGTAGTCAGTGAAGTTTCAAAAACAAAAGTTCCAATCCTAGGGGTTATCCCTAGATCTAACGAACTAACTATCCCAGAAAGACACTTAGGTCTGGTCCAAGCAGAAGATTTATCTGACTTGGAGCAACTAATTTTTAAGCTTGGAACACTCATTGAAGAAAATTGTGACCTAGAAGCAATAGCTTGTAGTGCAAGAAACAGCTTTCCTCCAATATCAACGTTACAAAAAATTACTCCTCCCGCGCAGAGAATAGCTATTGCGAAAGATAATGCATTTACCTTTACTTATTCCCATTTGATAGAGGGATGGAAGAAGCAAGGTGCTGAAATCTCCTTTTTCTCTCCGCTAAACGATGAGCCCCCTTCAAAGAGTGATGACATGGTCTGGTTGCCAGGAGGATACCCTGAACTTTACCTCGGTCGCTTATCTGAATGCAAAAAATTTAAGAATGGACTTATTGATTTTAGTAAGAAAAGACCGGTGCACGGAGAGTGTGGTGGCTATATGGTTTTGGGCAGAAAAATTATTGGAAAAAGTGGTCAGGCATATGACATGATTGGTATGTTTGATTTGGTTACTTCTTTTGAAAAACGCAAGCTCAATCTAGGATATCGAAAAGCCAAGGCTATTGAGCCTTTTTTTGGTATCAAAAAGGGTTCCACTGTTCTTGGACATGAGTTTCACTATACAACAGTTGTCGAAATAAATGATGCTCCTATAGTCTTTGTAAAGGACGCTTACCAAAATGAGTTAGGTCAGTTAGGCTCCAAAAACTCTAATGCTACTGGAACATTTTTTCATCTTATTGGGAGCGAACAATGACTATAAGCTTTGTCAGTTCTGGTCCCGGCAATCCAGACCTGCTTACTGTACAGGCGGTAAAAAGAATTAGTGATGCGGATATTATTTTCTATGATGATTTATCCGCAGGTGAAATACTGAATCTTGCAAAAAAAAGCGCCACACTTTTGAGTGTGGGGAAAAGAGCGGGGCTTGCATCACCAAAGCAAAATCAAGTATCTAGATTACTTGTAGAATATGGTAGAACAGGAAAAAAAATTGTTCGTCTGAAGTCGGGTGATAGTAGTATTTTTTCAAGATTAGAGGAAGAGATTACAGCATTAAATGAGAATGGGTTAGAGTTTGAAATAATCCCAGGAGTATCTTCAGCAATGGCTGCGGCGGCGGCTGCAAAAATCCCATTAACCCGAAGAGTTATGTCGAGACGTGTGCAGTTTATCACTGGACATGATTTTAATGGTGAACTTCCCGATGACTTAAATATTGCATCCTTAATTGATCCAAATTGTACAACCGTAATCTTCATGGGAAAAAAAACTTTCCCTAATCTCGCTCAAATTCTTTTAGAAAATGGTCTTGATATCAAAACAAAAGTCCTGATAGCGGAAGACATTTCAAGAAAAGAGGAAAATATTAAAAAGGGGACGATTGAGGAGATATTAATCTACCTAAAGGATATTAAAAGCAATCATCCTGCAGTTATAATTTTTGGGCCGCTACTTTGAGTATTAACTTATATCTAATAGGACTAGGTTTTGGAGATGCAAAGCATGTAACAGAAGAAGCAGCTGAGACAATCAAGAGTTGTAATTTGATACTAATCGGAAAGAAAAAAGACGAAAAATCCGAGATTGCTGACCTTAAAAAAAATATTTGTAGATCTTTCATAAAAATAAATATGGTGAAGTTTAGGGAATTTATTATACCGGAGCGGCAATTAACCAATAAAAAATATATCAATTCAGTTATAGACTGGCATGATGATATCGCGAAAACATGGGTCGACATAATTAATGAATATACTTCCAGCACTGCAAGAAGAAACATAAACGTCGGAATTCCCATATGGGGGGACCCTTCATTGTACGATAGTAGCCAAAGAATTGCTTCGCGAGTTAAAAAGACTTTACACCATACCTCCATCAAATTGATTCCTGGTCTCTCTTCAATACAGTTGCTTGTTTCTGCGTTTGGAATTCCCTTTAACGAAATCGGAAAATCGGTCTTGATTACTACAGGCCGGCTTTTAAAGGATAGAGGATGGCCAGATGGAACGGAAACAATTTACGTTGTTTTAGATGGAGAGTGCTCATTCACATTTTTAAAAGACAATAATATCTATATCTGGTGGGCTGCATATCTCGGAATGAAAGAGCAAACCCTTATTGAAGGCGAGGTTCCAAAAATTGGAAATGAAATTATTAAAACAAGAAATACGCTGCGTTCTGATAAAGGATGGATTTTAGATGTCTACAAATTGCAACGACTAATAAGGAACTGAGTTTATGTCTGAAACATATCTGATACTTGGGGGAAGCAACTCTGGAAAATCTAGGTTTGCAGAAAAATCAGCGCTAAGCTTACAAAAAAATACTCATGGTAAATTGTATTACATAGCTACCGGCCTTGCATATGACTTAGAAATGCAAGAGAAAATTAATGAGCATAAGAGGAAAAGAAACCAAAAATTTGAAACTATAGACTCTCCTGACCTCACTGCAGATATACTCAAAAGCTCAAAACCGCAGGACATAATTTTGATTGATTGTATATCAATGTCTGTATCGAACATTTTAACACTAAGTCAGTTTAGAGATCGCCGCATTGATGATATTAAATATGATCTAAAAAAGTGTAAATCCACCTTGATTATAGTCGGGCAAGAAACCAGCCTTGGCATATTACCAGCTAACGAGCTATCTAGAAAATTTTTAAAAGTATCAGGAAAATTGAATCAAGATATCGGCAGTTTTGCCAATAGCGTAACTCTAGTCATCGCAGGACATTCTATAAAGATTAAATGAATGCAATAGCTTTTTGTAATATCTACCTGACTCAATCGCTTCAGTTAACTATCCACTTTATCGAGCAGCCCATTGACGCAACTTGGTCTTTTGGACCATTACCAGTTCTCACTACTTCTTTCATCGCTTCGAAGAGATCTCTTTTTAAATCGACTGGACCGGCCTCTTTCCTAGATGCGTCTAATCTTCCTCTGTACTGTAGTTCATGATTCTTGTTAAATCCAAAAAAATCAGGAGTACATACAGCATTGTATAGCTTAGCCACTTCTTGGGTCTCGTCATACATATATGGAAAAGTAAAATTATGGCTTGCCGCCAGCTTTTTCATGTTATCGAAGGAATCCTCTGGGTAACTAATTACGTCGTTTGAACTAATGGCTGCTATACCAACCCCAAGCTGTTGTAAATCGCTGGCGTCTCGAACAATTCGATCCAAAATAGCCAGCACATAAGGACAATGATTACATATAAACATAATCAATAAACCATTAGACCCACCAACTTCTTCTAGAGTATATTTTTTCCCATCAACAGAAGGCAAGTTAAACTCTTTTGCTTGCCAACCAAACTCACAAACTGGAGGAATTTCTGCCATTTTTTTATCCTTTTAATTTTAGGGCGCTTTCAGCAGCGTCCCTTATTCTCTTTATATTTTGTCCGTAGACATTGGGCTTATTGACGCTACCATTTGAAAAAACAGCCGACCCAGCTACCAAAATATCTGCTCCTGCTGAAACCACACCTGGTGCAGTATCGGCAGTTATTCCCCCATCAACCTCGATTAAAAAATCTTTATGCTTTTTAAGATTAGCTAATCTTTCAATTTTTCTTAGTTGAGATGAGATAAACTTCTGACCCCCAAAACCTGGGTTAACCGTCATCACACATATTAAGTCTACCAAATCTACTAACTGGTCAACCACCTCATAAGAGGTGCCCGGGTTTAAAGCTAATCCCACCTTTACACCAAGACTATTTATTGCCTGAAGAGATCTATGAATGTGTTGCCCTGCTTCGAAATGAACTGTTATCATATCCGCACCCGCTTCAGCAAAAGCTTCAAGATATTGATCCACAGGTGAAATCATCAGATGGACATCCATAAATGTTTTGATATGGGGTCTAATTGCCTTGCAGGTTTCTGGTCCGAAAGTTATGTTCGGCACAAAATGACCATCCATAACATCAATGTGAATCCAATCGCAGCCTTGTTCTTCTACAGCTTCAATTTCTTTGCCAAAATTTGCGAAATCAGCAGATAGTATAGATGGTGCAATTTTTATTGACTCTCTGGACAATAGTGGTTCCATTTATAATAAAAACATATTTTTGATTACTATGGGAGATAATGCAAATGTCAACTCAAAACGTAAAGGCAGCAATAATAGATGAAAATGGTGGAAGTGAGAAGTTTAAGATAGTTACACAAGAAGTTG
Organism: Alphaproteobacteria bacterium; assembly: GCA_003331935.1. Lineage (GTDB taxonomy): Bacteria > Pseudomonadota > Alphaproteobacteria > Rhodobacterales > Rhodobacteraceae > CACIJG01. The sequence continues at coordinate 40,060 of QOQE01000002.1, read as the reverse complement.
GCTCTCCAGGCAGTGGTGAAATACTTATTAAGCATAAGGCTATAGGCCTAAATTTTATTGACGTTTATCACAGAACGCGAATCTCAGATAACTATGCCGTTGCACTACCTGCCGTGCTGGGCATGGAGGCTTCGGGAATAGTTGAAGAAGTGGGAGATGGTGTCACTCACTTAGTTTCTGGCGATCGCGTTGCATATGCAGCTACACCGCCAGGTGCCTATTGTGAGGCCAGGGTTATGCCCGCTGAACAAGTTTGTAAACTTCCTGATGAGATATCATTTGAGGAAGGTGCCGCGATGATGCTTAAGGGGTTAACTGTAAAATATCTTTTTCATGATACAACAGAATTGAAAAGTGGAGACCAGATTTTATTCCATGCTGCTGCAGGTGGTGTCGGATTGATTGCCTGTCAGTGGGCTAGAAGCGAAGGATTAGAATTGATAGGCACTGCCGGTTCTGATGAAAAGTGTAAGTTGGCAAAAAAATTTGGTGCATCTCAAACTATAAACTATTCTACGAAAAACTTTTCCGAAGAAGTAATGAAACTAACGAATGGTATTGGAGTTCCGGTTGTCATGGATTCTGTTGGTAAAACTACCTTTGATGATTCTTTAAGTTGTTTAAAAGACTTTGGGATATTTATCTCGTTTGGGAATGCATCAGGGAATATTGATCCTATAGATATAGGAATCTTAGCAAAAAAATCACTTAAAATAACAAGAACTGGTCTCTTTACACATATAGGTGACTTTACCCGCTGCCAAGAGATGGCAAAGGTTCTTTTCGGAAAAGTAGTTTCTGGTCATGTTAAAATACAAATAGACCAAACCTTCTCATTGAACGATATTGCTTTAGCTCACGACTCTTTAGAAGCACGAAAAACAACGGGATCAACGGTTATAACGATATAAACTCTAACTAGCGACTTTATATCTAGTCCCTTTGGCTGGAGGGTCCTCTGGAGGGCCAGCAAAACACTGAGCATACTTCATCCACTCTACAGCTGGTTCACCAGTTATAGATAATTTTGTGTCGGCAAAATTTCGCACCTGGGTTACTACTTGAGCAAATTCAACTGCGGTTCCTTCAATCTTTGAAGAACTCTCTTTGTCATTCCACTCCCAGACTTCACCAGATGGTGCATTTAAAATAATATAAGGTGTTGGCTCAGGGATTGCTAATTTCCTATTAACAAAAGTCCATCCGTAAGCAATAACGCCCATATGTACTATGTTTTTTATTCTATCCTTCTCTTCTCTGTCCTTGCCTAGCGCGTCAAAGACTTCTTGACCATGAGCCCATGTTTCCATGTGTCGTGCAGTTATCTTAGAACGAGCACTCATTTCTGGTCCTCCCCATTTAACTCTTTTTTTTGGATCGGCATTTTTATACGCATTGAAAACATCTTCGACACTTTGCCACCAGTCATCTAACAATTGATCCCCGGTCACACCATTTAACCACGGCACTTGCGCCTCAACTAAAGATTTACCATCTAAGACTTGGTCATTTATTGGTTTCCAAAAATTATCAAAGTGATCTCCGCCTTTTAAAGTCTCAACCGCGCCGTGATTAAAGAGGTATAAATGCCCAATCACATCCTCTATTGTCCAATTTTTGAACAATGTCGCAGTTGACAAACAACCCACACCCTCAGCATTCAGCAACTCATATAAGTCTTTACTCTCGTCAAAAAAATCTTTTGCTTGCTCCACCTTATACCTCCTCTAGTGCACCATTTAGTCTCTCATAAGCTTCGATAAAATCTGTCTTAAAGTCTTGCACTACTTCTCCAGCGGACTTCGTTTCATTCATCAAACCAACCGCTTGACCAACCCAATAGGTTGCAAGGTCAGCAGCTTGCTTATTTCCAGCCAATGAAAGCTTGTCAAGCTTTCGCAATGCTGGCTCAGCCACTAAAGGTTGAACTGGCGATGGTAGAGGCTGAACTTGGTCACTGTTTTCCCATGCATCTGTCCACGGTGATCTTAGTTGCCTAGAGTGCTTTCCAGTTCTACTTTTTGATCTTACGGTGTCAGCAGAAGAAGCACTTAGCATTTTCTCTTTGACGATTGGATTAGTTTCGGCTTCCGTTGTTGTAAGCCAAACAGAGCCACACCATGCACCCGATGCTCCCATAGCCATAGCGGCGGCCATCTGACTTCCAGAAGCTATACCCCCTGCAGCCAATATAGGTACATCTTTTATATCCTTAATCGCGTTATACACTTCTGGAATGAGAACCATTGATGACACTTCGCCACAATGCCCTCCGGCTTCTCCACCAGCCACAATCAAAACGTCAACTCCTGCATTGATTTGGTTGATTGCATGTTTTTTTGCCCCGACTAGTGCGCCAACTTTCACTCCCGCATCTTTTGCCATATCAACCATTTGTTTTGGAGGCATGCCAAGTGCATTTACAATCATCTTAATTGGGTGGTTAAATGCAACTGCTAATGACTCATGAGCACCCTCTGGTGTCATGTTTTTTCCAAATCGCAAATGATTTTTTCGATCCTCTTCCAATTCATTCGGATCTACATCAATTCCATTATTTTCAAGTATGTTGTGCGCAAAGTCCTTATGGCTCTGAGGAATTTTTCCAAGCATATCCTCATCGGATAGATTTTCTCCCTTTCCCACAAAATTATTTGGAACAATCAGATCAACCCCATAAGGCATTCCGTTAACTTGGGAGTCTATCCAATTTAACTCAATCTCTAATTCGGGTCCTGAGAGGTTAGTTGCTCCAAATACCCCAAAACCCCCAGCCTTCGTAACCGCAGCAACCACATCTCTACAATGCGAAAAAGCAAATAGTGGAAATTCTATACCTAGTTCCTTGCACAATTTAGAATTCATTTTTCACCCTCCTGTTTAATATTTAGCAAATCCTCATCTACAGAAACCTGGTTACCTATATTAGTATAAATATCCGAGACTTCTCCATCTATAGATGCTGTTATTTCATGCTGCATTTTCATTGCCTCTAAAATTAATATTACCTGATTCTTTTTCACCTTTTCTCCCACGGTCACAAATAGTTCACTAATTACGCCATGCATAGGAGCTCTTATTTTCCCACCTTTATCTATATCCTCAATTTTTAAATCTTCTTTTATAATTTCGGCTTTGAAAGATTTTCCAAGGTAGCTAGCGAACAATTTATTTTCCTTATACTCAATAAAATCGAGTCTTATTTTTTTAATATTTAATTCTACGTGATCTTCGTTTAGCTGTACCTCTATTTTTTCTCCTTCAAAGATAATCGTAATTGAATTAGGTTTTTTAAGCTCAATATGAACTGAGAAAATATTATCATTAGCTTTGAAAGAAAGAGGGAAATATATTGTCTTTGAATTAGACCAACCGTAAAGCTCATCTTCATAACCAATAGCTTCATCGATAAGTGTTTCAGAGTACTTTGTCATCAAAAGAGCACCTAAAACTGCTACCTCATCGAACTCTATATTTTTATTACCTGATGCACTAAAATCATTGGTCTCTAAAAAAGAAGTATTAACATCTTCGTGTCTGAAGGCTTCACTCGAAAGAATAGCAATAAGAAAGTCTCGATTATTTTTTACTCCATAGAGAGCTGTATTCTGCAAAGATTGCTTCAATGTATCGATAGCTTGCTCTCTGTTCTTTCCATTAGATATTACTTTAGCTAACATTGGATCATAGAAAGGGCTTATAAGCTGACCTTCTACAATCCCGTCGTCATATCGAGTATCCGGTGATTTATGTTTTCTCCAAACTTCTATCTTTCCTGTGCTTGGTAAAAAGTTTTTCCAAGGATCTTCGGCGTAGAGCCTAACTTCAACAGAATGTCCACATAACTGAACTTGTTCCTGAGAAAGTGGTAGCTCCTGATCATCAGCAATATTCAGTTGTAACTCAACTAGATCAAGTCCAGTTACCATCTCAGTTACAGGATGCTCAACTTGAAGTCTCGTATTCATTTCAAGAAAATAAAAATTTTTGTCTTTATCTAGAAGAAACTCTATTGTGCCTGCTCCTGAATAGTTAATCACTTTTCCCGCAAGACATGCAATTTCTCCCATTTTTGTTCTCAACTCAGTATCAACAACAGGGGATGGGCTTTCCTCGATAATCTTCTGATGTCGTCTCTGTACTGAACAATCTCTCTCACCAAGTGAGATTATATTTCCAAAATTATCAGCCATAATTTGAATTTCGATGTGCCGAGGTTCAACTATAGATTTTTCCAATATTATCTCAGATGACCCAAAGGCGCTCAAAGCTTCAGCTTTCGCAATTTCACAGCTTTTCTGCAGATCTGAAATATTATTAACGAGCCGCATTCCTCTTCCTCCTCCTCCAGCCGCAGCTTTGATCATTAAAGGAAATCCAACACTCTCCGCCGCCAATTGAAGTTCCCTATCGTTCTTATTTGCCACCTCAGCTCCTGGGATACAAGGAACACCAGCTTCTTTCATAATCGCTTTTGCTTTTGCTTTATTTCCCATAGCCTCTATAGCTTTTGACGAAGGTCCTACAAAAGTAACTTTTGCTTTTTCACACGCTTCTGCAAAATCGCTATTTTCGGAAAGGAATCCGTAGCCAGGATGTACCGCATCACATCCGGTACTCAAGGCTACTTCCATGATTTTTTCAATTGAAAGATAAGACTCAGCTATTGGACCTTTACCAATGTTAACACTTTGATCTGCAAAATTTACATGTGGTGATTGCTCATCAGCATCAGTGTAGACAGCAACCGTTAAAAGCCCCATTTTTTTTGCTGTTTTAATTACTCGTAAAGCTATTTCACCTCGATTAGCTACAAGTAGTTTCCTTAATGAACGCAACTCACTCAAAGCTAAGCTCCATACCAATAGGGTTTTCTCTTTTCTGCAAAAGCGGCTAAACCCTCCTTTGCTTCTTCACCCAGCATACACTCTGCGAACTTACCAGAGGCAAATTCAGAAAGCTCTTCCAAGCTCGAGTCTCTTGAATAGCTCAGTATTTCTTTCGTAGCAGCGGTAGCCATTGGGGCACACTTTTTTGTTGCTTTATCAAAACTTACAAAAAAATCTTCTAATGCATCTTTATTTTCAACTAGATTGTCCGCAAGGCCGAACTCTACAGCCTCCATCGCATTAAATTCCATGCCAGTTAGCATCAGTTTACTAGCTACCCTCAGCCCCAACCTTTTTATCAAAAACGGCGAAATTTGAGCAGGAGTAAGTCCAATTGCTGTTTCTGAAAGTGAAAAACGCGCCTCTTTTGTCACGGCCACAATGTCTGCACAAGCGACCATTCCTAATCCTCCAGCAAACGCTGGTCCGTGTACCAAAGCAACGACTATTTTAGGAAGCTGTGATAGTATCTTAAATAACTTTCCTGCTTCTAAATTCATTGTTCGTACTTGATCGAAGTCGGGAGTTTGTAAAACAAAATTCTTTCTAAAGTCTTTCAGGTCTGCTCCTGCACAAAATGCGTCACCAGAACCTTCAATACTCACTCCCCTAATATTTTTATCTTCCTTTACCTTTTCAAGAACAGATAATAATTCAGCAGTCATTTTTTCCGATAAAGCATTTTTTACATCTGGTCTATTTAAAATTAGACGTACCCACCTATCGTGATCTTTAACCAGAATTGTCTCAAACTGAGTTTTCACTTTTACATCCTCGCTATTCCAAAATTATTCGGCCTTAATTTTCTTATTTTTGATTCTAGGCAAGTTATTAGGCAGAAACCTAACACTTTTCTTGTATCTCTAGGATCAATCATTCCATGATCAATTAACCTACCTGACGTTATAAAGGCGTCGGACTGGCTGTCAAAGTGCTCTTGGATCCCCTTGATTTGAGCACTAAAACTATCTTCATCAATTTCTTTGCCTTTCCGAGCAGCTGAATTTCTGAGCACATGCTCCATTGTTTTTGCGGCCTGCTGACCTCCCATCACGCCTGTTTGTGCATTGGGCCAAGTCAGGAGAAAGTCAGGATTGTATGAATATCCGCACATACCGTAGTTTCCCGCGCCAAAGCTAGCACCGATATAAAGCGCTATTTTGGGAACATTAACATTCATAACGGCCTGGATCATTTTTGCTCCATGCTTAATCATCCCAGCATGCTCGTATTGAGTTCCAACCATATATCCAGTGGTATTATGTAAAAAAATTATTGGTCTGTTTACTTGATCGCATAATTGGAAAAAGTGAGCAGCTTTTGTTGCACCGTTTGGATCAATTGGACCATTATTACCTATCAGTGCACACGGTATTCCAAAAATATTTGCCTGAATACACACGGTTGAAACTCCGTAATCAGGTTTAAACTCAATAAAATCCGAATTATCAACGACCCTGCATACCAGCTCTCTTACATCATAGGGTTTTCTATAATCAGTAGGAACAATACCTATGATTTCGTCTGACGAATACTTTGGGGGCAAAAAGTTCCTTGCACTAACGCCAGTAAAATCTCTGTCCCAACCCAATGACTTGACCACCTCTCTTGCAATTTCTATGGCGTGCTTGTCATCTTCTGCCAAGTACTCAACTAATCCGGTAATTTTTGAATGAACTTCCGCTCCTCCAAGATCTTTATCTGAGGACTCTTCCCCTGTAGCAGCCCTCAACAGGTTAGCTCCTGCTAGTGCCGCCATACCATTTTCTTTTACACCAATTACATAATCACTCATACCTGGCATGTATGCACCGCCTGCAGTTGATAGGCCATGGAGCACGGTAATTATTGGGATACCCATTGCACTCATTTCAGCCAGACCTGCAAAAGCTCCTCCACCCAATGCCCATAATTCAACTTTATATTGCATCAGATTTGCGCCCGCACTCTCTACCAAATGAACAAGAGGCAACTTATGTTTTTTTGCCATTTCCAAAAGTAACAGCCCTTTTTCTATAGTTTTAATAGTAGTTGCTCCCGCATTTATTCCACTATCGTCTATGTAGATCAAACACTTGACCCCTGAAACGTATCCAATACCTCCAATTAGACTAGACCCAGGAATACTAGTTTCGGGGTCTGGGTCATCTACACAATACCCTGCCATATTAAAAAGCTCTAAAAACGGAAGACCTGGATCTAACAACGCACCTAATCTTTCTCTAGGAGATAATTGGTTTCTTTTCTCAAATATATCCCTGCGTTTTTCAGAAGTCTGAGCTGCCCTTTCTAGAAGTAAATTCATTTTATCTAAAAGAGCCTTATTTTCTTTTGTATTAGTTTCAAAAGAACGAGAGGAAATATCAATTCTACTTACGAACACTTAACACCTATTTCAGTATATTTTTAATTTATTCAATTCCTTCGAATTTAAGTCAAAACATGTAGCAAGCCGGCCGAGAGTTGTTCACGGAGAGCGTATTTCTTAATTTTCCCTGATCCGGTGAGTGGCCATTCATCAATCTCAACCCAGACCGCTGGGGTTTTTTGTGGTGATATTTTCTCTCTAATAAAAGACTTGAGATCTGTAGATGTAAGCTTCTGTCCTTTTTCAAACTTTAAAAAACACCCAACTATTTCCCCAAACTTTTCATCAGGCAGTCCTACAATCGCCACCTCAGAAATATCATTATGCTCAAGCAAACTATTTTCAATCTCTTTGGGATAAATGTTCTCTCCACCCCTTATGATCATCTCCTTAACTCTACCAGCTATGCGAACATAGCCCTCTGCATCCATTGTTCCTAAGTCACCGGTGTGCAACCATTGCTCATCGTCAATAGTTTCAGATGTTGCATCAGGATTTTGATGATATTCGAGCATAGTGTTATCACCTCGGTTACAAATTTCACCGACTTCATTTAGGCCCATCACTCTATTTGTCTGAGGATCACGTATTGAAACATCCAAGTTTGGCAAGGGTTGCCCCAATGAGTTAGTCAAGTTTTCAAGACTGTCATCCGCCCAAGCTAAAGTAATCACTGGGCTACTTTCAGTCTGACCGTATACGATCTGGAGCCAAACTCCAAATGTTTGATGAAGCTCTTTTACAAGGGTAGGCGGAACACTCGTACCTCCAGAGGTCATACCCTTTAGTTTAGATTCTTGATAATTACCCTTTTTCCACTCTTCCAATATTTCCACAAACATAGTTGGAACTGCGGTTAGAAAATTAATTTTTTCCTTCTCAACTACTTCACACCAGTTCTTGGCATCGAATCTCTCCATAATGTAATGTGTCGCTCTCATGGCTAAGCAACCTAGTGTAGCCATCCCTGCACCAGACGTATGAAACATTGGCATGCAATTTAACCAACGATCGCCCTTTTCCAAACCCATTCTAGTTTGAAAACTTTTTGCATTATTAAATAGACCCATATGGTGCAATTTTGCGCCCTTGGGAAATCCAGTTGTACCAGACGTAAATTGTATTTGAACAGGATCTCTAGGAGAGACCTCTGGGAGAGAATTAGCAAGTGACTCACTCCCACTGTCATTTAAACCAAATAGTTCATCCCAATCTTGTATATCTATCATCCTCTTTACAAACGGAATTTTGTCTGTAACTTTCTTGGCGATATCCCACATCGGATTACCGCGAAAGCTCTTGGCTACATACAACTCTTCACTCTGCGATTTCTCAAGAACATACTTTAGTTCATCCTCTTGAAAAGATGGGTTAACCGTCACTAAAATTAATCCAGCAAGAGATGCTGCATATTCTATAATTACCCATTCAGGGTAATTTGGTGCCCATACTGCAACTCGTGTTCCTTTTTTATGCCGTAAAGACATTCGCTTCGCCAACTCAAGACAATCTTTGTAAAGCTCCTCATATGTCCATGACCTTCCGATAGAGCCATCGTCTTGCACTTGAACCAATGCCATCATATTACCAGAATCGTTCGAGGCTTTTTTAAGCTCTTCTCCTATCGTAGTGTTCAATATTTCCTCAGTTTTAATTGCAGGGAAATATGCTTCTTTTAACTCACGATGAAACTCTTTTGACCTCTTGTTTGAATCCATTTCTTTCGACCCTTTATACTAATAAATTCTTTGGAACACTAATTTTACAAGACAATAAAATCTGTGCATACCCTTTTCCTTGTGGATCATTTCTTAAACTACTGGTACCTCCTCCACCAAGCACATCGTGAAGCACATAATTTACTCCCGAAATTCCAGGAAGATAATGGCGGTCAACTTTATCATTTTCCAAAAAATGAGAAAAAATTTCTACTATTTTTTCTTCAGAGAAAGTATCCCAGATATAGGGTAGTAGATTTCGGTGTCTCGCTATAATACCAATATTTGCCTTATTACCCTTATCTCCAGACCTACCCCAAGCAATCGCTTCTAACGGAACTTCAATTAATTGATATCCTGAATCTAAAGTAGAAATGTTAGGTTCATTTACATTTACATCAGCATCGTATGAAGGTGCGCCGGCCCTATGTGCGATTTCAATCGGTTCGCTGGGTGCATCATCAAATTGCAAGGTAAATCCAACATTTTCTTTTTTATATAAAAAGGAAAACAATGAAAGAATCGGAGATGGCTTCGGTCGTGCTCCAGCAAAACCACTCAGCCCTGGGGGTGATGACAAACCGAGACCGGTCGCGTCTTTTAAAAAAACTCCAACTCCTTTTGGGTTTTCGTGTTTAACAGCAATTTTTGCAAATACCTCACTAGAATTCTGTGAATTCTTTCGTGGTCCAAATTGACTGCCTGACCCTATTATCTCAACGCTCTCTTCAATGAAAGGCTCTAATTTTTTTCTCTGCAATGAGTTTTTCGATCTTGATAGCGCCGCCTTTGCAAAAGCATTAGCCTTATCTGTAGCGTCTGATCCATAGAAACCAAATAAGTGCCCTCCTCGAAATCCTGCTTCATAAGTAAGGCAAACCTTATAACTTTCACTCGGTGGTTTTCCTTTTGCTCCACTTACGAGAACTCGATCCTTTTCTATTTCAGTAATTTCAACATGTGAAAAATCACAGTTGACGTCTGGAAGTAGATAATTTTTTGGATCAGCTATTTCATACAACATCTGTTCAGCGACGGTGCCAAAGCTTACAACTCCTCCAGTATCTTTTGCTTTTGTGATAACAGCTTTTCCATCTTTTTCTATTTCTGCTATTGGATAACCGATCTGATCAAAAGTTCCTTTTATAGATTTCCAATCAGTGAAATTGCCTCCTGTAATTTGAGTTCCACACTCAAGAAGATGTCCAATAAGACTGCCCGCAGATAGAAGATCAAAATCTTCCGCGCCCCAATCAAAGTTATGCATACATGCAGCTAACGTCACTGCGCTATCCACACACCTTCCGGTTATCACTATGTCAGCGCCTTTATCTATTGCCCTGACAATAGGCTGAGCTCCAAAATATGCGTTTATGCTGCCAATTTTTTCCTTTTCTGGGAATTCATTGCCTGAGAACATTTCGATTGGGTTCGAACTCTTAATATTATCTATTTTTGGAAGTAGATTATCCCCTTCGATTACTGCTACTCTAAGAGATAATCCCTGTTCCTCAATTTTCTCTCTTAGAATGATAGCACAAGCCGATGGGTTCACTCCTCCAGCGTTTGAAATTATCTTCGTTTTGGTTTCGGATATCCTTTTTAAATTTGGAACCATAGCCTCTGAAATAAAATCAGTAGCATATCCTGCATTAGGGTCTTTTGCCTTTACGCGCGCCATTATAGCCATAGTAATTTCGGCCAAATAATCATATACAATGAAATCAAGATCATCATGTCTAAGGAGTTGCTCGGTAGCTTGTGACGCATCCCCCCAATAACCGGATGCGCCCCCAATTTTCAATAAATCTTTTTTCAACTTTCCAGCTCTCATTTGTGTCTTTTTAAGTCTACATAAATATGTGATACTAATAAAAGTCCTTTTTTTGAATTTTGATAACAGATTAGGAAAATTTATGAAGAACCCATTTGATACACCAGAGAGAGAAGAATTCAGAGCCCAGCTAAAAGCGTTTGTTGATAAAGAAATCAAGCCATATGTCAACGATTGGGATGAAGAAGGAAAGATACCTTGGGATCTTCATCAGAAAGCTGGCGCGCTAGGTGTCTGGGGTTTTGGAATTGATGAAAAGTATGGTGGATTAGGAGAAGACGATAATTTCCTAAGAGCAATATACAATGAAGAATTTGCGAAATGCGGAGCTGGAGGAGTTGGCGCAGCCATGGGTGGGCGAATGATTTCACTTGAACCGATACAAAGACTGTGTTCATCGGAAATAAAAGATAGAGTTCTTAAAGATATAGTCACTGGGAAAAAAGGATCAAGCTTGGGGATAACCGAGCCGGGTGGGGGCTCAGATGTTGCAAATATGAAAACGTCAGCAAAAAGAGACGGGAACCATTTTGTTATTAATGGCAGCAAGACTTTTATAACGGGAGCAATGACATCTGACTATTTTGTTGTCGGAGCTAGAACTGGTGGATCGGGGTTGAAAGGAATTTCTCTTTTTTTCGTGGAGGCCGACAGGGATGGCTTTTCACGGGTACCACTTGACAAAAAAATGGGTTGGTGGTGCTCTGATCAGGCAACATTGTACTTTGATAATGTCAGAGTGCCTGCTGAAAATATGATGGGGGAAGAGGACAAGGGCTTCATACAAATAATGGAGAATTTTAATATAGAGAGAATGTGCATGTGCGCTAGTTCTTTAGGGATGATGAAAGTCTGCTTTGAGGAAAGCATAGAATGGGCAAAGACTAGAGAGACTTTTGGAAAACCTCTAATTCAGCATCAAGTTATACGTCATAAGCTAGCAAACATGTCCTCAAAAATTGATGCTCTTGAAGCATTAGTCAATAATATTTGCTGGAATATGAATAATGGAGAAGTTCCGGTCGCAGAAATCTCAAAGGCAAAGTTTTTTGCTACTAAAGAGCTTGAGTATTGCTCAAGTGAGGCAATGCAAATAATGGGTGGAGCTGGATATCTCAGAGGAAATCCAGTAGAAAGGATTTACCGTGAGGTGAAGGTCATGGCTATCGGAGGTGGTTCCGAGGAAATCATGAGAGATTTAGCTGTGCGACAAATGGGTTACTAACAGTTCTATTGGTTTTATAAAAACTACTCAGTAGTTAAAACGATTTTTCCCACTGCTTGCCGGTTCATAAGTTTTCTGAGAGCAACAGCAGCTTCTTCTAATGGATATACGTCTGAAACTAAAGGATCAATATCACCGTTATTAAACCACTCAAATAGTTGCTGAAAGTTAGCAAGCTCCTCTTTTGACTCTCTTACTCTAAAAGAACCCCAGAAAACCCCTACAATTGCACAACCTTTAAGTAGAGGCAAATTCATAGGAACCCTGGGTATCTTGTCGTCTCCACCAGCAAAACCAATGACTAAAGCACGACCATTCCACCTAATAGACCTAAGTGCTGGTTCGAATAGATCAGCTCCAACCGGATCATACAAAACATCATATGACTCCTTTTGCCCAGTTATTTCTTTGAGTCGTTCTCTCAGATCATCTTTTCCATAATTAATTAAATGATCCGCTCCAGCCTTCTTCACTACTTCTAGCTTTTCATCTGTACTTGCAGCTCCTATTACAGTAGCGCCCATTGCTTTACCTATCTCTACTGCGGAGATACCCACTCCTCCAGCTGCTCCGAGCACCAACAGAGTTTCCCCCTTCTGTAATGACGCTCTTTGTTTTAGCGCATGCATCGAAGTACCATAGGTTATCTGAATACCAGAGGCGACAACGCCGCTCATTTTTTCTGGCCTTTTCATTAACATCTCAGTACCCACAACAAGTTTTTCTGCGAAGCCCCCGTGTATAGTAGTCGTCATCACTTTGTCACCAACTGCAAAATTTTTTACCCCTTCTCCCACTTCCTCAACAATACCGGCGACCTCGCCACCTGGGGAGAAAGGGAGGTCCGGTTTAAATTGATATTTATTGTTAATTATTAGAGTATCAGGAAAATTAACGCCGCACGCCTCTACTTTAAGCTTAACCTGATTGGCGCCGGTAACTGGTTCCTCAACTTCTTTAACTTCCAAATCTTCTGGCGACCCAAACTTAGAACAAACTACCGCTCTCATAATACTCTCCCTAATTGACTTTAATAATTCTTCCAATCTCTTGACTAGAGACTTACCAGATGTATCATTTCACTAGATTTCTTATTTTTCAACACTATTCTATATGAGTGTAATATCGTCAGGGGGATAATAATGACAAAAACAGCGCATTTATCAAAAGAAAATGAAATAGCTTTTATAGCTCTCTCTAATGCCCCTATGAACGCTTTAAGCCGAGGTGTAAGAGCTGGTTTAAGGAAAGGTGTTGAAGAAGCATTGAGTGATAATTCGATAAAGGCGATTGTTATCCACGGTGATGGTAATGTATTTTCAGCAGGTGCTGATATTTCTGAATTTCATCTGCCTGCCGTAGAGCCCCATTTACCTGATGTTTGCGACTTAATTGAACAAAGCGAGAAACCCGTAATTGCTGCAATACACGGGTTCGCTCTGGGCGGTGCTTTTGAGATAGCTTTATCAACACACTTTAGAATAGCGACGAAAGAGGCTTCAATTGGACTTCCAGAGGTACATTTAGGCTTGCTACCAGGCTCTGCTGGAACGCAAAGAACGCCTAGGTTAGTGGGAGTAAAAAGTGCAATAGATATCATGACAACAGGGAAACCTGTTAAAGCAGAAAAAGCACTCGCAATTGGTGCAATTGACGAAATCGTTGATGACCTCAAGAGCGGTGCTATTGCTTTCGCAAAAAAAGTCATTGAAAATGCTACCCCTTTAAAAAGAGTTAGTAAAAGTGAAGAAAGAGTTGAGAACAATTCCGAGAACTTAGAAGTAATTGCACAAGAAAGGGCAAAGTGGAAAAAAAATAGTCCTCACCTAAATGCTCCACAGAAAATTATTGACTGTGTAGAGCAAGCAGTATTGCTCGATTATGCAGGTGGCATGAACTTCGAGCAAAAGACCTTTCAGGGGTTAATGGATAGCGAACAGAGTAAAAGCCTTATCCACGCCTTTTTTGCTGAAAGAAAGAGCAACAAAATCCCTGAGTTAGAACGAGGTGCAAAACCCCGACCTATATCGAAACTAGGTGTTATTGGTGGGGGTACTATGGGATCAGGTATCACGATCGCTGCACTCAACGCAGGTCTACCTGTTACTATGGTAGAAAGGGATCAAGAAAGTCTTGAGCGAGGCATTGAGAATGTAAAAAAGGTGTATAGGCGTGACGTAGAGAAAGGGAGATTGTCCCAAGAGAAAGCGGATAAGATTTTATCTAACTACTCCACATCAACCTATCTAAAAGACCTCTCGGATAAGGACATGATAATTGAAGCTGTATTTGAAGAACTTGATGTGAAGAAAGGAGTCTTTTCACAACTTAATGATATTGCAAAAGAAGGAGCCGTGTTGGCATCAAACACCTCATATTTAGATATCGACAAAATTGCCTCGGCGACAGAGAGAGTTGGTGATGTGATTGGTCTTCATTTCTTTTCTCCAGCAAACATTATGCGTCTTTTAGAGATAGTTGTTCCAACTAATGTGAAAGATGATGTTGTGGCTACTGGTTTTCAACTAGCAAAAATTCTTAAGAAGGTGCCAGTCCGGGCAGGGAATTGTGATGGGTTTATTGGGAACCGTGTGCTCGAAAATTATGCAAAGGCAGCAAACTACATGATGGAAGATGGTACCTCACCATATGATATAGATAAAGCGATAGTAGAATTTGGCTATCCTATGGGACCATTTCAAATGTTTGACCTGGCAGGTGGAGACATAGGATGGGCCGATCGAAAACGCAAAGCTGCATTTAGATCTAATGAGGAACGATATGTTTCTATTGCTGACCGTATTTGCGAAAAGGGTTGGTTTGGACAAAAAACTGGACGTGGTTACTATAAATACACTCCTGGGGCACGAAGAGGCGAAGAAGACGCTGAAGTTCTGTCGATTATCCAAGAAGAAAGAAAGGTTAAGGGCATAGAAGCTAAGAGCCTATCCTCTGATGAAATAAGAAGGCGGTACTTTGCAGCAATGGTTAACGAGGGTGCCAAAGTTTTAGAAGAAAAGATGGCCTTGAGACCATCCGACATAGATGTAACTAAACTATTCGGATATGGGTTCCCAAGACATATGGGAGGACCAATGAGGTACGCAGACACTTATGGCATTGAAAATATACTTAATGATTTAAAAGAATTTGAAAAAGAAGACCCTTACTTTTGGAAGCCGGCAGAACTAATTGTAAAGCTTGTAGACGAAGGTAAGGATTTTAACAGCTTGAACTAATTGGAGAAAAAAATGGACTTAAATTTTACTAAAGAACAAGAGAACTTTCAAATTGAAGTACGTAGTTTTTTGAACGACAACTTAGAACCCCAAGTAGTTGAAAAGGTTAAAAATGGTATACCTATCACTAAAGAGGACTCTGAAAGGTGGCATCAAAAGCTGAATGAAAGAGGTTGGCTAGCAGGCACATGGCCAAAACAATATGGTGGCCAAGAATGGGATGTTGTTGAAAAATTCATTTTTGAAGAAGAGTGTGGTTCTGCAGGAGCGCCTCGAATTGTACCATTTGGAGTAGGCATGCTCGCACCAGTTTTAATGAAATTTGGTTCGCAAGAACAAAGAGATTATTGGCTGCCTAGAATGCTGACAGGTGAAGACTGGTGGTGCCAAGGATACTCTGAGCCTGGCTCTGGTTCAGACTTAGCATCTTTAAAGACAAGTGCAGTGAGAGATGGTGACCATTACATCGTAAATGGTCAAAAAACTTGGACGACATTTGCACAACACGCCAATATGATCTTTTGCTTAGTTAGAACCTCAAACGAGGGAAAACCACAAGAGGGAATCTCATTTATTCTGATTGACATGAACTCTCCCGGAATCGAAGTGAGACCTATTATTACATTAGATGGTAGTCATGAGGTTAACGAAATATTTTTTTCTGACGTAAAGGTTCCGGCAAAAAACCTTGTAGGGGAAGAAAATAAAGGGTGGACCTATGCCAAATATTTACTGACTCATGAAAGAACTGGCAATGCAAATGTTGCAGTGTCAAAACGAAAGATCCAAAAGCTGAAGAAGTTGGCAGATGACGCAAAAAAGAATGAGCAACCATTGTCTAACGACCCAATGTTCGCATCCAGATTAGCACAGATAGAAATTGATCTGCAAAATCTAGAAATAACAAATTTAAGGACACTGGCTTCTGTAGAAAATGGTGAGGCACCTGGGGCAGAGAGCTCCATAATAAAGATTTTAGGTTCAGAGATAGAGCAAGATATAGATAATCTAACGAGAAAATCACTTGGGAAACGAGCTTTTGTTAATGAACCAGATGCACTTTCTGTAGGTTACAACGGAGCAGAAGTTTTTCCTAAGGCTGCTGCGTACGCGTCAGGAAAGTATTTCAATCATCGAAAAAAATCAATATATGCAGGGTCAAACGAAATCCAAAAGAATATCATTTCAAAACTAATGCTCAATTTATAGGAAAGAGAAACTAATGGATTTCAAACCGAGTCCCGAGAGACAAATTCTATTCGATACTCTTAAGAAATATTTCGAAAACGAATATAGTCTTTCTGATCGCAATATCGCAGCGCATTCTGACCTTGGGTACTCAAAAAAAGCTTGGGAAGCCATGAGAGATCTTGGAATTCTTGAATCTCTTATAGACCCAGAATTAGATGGGTTTGGGGGCACAGCACTAGATATTTCAACCGTTTTTGAAGCTTTAGGAAGAGGTCTTGTCGTAGAGCCTTTTCTAGAGGTCGGGATACTTGCTGCCAAAGTATTATCAAGAGGTAATGATGTTCAAAAATCGCTTGTTAAAAAGATTCTTGAAAACGAGTGTTTACCTATCTTAGCCCACAGCGAGACCGATACAGAGTACGCGAAAAGTTTTGTAGAAACGAAACTATCAGTAGAGACTGATGGGAGTTACAAGATTTCAGGAGCGAAGAGAATGATAAAGCATGCAGCTGAGGCAACACACTTTTTGGTGACCTGTAGAAATACTGGGGATGCTTCTAGCGAAGAAGGTATTTCAATTGCTTGCATTCCAACTGATAGAGAAGGTATAAAAATTGATAGCTTCGCTACTATAGATGGGGGCCGAGTGTCTGATTTGACTTTTACAAATGTAGGTATCTCTTCAGAAGAACTCGTTGGTGAACTTGGAATGAGCTATTCAATAGTCTCTCATGCTATAGATACTGGTATACTTGCAATTTGTTCCGAGGCCCTCGGAATTATGGAAAGAATAAAGGAATTAACTCTTGAATATCTTAAAACCAGAAAGCAATTTGGCGTACCTATAGGTAAGTTCCAAGCTATTCAACATAGAATGGCACAGTTATTAGTCGAAATAGAGCAGGCTCGTTCTTCAGTTATCAATGCTACAATTTATTTTGACGACGAAACAGAAAGAGAAAAAACAATTTCTGCAGCGAAATTTTCAATTGGAAAAATAGGAACTATGGTAGCAGAGGAAAGTATTCAGTTGCATGGTGGAATGGGAATGACTTGGGAATATGACCTTGGTCATTACGCAAAGAGATTGGTCTTAATTGATCATGAATTTGGAGATGAAGACTTTCACTTACAAAAATACATATCGCTATAAAACGTGAACGATATATCAGAAGCTTTCGTTAGTTCTCTCGGTCTAATTTTATTTCTAGATGCTGAATTACTGGAGATAATACTTCTATCGTTCAGGATAACATTCTATGCTGTACTAATTTCAAGCATACTTGGAATACCTCTTGGAGCATTTTTAGCAAGCACACATTTTAAATTTAGGAATACTGTTGTTTCCATCCTTTTTGGAATGATGGGCTTACCTCCCGTAGTTGTTGGCTTATTTGTATATTTAATATTTTCTCGTTCAGGGTCGTTAGGTTGGATGGGGCTCCTTTACTCACCAACAGTAATGATAATTGCTCAGGTAATCCTTATTTTACCAATAGTGTGTTGTCTAACATTTCAAATAATTGAAAGCTTACATACCCGTTATCATGAGTTTTTCCGTTCATACAGAGTAGCAAAGTTAAAATCAGTAATAGCTTATATTGTTGACAGCAGGTTTGAACTTACAACTGTAATACTTGCTGGTATTGGCCGCTCTATTTCTGAGGTTGGAGCAATCATAATTGTAGGAGGAAACATAGATCATATTACTCGAGTCATGACTACCGCTATTGCACTAGAAACCTCAAAGGGCAATCTTGATTTAGCTTTGGGTTTAGGAATTATTTTGTTAGCCACCGCAATAGTACTAAATGGTTTCATTTTGTTTTTGCGAGGAAAATATCTCAAAACTCCTGGGAGTAGCATTTAATGGCATTTGAAGATACTCAAATTACCATAAATGACCTTTCTTTTAATATTGAAGGAAAGACCCTTTTACACAATACCAATCTTTCTTTAAATAGAGATGGAATAACAGTTTTACTCGGAGCTAATGGAGCAGGTAAAACAATTTTTTTAAAGCTATTAACGGGACTTTTGACTCCATGTAGTGGATCCATAACTTTTGAGGGTGGGAATCTGTCAATTAAAACACGCGCTTTCGTATCTCAAGAACCAGTCATACTACGGAGAACAGTTCTAAAAAACATGTTATTTGTTTTGGAAAAAATAACATCTGAAAAAAGTACCCTGGCAAAAGAACTACTAAGTCTCATGGGATTAGATAAAAAAGAGCATCAGAACGCATTGACTCTATCAGCTGGTGAAAAACAGAGATTATGTCTGGCGCGAGCAATAATTACTGATCCTGAAATTTTATTATTAGATGAACCGACCGCCAATATTGAGCCTAATTCAACTACGTTAATTGAAAAATACCTTATTCAAAAAGTAAGATCATCTCGGAAAATATTCTTTGTTACTCATGATATAAATCAAGCTCGTAGATTAGCAGACGAAATTGTTTTCATTCACACTGGTAGAGTAATCGAACATTCGTCAGCTGAAAATTTCTTTGAAAATCCAAAAACTAGGGAAGCAAAAAAGTACATATCGGGAAAAATAAATTGAAAAATATACTCTCGCGCATCCTTTTTCTCTCAGTTTTTGTAACTTTATCAAGCTCCAATGTTTTGGCTGATAATATTATTATTCAATCTTCTACTTCATTAAAAAATTCTGGATTTTATCGGTACCTTGCTCCTATTTTACAACATTATACTGGTGTTGAAATTAGGGTTGTCGCTGTTGGTACAGGACAGGCAATTAAAAATATGAAAAATTGTGATGGAGACGTTCTCATTACTCATGCAAAAAAGGCAGAAATTGAGTTTTTAAAAACTGGCTATGGATTAAAAAGATTCGAGTTTATGTATAATAACTGGGTAATTGTTGGGCCCAGAAAAGCTAAAACAGAGAAAGATATTAGGGGTCATGAAATAAGAGAAATAATGGAAAAAATTTATGATAAAAAAGAAAAATTCATTTCTCGTGGCGATAATTCCGGGACTCATATGAAGGAGTTGTCTCTTTGGAAAGAGCTAGCTCTTGTCCCTGAAGAGTTCTCGAAAACCTGGTATCTTGAAACCGGCTCTGGGCAAGGAGCTACTCTAATGATTGCAAATGAACTTGGAGCATTTACTATAACTGACACAGCAACTTGGTATTCCTTTAAAAACAAAGGAGACTCAGAAATAGTTGGGTATGATAATAACGATTTAAATACTTACGCTGTAACAACTGTAAACCCCAAGAAATGTAAAAACGTTAAAACTAGCGCAGTTGAAAAAATTGTTACCTTCTTGAAATCTGATAATGGAAAAAGAGCTATTTCAAAGTTTAGATTAAATAACGCTAACGCTTTTTTTCCTATATGAATCTAACAAGTGTCTAAATAGGACTACTTTTATTTACGGAAACCTTTTCTTCCAAAACTTTTGCAAAGGCTAAAAGTTTGTCTTCCTGTCTTGGCTTACTCACGATTTGAATTCCTACAGGTAACCCATGACTAGAAAAGCCAACTGGAAGAGAAATAATTGGACACGAAGTCAGGGTCAGTGCAAATGTTATTGCGAACCAATCAATATATGTTTTACATGCGACCCCGTCTATTTCTTTTACAAAGGGAGTCTCAATATCGAACGGTAAAACAGAACATGTTGGACAGATCAAAAAATCGTACTCTTCAAAAAATCTATCAATTTTTATAAAAAGGTCCTGCCGGATTTTTTCTGCAGTTATTATTTCGTCATTCGAAACTTTAAAACCAACCTCTATATTTTTTACAATGTCCACCAGAATTTCATCTTTTTTACTCTTGTAAAGATCACCCAACATATAGGCCATTAATAAACCCCTTAATGTATGAAAGCTTTCTATCGCACCGTTAAAATCGGGTATATCACTCCCTACTTCACACCCAATAGTCTTTAGGTGGGGGACTACAGTTCTAAAGACACTCCTCACCTCTTGTTCAACGGGGACCAGACCTAAGTCTTCTGTAACAGCTACCTTTGCCGGCAAATCAAAAGTATCAACGGCTTCAAGAAAAGAACTGCATGTATGATCAAAAGATAATGGATCTGTTTTGCAATAGCCAGCCATGGCATCAAGCATTAGACCAATGTCTTTAACACATCTTGCCAGAGGACCTTCGACCCACAGTGGATCAAATCTATTATAACGTAGGCCCCTCGGGACAACTCCTATGCTTGGTCGCAAACCAACAATATTATTGAAACTAGCAGGAGTTCTAAGACTTCCGCCTAAGTCATTACCCGTGGCTAGCCAAACCTGTTTTGTAGCTAAGGCAACTGAGGAACCTCCAGACGAACCCCCTGCGATTTTATTTTTATCAAAAGGATTCTTTGTAACTCCATAAACTGGATTAAACGTATGTCCCCCTGCCCATTCTGGAACATTTGATTTAGCTACAGGTAGCGCACCATTTTGTTCTAAGCGGGCAATCGTTGCGTCTGATTTTGACGGAATATTGTTACAAAAAATTTTTGAGCCAAATGTTGTAGGAACTCCTGCTACATCGTTATAATCCTTAACTGCTATTGGTAATCCTAAAAGGCTTTTTTCGTTTGGTATTTCACTATCAATATTGATATTTTTTGCTTTGGTGAGAGCCATGTCATAAAAAGTGTGAGGTAATGCATTAACTTGCTCGTCAACTTCTATATGTCTATCTCGTGAGGCTTTTAAAAGCTCGGAACTGCTTACTTCTTTTTTTCTAATTAAATCCACTGCTTCAAAAGCATATTTTTCTATTAACTCATTTCGCATATTTTGACTCTTTAATTTTTGTTAAACTCTATAACTTTTTTCATTTGGGATACATTTATTTCATCAAAAACCATGCCTATCTCTTCATCTAGCAAGTTATTTACTAATTTTGCTATATCATTTGGCTCAATTGCATTATCTACACTTTTTCCAGGCCGAAAATTTTTATCATCAAAAAACTTTCCTCTTACCATCCCTGGATTTATTACTGTCACAAATATATTATTCTTTGCTGTTTCTTCTCTAATTGATTGAGCAAATCCACGTAAACCAAATTTTGTAGCTGAATAAACAGATCCTTTTTGTCCTCCCTTTAGGCCTGCTTCAGAGCCAATTAGTATTAATTTTCCATTATCCATTTTCTTAAAATGAGGTAACAAAACCTTCGCTGATACAATAACAGAAAGTAAATTTACATCTAACATGGATTTTATTTTAGATATAGGAAGGTTCTCTATATTAGAAAATTCTCCTAACCCGGCACAATGCACCAAACAAATAATCCCCTCATGGTCCCTTACAATATTAGACAGCGTCGCCTCTAGAAGGTCAGTATTTTGGAGATCTAGAATGTGATGAATATAGTTTTCCTTTTTTTTATCAAAAGAAGGAACTTTTCTTCCTATACCAATCACAGAAAAACCACTGTTAAGCAAAAGTGTTGATACAGCTTCTCCTATTGTGCCGGTCGATCCTATAACAATGACTTTTTTAATGCTATCTCCAAAATGATTCTCAGCCACAAGAAAAGAACTTTCTAGCGTCACTATACTTCATAAGCTCTAATCGACAGTATTCATTCATCTCATTTTCTATAGATTGATCATAAGAAATGATCCCTTTATCGTTTGATCTTAAAAATGAAAATTCTTCGCTATTTGGATAATATTGAAGTAATTTATTAAAGAAACTTTTAGGAAATCTCAATGAGCCAAGAGACACTGAATGAATGCTTTCCTCTTTGATTTCTTTAAAAATATTTGCAAATAACTCAGAGTATTGAGCCTTCCAGTTATTACAATATATCAATGGATCAAACCTCAATCCTATCCTCCATCCCTTATTTGCTATATATTTTATATTTTTAATTCGGGCAGATACTGATGGCGCTTTTTTATCCAAAGTTTGTGCTAATGTCTCCGGCATAAGACTATACGCTACAATACAGTTGGTTAATGCGTCATGCTTTCTAAAAACCGTGTTATTGATACTTTTCGTTCTTATTTCAAATAAAGCATTCTTATACCGACGAAAAAAAGGAATAAAATCGCTTAGAAAATTAGTTATTGGTTCCATAGCTAGAGAGTCACAATCATAGCCCGTAAAAAAGGTCATTTCCTTCTCTTTATCCTTGCCAATAATTTTCTCAATCTCATTCTTATAATCGTCAAAATTTACAAATACCAAGTAATTTGCTGAATTATACATGCCTTGCAAAAAACAATAAGAGCAGTCGTATAAACAGTTGTACATATGAGAAAAATAATAATTATCTTGATCTCTAATCCCAAATCCCTCTGGCGCATTGAGAACAAACCCTTTTTGTTTTCTTGCAAGAATAAGAGCAGGATTTATTTTCTGAATTCTGAAGTTTTGGTTAGATGGATTAAATACTTCGCCAAACCTTTTAATACTAATAACTTTTGCATGTCTAAACTTTGAAATAATTTCTTGTGCTTTTTTTGTACCTATTATTTCGTCTTCTGCATAAATAGTATCAACCATAGTTCATCTTAACAAATTATCTGAAAATCTCTTTAAGATTTGAGAGGTAGTCATTTTTTTTTCAATTTCACTTAATGGATTTCTCATTGGAAATCTAGACTGCCATTGGGTTAAATATTTTTTTAGAGTTACCTTTTGACTAAAGGAAAATTTCCTCTGCTGACAGATTTCATCAAAATAGTTTGGGTTTCTTTGTTGTAGAAGGAGAATTTCCTGTAATGATAATAAATTTTCTAAGACCTTTTCTATCAATGGCATTTTTTTAAGAACTAGTCTTTCCACTGCAATTTTGTCTATTTTTGATATATCTGTTCCGGGTATGTCTGAAATTATTTTCAAAACAGAGACAAGCTCATACGATGCAATTTTTTTTGCAAAGCTGAAAAAGGCATATCCCTCCATATCATAAACACCATCATTTTCGAACAGCGCTTCAGGTTTGTTGACCGTTATCAAATTACTACGTTCAACATTATTATTTTTAAAAGTTGCTGGTGAAGGATAGTGGTTATCTGGAAAATCATTTGATGTTATTTTATCTATTTGAACTAGTTCTCCAACTTTAAAGTTTCGGCTTCCAACTATTCCAAGGTTCATCCAGATCGTATTATCTGATGCATCACTTTTGACATATAAGTAAGTGGTAGCAGCGACCGCATTGATTTGCCCTATCCCTGAGAGAACAAGCCATATATCAATATCTCTATTTTTATAAACTTGGAAAGGTTTGGTTGCTACCCTCTCCAACGCATAGTTCTTTATTATCTCCTCTGCCTCAGCTTTTAATGCGATCACCCACCTAACTGACATTCCCTCAAAATTTTGATTAGTCACTATTCTGCTTCCCAGTGCTTTTGTTTTTGTAAATACATATTGTAAATGGCTGTATTGGACCTCTTCTTTGCTCCTTCTATTAATATGTCAATTTTCTTAAGTAGCATACTCTTTGTTAACTGTTCCTGCCGCTCCTCTAAAACTGAAGATTGCAACAAATTTTCTAATGCTTGGATTCTGAATCTATCCATTCCCCAGTACTTTTTTGATAATTGGTCATTATGTCCACCATTCTTAATTGTAAGCTTTTGATCAACAAAATTAACTGGATATTTACAACAAAAACGCAACCAAAAGTCATAATCTTCGCAGACGTCTAAAGATTCATCGAAAAATCCGATATCATCAAAGACCTTTTTTTTTATAAGTACACTACTTGGAGAAATGCAACAAAGTGGCAGGCAATGTTCAAATATAAAACCACCTCGTTTTTTATGAATTTCTTTTTGATTAAAGAAAACCTTATTTCTGTACCATATTTCATTGGTGTGGGATAAATCAACAGATAGCGTATCGTTCGTAATACTCTTTACTTGTTCTTCGAGCTTGCGTTTGTGCCATTGATCGTCTGAGTCCAAAAAAGCGATCCAATTTCCTGAAGCCTCTCGTATTCCAAAATTTCTAGATGCACTCACACCTTGCTTTTTCTGGAATATAATCTTTACGGTCTTAAAGTGCTTCGCCACCATTTCCAAGGTGTTATCATCAGAATTATTATCTACTAAAATAATCTCTAATGGTTGAAAAGTCTGGTTAGAAACAGATTTAATGGCCTTGAGTACAAAATCTACTCTATTGAATGTAGGAATCACTACCGAAACATTAAAGCCTTCCATGACCGAATATACCTCTTTACAGGAATATAATGAAACATCTCTATTAAAACATATTATTTTTATTAAAAGTAATTTTACAATACACTGGGTTACTAATATCTTAGTTAAAGAGAGAAATTTGAAACGATTTTTATCTTACATTTCCCTGGCTATAATTTTTTCTTTGGTTCTTTATTCTTTTGATGGGTTATCTTTAAAAAATTTTTTGGATGCGAAACTCGAAATTGAGGTAACATGCTCATCATATCCATTTATATGCAGAGGTTTCTTTTGCATTCTTTATGTAATTATAGTCTCTGCATCCATTCCGTTAGCAACAGTTCTGTCTATATTTTCAGGAATACTATTTGGCGTTCTTCAGGGTGCTTTATTATCAACTTTATCTGCTACGGTTGGCGCAATATTTTGTTTTATCCTTGTTCGCTATTTTCTGAAAAGTTTTTTGCACAATCAAAACACACCATCTTTTGATACCTTTCAGAAAATGATTATAAAAAATGGTGTTTTTTATCTGTTCGCAATCAGAATGATACCTGTATTTCCATTCTATCTTGTTAATGTCTTTATGGCTTTTACCCCAATTAGAGTTATTCCATATGGTCTTGTGACATTGATAGGTATTGCCCCGATGACTATAGCCTATGTTTACTTTGGATCTCAAATTAATAAGATCCATCATGTATCTGAAATATTGTCTCCTAAAATATTAATCATTTTCTGCCTTCTAGGTCTCACACCTCTAATTCTGCGTTATGTCTTTAATTATTTTTTTAAGAAATAAAAATTACTTTGCCTCAAAAATATTTTTAATAGACAATGCCGTATGATGGAGTTGGAACTGAAATGGAAATTAGAGAGCCCGAGAGGTTAACCCCTGTTGTAGGAGAAGCCGATGTAGTAGTTGTTGGCTCAGGCCCAGGAGGACTGTCCGCGGCAATTGCCGCAGCCAGAGCTGGAGTCAGTGTTATACTTATTGAGCGATTTGGTTGCTTTGGAGGCAACATAACTTGTGTTGGAGTCGAGGGCTTTGCATGGTATCGCCATGAGAAAACCATAGAAGCTGGCGGCTTAACTTTTGAATACGAACAAAGAGCAATAGAAAATAATGCCGCAGTCCCTGAGTCTCAGTCAAAAAGTTATCAGCTTGACAGTGAGGGATTTAAAGTAGTAGCGGATAATCTTGTTTTGAAAGCAGGTGTACGCCCAATGCTTCATCGCGCCTTTTGCTCTCCCATTTTAGAAGGTAATGAAATAAGAGGAGTGATTACCGAATCTAAAGCCGGTAGAGAAGCTATTATGGGCAAAATTATTGTTGATGCAACTGGTGATGCCGACGTAGCTAGGCGTAGTGGTGTAACAGTATTCAAAAATAGTAAAGAGGACATGATATCTGCCTCCGTTATGTTTCATATGTCTGGTGTGAATAAAGAAGAGTTTATGGACGAAATAAAACGTGGTCCACAAAAATATAGGGACTGGAGTAACAAGAATTGGCAAGTACAAACATCTGGTAAGGAAGATGACATGTTCTCACCTTTCCTTCGCAAACCATTTGAAAAGGCTAAAGAATCTGGTTTGATAGATAGTGATTTACAAACTATTTCTGGAACGTGGGGCGCAATACATGATTCAGGTGAACTAACCTATTTAAATCTAGTTCATCTTAATGGGATAGATGGAACTGATCCCGAAAGTTTAACAAAAGGAGAAATAGAGGGTAGAAAAGCAGCTTTAGAGGCCATAGCTGCATTAAAGGAGTACATGCCTGGGTGTTCAGCAGGAAAATTAAGAAATTTTGGGATGACAATCGGTATACGCGATACATACAAGATTGATTCTGAATACAACCTCTCAGATGAAGCTGTAGAAAATGAGTGCAGGTTTGACGACAGTATTGGGATATACCCTGAGTTCATAGACGGCTTCGGCATTCTAGTATTACCGACCACAGGTAGGTATATGCATATTCCATATCGGTCTCTACTTCCCAAAAATATAAAAGGATTATTAGTTGTTGGAAGAGCTATAGGGGGAAGTAATATTGCTCATGCAGCCACCAGAAATATGGCTTGCTGCACAGTTACTGGTCAAGGAGCAGGAGTAGCTGCAGCCGAGGCAGTAAAGACTAAAACATCTCTGAACAGTGTGAATATTTTAAATGTTCAAAAAGCTCTTGGCACCCAGAATGTAAGAGTTTTTTAATTGGGAAAAGTATCAATAAAAAAAAAGCTCTTTAAAGTTGAGGAGATTGAACATCTCGCAATACCAATGCCAGACGGAATTAAACTCTCAGCTAAAATTTGGAAGCCCATTAGTAAAAAATCTGAAAGATTTCCAGTAGTCTTAGAATATATCCCTTATCGAAAAAGAGATGGAACTCACGTTAGAGACGCCTTAACCCATCCATACTTTTGTGAAAGAGGTTATGTATGTATGCGTGTAGATCTAAGAGGCAATGGAGACAGCGAAGGACTTCTTTTCGATGAGTATACAGAGACAGAATTAAGTGATGCAGAACATATAATTGATTGGGCAAGTAAACAATCATGGAGTAATGGCAACATTGGCATGATGGGAATTAGTTGGGGTGGCTTTAATAGCTTACAGGTGGCTTTTCGAAAACCAAAGGCTTTAAAAGCAATAATAACTTTATGTTCAACGGTTGATAGATATACCGATGACATTCATTATAAGGGCGGTTGCTTGTTAAATGAAAACTTGGGCTGGGGTGCTACGATGCTTTCATATTCTTCGCGACCACCTGATCCCTTAATTGTTGGAAAGAAATGGAAAAAGATGTGGCTAGAGCGTCTGAAAAGCCAACCCCATCTCTCAGACATTTGGTTGAAACATCAAAGAAGAGATAAGTATTGGAAACATGGATCTGTATGTGAGGATTATTCTAAACTTGAAACTCCAATCCTAGCTATTGGGGGATGGGGAGATGCATACAAAAATGCAGTTCCAGAACTGGTCAAGAATGCAAAAGCTAAGGGGATAATTGGACCATGGGTACATAAATACCCTCACTTTGCTGTACCAAAACCTCAGATAGGTTTTTTACAGGAAGCAATCCGATGGTGGGACAGATGGCTGAAAGAAATTGATAATGGATGTGAAACAGATCCCGACTACAGAGTGTATGTAATGAAAGGTGAACCGCCTAAAAGCAGTTATAATTTTAGAGACGGATATTGGATCAAAGAGGATCGTTGGCCAAGTAAAGCAAGTAAAAACAAAAAGCTTTATTTACGTTCTAACAATGTACTTTCTTTAAGTAATAAGAAAAATAAGTGCCAGTTAGGCGTAATTGATAGCCCACAGCATTGTGGGCTTAAAGGTGGAGAGTATTGTGCTATTTGGTTAGGCCCAGAGCTTCCAGGAGACCAGCGTCTTGATGATGCTTTCTCACTTTGTTTTGATACCAACGACTTGATCCTTGGAGAAGATATAGTTGGCTCTCCTGAGTTAACAATAACGCTCGAGGCAAACTCGCCGAACGGACAACTGGCTGTTCGATTATGCGATGTATTCCCTGATGGTAAGTCGAGTAGAATAACATATGGTATTTTAAACCTGAGGTTTCGTGAGTCCTTCGATAGTCCAAAAAATATCTCTTTAGGGAAAGAATTCACCGTAAAGATAAAGTTAGATCATATTGCATATAAATTACCTAAGGGAAATAAACTTCGCCTCTCTCTATCAAATGCTTACTGGCCCTTAGTCTGGCCAGTAAGTAATCCTGCTAAACTAGTCGTAAAAGAGGGTTATTTGTCTTTGCCTTTAAGACAAAGCGCTAAATCAGACGAATGGGTTTTTCCTAAGTCTGTGGTTTCTAAACCGTGGCAAGGGAAAGAAATTAGGAAACCGTGTAATAAAAGGCAAGTCCTATTTGATGAAGCTACCGATGCGGTATTCCTGGATATTGAAGATGACTTTGGTAGTTATAAGGATCTTAAGAATAATTTAATTATAAGCAGCACAGCAAGAGAAAAATGGTCAATACATCCAAATGATCCACTATCGGCAAAAGGAGAAACGCATTGGACAGAAGAGCGCTCTAGAGGAGATTGGTCCATTAGAACTGAAACTTTTTCAAGCATGACATCAGATAAGTCATATTTTTATCTTAAGGCAAGAGTAGAGGCTTATGAAAAGGCGAAGCTCATCTTCAAGAAAAAAATGGAGAGCAAGATAAAAAGAGTTCTTTAGTGAGCACTAATTTCGTTTATCGCTTTCAGAAACTCAATTACTTCTGCCTTTGAATTATAGTGGCATATTGAAAACCTAATGCAGTCTTTCTGATTTAAAGGCCTAAGTATATTTCCGCAATAATGATCATCTTTTCTAATGTGGACGCGTATTTTTCGTTGTCTAAGCTTTTCAACTATTAAAGTGGAGGGTTTATTTTTAAAATAGAAGGACACCACTCCCTCTCTTGAAGTCGAAGCTAAGTCACCAATAATTTCAATTTGCTCAATTTTTATTAACCCAATTAGGTTTTCAGATCCATGCAACGCTAAATTTACTAACTCCTGTTCATGTGCTTTTATCGCTACCGAGGAAGCTTCTAATCTTTCTCTGGCACTTTCGCTGTTTGTAAAATTACTGCCAAGCCAGTCTAGATAGTCTACAACATCTGAAAAAGTCGCATAACTACCAGCATCTCGCGTACCTAGCTCCCAGTTTTGGAAAGGACCGCCTACTAGTTGTTCCTTACCCAAAGCACATAGTCTGTCAGAAGCCCATGCAACTCCATAACCGTGTCGTGAAAACATCTTGTATGGAGAGACCACATAGCCATCAATATTATATTTTTGAACATCTATTGCGCCATGACTGGAATGCTGAATGCCATCAACTATAATTATGCAATCAGGCGTTACATTCCTAACTTCTTTAGTAATCTTTTCTAAATCGACAGTCATCCCAGTTACAGGGGATGTATGAACAATAGACACAACTCGAACATCACGGGTTAATTTTTTTAAATAGGCTTTTTCATCTACTGTTCCTAGCTCGTCATCATGCTCGACTATTATATGACTTCTAAGAGTATTTTTTGCCCACTTTTTCATTGCACTCATGGAAGCAGGGTGCTCTAGCGTGGAACTTAACATAGTTCCTCCTCTTGGTAACTCAAGTGCTGCTGTTCGTATCAGCCTGAAAAGCAACTCAGTACCACTCTCACCTACGATAACATCACCACGATCGGCGTTAAAAAAAAGTCTCATCTTAGATTTACCATTTTCAATAGATCTAACTAAAGCTTTTGAAGCTTCGTTTTCTCTTCCCTGGTTATCTGGATACGAAGCATAAAGAGCTGATGTTTCAACAACTGATTTTAGTCTTAGGGAACCTCCGGCGTTCTCAAAAAAAATCCGTTCTCCCTCAAACGGACAAGTTTCCACGTGCATAAATTTTTTCCGTATGGATTCAATAAGTCCCTGTCTTTGCTCTATCACACTGAAACACCATTTTTTGCAACTCGTGATTAGATATAAATGTAATCTGGAAAAGATAAAGCCGTTTATTGAGGTTTATCCATATCTTCTAGCTGTTTGACGAAACTGCCAAAGAAATTTTGTGATAACTTTTTTGCCGTACTTTGGATTAGGCGCGATCCAAGTTGTGCAATCTTTCCTTTTACCTGTGCACTGACTTCATAAGACAAGGTAGTCGAGGACGTATCTTTAGCTTCTACCAGCTTAACCTTCGCTGATCCACTTGCGGCACCAGCAATCCCACCTTTACCACTTCCCGTTATGGTATATCCATTAGGTGGGTCGATATCGCTTAAAGTAATACTGCCTGTAAAACGAGTAGACATTGGTCCTATCTTAAGCTTTACTTCTGCGGCCAATTCAGTTTCGCTACGCCTTTCTAACTTTTCACACCACGGAATGGACTTCTTAAGAAACTCTTCATCATTAAGCGCAGCCCATATTCTTTCCTTTGGGAGAGGTAATTCGTAGCTATCTTTAATATCCATTCAATAAACCTTTACTCAGGCTGGTAATAACAATCGCCAAAGCTAGTTGTTCCATCGTAATGGAGCTAAGCTACAGCTCTCTTTGTCATTTCCTTGATAAGGTTAGCACGATATTCCGCAGATGCATGTAGATCACTTATCAAGCCATCGGAAACAATGTTGACAGAGCTCAGGGAGTCAGCGCTAAAATTACTTGAAAGTGCAGATTCCATCTCTTGATGTCTGAATACTCCGCCTTCTCCTGCCCCCGTAACAGCCACTCTTACTTCATCACCAAATTGAGCTACAAAAACTCCAACCATAGCGTAACGCGATGCAGGGTTTGGAAATTTGACGTAGTTAGCCTTTGTTGGTTTTAAGAAACTAATGGACTCAATTATTTCATCTTCCTCTAGCGCTGTCTCAAACATTCCTGTAAAGAAATCGTCTGCTGCTAGACTACGATTGCTCGTATGTACGGTAGCTTTCAAGGCTAGTACTGCTGATGGATAGCAAGCGGACGGATCGTTATTGGCTACAGACCCCCCTAGCGTACCCCGATTTCTAACCTGTCTGTCACCTATACCATCTGCGAGTTTTGCTAATGCGGGTATAGCCATTTTAACTACAGCTGATTCTGCAACACTGATATGTCTTGCCATTGCTCCAATCTTTAATGTCTCACCCTCGTCAGCAATAGAGTCAAGCTTGCATCCTGAAATATCAACAAGACCGTCTGGGCTTGCAAGTCTCTGTTTTAGCGTTGGTATTAGGGTCATTCCTCCGGCCAAAAACTTACCTTCGCTTAAAGACTTTATAGCTTCTAAAGCTTCTGTAGTACTATTTGGTTTTACATATTTTGTAGAATACATAATCGGTGTCCTCCTTTATTCTGCAGCTACTGACTGACTATCTTGTATTGCTTTCCACACCTTTTGAGGAGTGGCTGGCATAGACATATCGGTAACTCCAAGCGGTGATAATGCGTCTATTACCGCGTTTATCAAAGCGGGAGGTGATGCTATAGCTCCTGCTTCACCACAACCCTTAACGCCTAGGTCATTAACTGTAGAAGGGGTGGTTGTGTACCCAACTTTAAATGATGGTAGATCATCTGCCCTAGGCATACAATAATCCATGTATGAGGCTGTAAGCAATTGACCATTTTCATCGTAATGTGCATCCTCTAACAGAGCTTGTCCTATACCCTGAGCAATACCTCCATGAACCTGGCCTTCGACTATCATGGGATTAACTAAATTTCCAAAGTCGTCGCAAGCAGCCCAGTCTACAACTTGTACAACACCGGTGGCTGGGTCGACTTCAACCTCAGCAATGTGAGTGCCCGAGGGATATACAAAGTTTGTTGGATCATAAAAAGCATTTTCTTCAAGACCCGGCTCGAGGGTCTCCAAAGGATAATTATGCGGCACGTACGCAGCCAATGCGATTTCTCCAAACGCTTTTTCTTTATCTGTTCCTCCAACAACAAATTTGCCGTCCTTGAAGTCAATGTCATCTTCGGACGCTTCAAGAAGATGGGCGGCAATTTTTTTGCTTTTATTGATTATTTTATCAACAGCTTTGCTTATAGCGGACCCACCAGAAGCAAGTGATCTTGAACCGTAGGAGCCCATACCGAATGGAGTTTTGTCAGTATCTCCATGAACCACCTCGACATTTTCCATGGGGATACCGAGTTTATCTGCAACAATCTGCGCAAACGTTGTTGCGTGACCTTGTCCATGGCTGTGTGAACCTGTGAAAACACTAATTGTTCCTGTCGGATTTACTCTCACTGAAGCCGATTCCCACTGACCAACGCGTCCACCCAAAGCACCTACCACAGCAGATGGCGCAAGACCACAAGCTTCAATATAACTTGAAATCCCTATGCCTCTATACATGCCTCGCTTAGCAGCTTCTGCTCTTCTTGTTTCAAAATTGGAGTAGTCTATCATTTCCATCGCCTTATCTAAGTGCGGCTCATAGTCTCCAATGTCGTATTGCAAAGCAACCTGGGTTTGATAAGGAAATGCATCTTTAGGAATGAAATTTATTCTTCTGAATTCAGCTGGATCCATTCCTACTTCTCGAGCTGCGGCCTCCATTGTTCTCTCAAGAAGATATGTTGCTTCAGGTCTTCCTGCCCCTCTGTATGCATCAACATTAACAGTGTTAGTTGCCATACCCTTTACGTTTGTATAAATGGCTGGAATATCATATTGTCCTGACAGTAGGGTTCCGTGAAGATATGTAGGAACTACTACTGAGAAAGCTGATAAATATGCACCTAAATTACATACCGTATCTACACGTAAACCTACAATTTTATTGTTTTCATCTAGACCAAGCTGAACATCGTTAACGTGGTCTCTACCGTGACAATCAGTAAGAAATGCTTGCGTCCTGTCTGCTGTCCATTTCACAGGTCTGCCTACCTTTTTGGATGCCCAAACACAAACCGCTTCCTCAATATAGACGTAAATCTTTGATCCAAATCCACCCCCTACATCAGGAGCAATCACTCTTAATTTGGATTCTGGAATAGCAAACATAAAAGCTGCCAAAACAAGCCGTGTCAAATGCGGGTTCTGAGACGTGGTGTGAAGAGTGTATGAATCATCTAAATTATCAAATTCTGCAAGTGCAGACCTAGGCTCCATAGCATTTGGAACCAATCGATTGTTGCGCACTCTCAGCTTAACAATTTTCTTTGCACCGCTAAGAGCATCGGCGGTCGCTTTTTCATCCCCTAATTCCCAGTCAAAATAGCAGTTATTTGGAACTTCATCATGTATTTGAGCTCCATCGCCTGCATTTTCAAAATCTACTACAGGTGAAAGTTCCTCATAGTCGACATCAATAAGTTCAGCCCCTGATTTAGCCTGTTCTGCTGTTTCTGCTAATACAACAGCGATAGCGTCTCCAACAAACCTTACTTTACCTTGTGCTAATAACGGATGTGGAGGCTCTTTAGTAGCAGACCCATCCCTACAGGGAACCACCCATCCACAGATTGGGCCGCCAACCTTATCTGCAGCAATATCGTCTCCTGTAAAAACTCCTATAACGCCCGGTGCAGATTGAGCATTTTTTATATCAATTTTCTTTATTTTTGCGTGAGCCACATCCGATCTCAAAAAATAGGCTTGAACTTGGCCAGGCCTATTAATGTCATCCGTATATTTTCCTTTACCGGTTAAGAATTTCTTATCTTCAGTTCTTCTTACAGATGATCCTATTCCATCAATTTTTGTTACTTCGTTCATTAATTTTTCCCTCCCATTTTAGCCGCACCGGCTTTAACTGATTGAACAATATTATGATAGCCAGTGCATCTACATATATTTCCTTCAAGCCCTTCTCTGATCTCATCCTCGCTTATATCTTTATTTTTCGTAACCATTTCAACCGCGCTCATTACCATTCCTGGTGTACAGAACCCACACTGAAGGCCATGATTCTCATGGAAAGCTTCCTGCATTGGGTGCAACTCGTCGCCGTTAGCTAGCCCCTCAATTGTAGTTATATCAGCGCCCTCAGCTTGCTTTGCTAAAATTGTACAAGCTTTTACCGATACGCCATCCAAATGAATAACACAAGCCCCGCATTGACTTGTATCGCAGCCTACGTGAGTGCCAGTTAAACCAACATGTTCCCTAATAAAGTCTACTAACAATGTATTGTCAGCAACATCCCTTGTTTCTACTTTTCCGTTAAGCTTGAGACTAATCTCTCCCATGAATTCCTCCTCCAATAATTCACATCAACAACGTGCAAACTGTCTTGTTAAGATTTTTTGATTATCCCAGTCAAAAAATAGCGTTGATATATCACGTATAGATTTTATATTGCCTCGTTATAATGTAAAGTGAAAACTTGACGCAAGGGAAGACATTGGAAAAAATTTTTAAGAACACCAAGACATTAGTCGATAAATTAAAAAATGAGGGCTACGTTATTGGTGAAAGATTATCAATCGCCCTCTATCTAGCCTTAGCCAAAGGAAAGCCCTTATTCCTAGAAGGTGAAGCAGGAGTAGGCAAAACTGAAATTGCAAAAACTCTAGCGTCAATTCTAAAAACTCCCTTGATTAGACTTCAATGCTATGAAGGCCTTGACATAAGTCAGTCTTCCTATGAATGGAATTACGGAAAGCAGTTAATTTCTATACAGTCCACCGATAATAAAAACATAGATCTTTTTTCTGAGGATTTTTTAATAGAAAGGCCTTTATTAAAAGCCCTAAGACAAAAACCTAGTGAGAG
The DNA here is from genome assembly GCA_003331935.1 of Alphaproteobacteria bacterium. Taxonomy (GTDB): domain Bacteria; phylum Pseudomonadota; class Alphaproteobacteria; order Rhodobacterales; family Rhodobacteraceae; genus CACIJG01. The sequence goes on along the minus strand of QOQE01000002.1, from coordinate 5,168 downwards.
AGCTGTTCTTTTGATCGATGAACTAGATAGAGCAGATGAGGCTTTTGAGGCATACTTACTTGAATTTCTTTCCGATTGGCAGATTACAATACCAGAGATAGGATCTATAAAGACGGAAGAGCCCCCCATTGTAGTCATAACTTCTAATAGAACAAGGGAAGTACATGATGCACTTAAAAGACGATGCTATTACAGCTGGGTAGATTATCCCGATAAAGATACAGAGTTGGAAATTTTAAAACATCGAGTTCCTCAAACTGGGCCTACTCTTCAAACAGAGCTGGTAAATTTTGTCCAACGCCTCAGGGAGGAGGAATTGTATAAATCTCCAGGAATTGCTGAAACCATTGATTGGGCTGAAGCGCTGGTTGAACTAAATTGTGTTGCCCTTGACCCTCAAACTATCGACTCCACGATTGGTGTTCTGTTAAAATACCAAGACGACATAGCAAAGATACAAGGGTCTGAGGCATCAAGAATACTTAATGATGTAAAAATTTCTGTGGTTACGCAGAAGTAAAAATAGAAAATGGATACTATGGAAGGAAAGTTGCCGGAGAATGTTTTACTATTTACACACTTGTTAAGAGCTTCTGGTATTAAAATTGGCTCGGATGGGGTGACTGATGCCATTAGCGCGATTAAGACACTTGGGCTCAAATCTAAAAGAGCCTTTTATTTTTCTTTACTGACGTGTCTTACAAAGAAGAAAGAAGACGAGATAATTTTTAGGCAGGCTTTTGATTTATTTTGGCAAAATCCAAAGTTTCAGGAAAAGACAAGGAATATGCTACTGCCTAGAACTAGGGTAAGTGAGCAAGATGAGCAAAAAGAAGAGCTTGCTCAGAGAATCAGAGAGAACTTACCAAAGACAGAGAAAATTAAAAAATTAGACGAACTTGAAGACAATATAATTTTCGATACATCTGGTTCCGCCTCAGATATACAGTTAAAAAAGTCTAAAGACTTTGGCACCATGTCGAAAAATGAGCTTCGACAAGCAACCGATGTCATCCGAGATTTGTCAGTACATTTGCCTCAAAAACCATTTCGTCGGTTTGAACCAAAGAAAATGGGACCACACTTGTCAGTTCGTCATGGGTTGAAGGATAGTGTTAAGAATTTTGGTATAGTGTTACCGAAATTTATGAAAAAGAAAGAAAAAGATCGTCCAATTGTTTTCTTGATCGATATTTCTGGCTCTATGGAGAATTACTCAAAAATGCTGCTGCATTTTGTGCATAATCTAATGCAAAGACATAGAAACTGCTTGGTATTTCTTTTTGGGACAAAGCTAACAAACATAACACATTTGTTGAAAAACAAAGATATCGACGATGCTTTGCAGAAAATCTCTAAAGTTACTGATGACTGGGCTGGAGGAACTCGTATACGAGACAGTATATACGAATTTAATAAGACTTGGGTAAGACGAACTCCCGTCTCAGGCTCACTTGTACTTTTTATTAGTGACGGTCTCGATAAAAACCACCAAAGTGATCTGCTAATTCAGATGGAAAGACTTAAAAAAAACTGCAAATATCTCTTGTGGCTTAACCCTCTACTTAGATACAAAAAGTTTTTACCAAAAAGTGTCTCAATAAAAAGAATTTTAAAAAATGTAGATGCATTACTTCCGATACATTCTCTGGAAAGCATCGAGAACTTGACATTATATCTCTCTCGAAAACCAAAAGGAGACTCAGACATTTTAAATTGGAGAACGCGAATTTTGGATAGGGAAAAGGAGCTGACAGCTTGAAGGTTTCAGATATAGACATAGACGTAATTAATACAGCTCACATTTGGGATAAAGAGAAGAGGGATTTCTCTCTGGCTGTAGTTGTTAAAACATGGGGTTCATCCCCTAGGCAAGTTGGCAGCATGATGCTTATCAGAGACGATGGCCACATCGTTGGATCTGTATCAGGGGGCTGTGTAGAAGGCTCGGTGATTGTGAGCGCAAAAAAAATTCTTTCTGAAAGCTCTGCCGAGATTTTAGATTTTGGAGTCGCAGATCAAGACGCTTGGTCGGTTGGACTATCTTGCGGAGGCAAGATCTCTGTCTTTGTTTGTCCACGGAAAAAAATTCAACCTAATTTGTTTTCAAAACTTAATTCCGCAAATGAGAATAGAGATATTTTCCAAATAGAATGTGATTTTCGCCGTGGGGAAATCTTTGAAAGTAAGAGTTTAAACTCGAATGACGATTGCCTTCCCTTAAGGTTGATACCCAAACCAAGATTATTTATAGTCGGCGCTGTTCACATTACCCAATGTTTAATACCAATGGCTAAAGAAGCTGGATTTGAAGCTGTTTTGATTGATCCACGAAACCACTTCGCAACAAGTGAACGTTTCCCAAATATTGAGATTGTGAATGACTGGCCAGATGACGCTCTCAAGAAATTTCGTTTAAACGAGAATGATTGCTTGGTCACTTTAACCCATGATCCAAAAATTGATGACCCTGCATTACTTATTGCATTAAATAGTCCCTTATTTTCGATATCTTGTTTGGGAAGTAAGAAGACCCATGCCAGTAGAAGGGCTCGATTGCAGAAACAGGGGATTAGCGAGGAACAGCTTAGCCGATTAAATGGGCCTGCAGGACTAAATATAAATGCGAAAAACCCGGCCGAGATAGCCGTTTCAATACTTGCTGAATTAATAAAAGACTGGCGTGGCGAAACCTAAATGAAGATTTTAGGTTTAGACCCACAAGAAAGTCTTGGTTCAGTCATAGCACAAACCTATAACTTGCCCGGAAAAACAATTTCAAAAGGTACCTTCGTGACCAGTGAGATTGTAGATTATTTCAAAGAGTTTGATGTACAGACTATACTTTGTGCGGTACCAGCCAATGGTGATATACATGAAGATGAAGCTGCTGAAGCTATAAGTAACGCCATCGATAAAAATCAAATCTATGTGGAGAAAGCGTCTACTGGAAGAGTTAACTTCAAAAGTCAATCACTTTGTTTAGTGCGGTATGAAAGAGCTCTTATAAGGGAAGTTAACCTTGTAGATGAGAGTATCGCTTTTTCAATAGTTGAACATAATCAGCTTCTGGCAAAAAATGACTTAATAGCTACTTTGAAAATCATTCCTTTTTTCACGCAAAAAAAATATGTAGACCAAGTTATTTCAATACTAGCTAAGAATGAACTTTTTAATACACATAGTTTGAATAGAAAGAAAGTAAGCTTAATCCAAACATCATTTGAGTGGCAAAAAAAATCTATGTTCAAAGCCACATCGAATGTAACAAGAAATCGGTTAGAAGCTTTAGACTGCTCACTAAATGAAGAAAAATTGATTTGCCACGATTACAAGGCGCTTTGTTCCGAGATAAGGTCTTCTACAGGGAGCGGTATAGATATTCTTCTTATAAGTGGCGCTTCTGCAATTACTGACCGCTCTGATTATATTCCAAAGGCTATCCTGTCGGAAGGAGGCGAAATAATTCAATATGGTCTAGCTGTAGATCCAGGAAACCTCCTTTTAATCGGAAAAGTTGGTAACACTACGGTTATAGGTATGCCAGGATGTGCAAGATCACCAAAATTAAATGGCTTTGACTGGGTTTTGCAATTATTGATGGCAGATATTCCTATCAGTAGAGAAGAACTAGCGGAAATGGGGGCTGGTGGTCTTTTAATGGAAATTGCATCACGTCCCTTACCCAGAGCCCTAGCTAAAAGCGTGAGCAAACGCGAAAAAAAAGTTATGGGAGTGATCTTAGCCGCTGGAAACTCCACCAGAATGGGAAAGGATAATAAATTACTGAGGAATATTGGTGATGCTCCTTTAATTAGGAACACAGCCATCGAAATGCTAAAAAGCGACCTTGACAGCTGCTCTATAGTTCTTGGCTATCAGTCCGATAAAGTAGCGGATGTTATAAAAGACTTAAATGTTAATCTAATTTTAAATCCGTTGTGGAAAGAGGGCCAAGCAAGTTCTCTGAGGGCGGCTATTAATACTCTAGATTCCACCTATAGTGACCTTTTGATAATGTTAGGTGACTTACCGGGTATAAAGTCGATCCACATAAATAGTATCATCGAAGAGCATCTTCTTACTGACAATAGGAAATCAAAAATAACTATACCTTCTTTCAAGGGCCAAAAAGGCAACCCTGTCATATGGGGTAGGTCCTTTTTCGACGATCTATCAAATCTTGAGGGAGATGTAGGCGGACGCACCCTATTTAGCGAACATCCCGCTGCAATCAATATATTGGAGATGGAAGACCCATGGGTGGTTAAAGATACTGACACACCCGAGGATTTTGAAAACTTTTTTAAATATAAAAAACAAGGCAACTAAGTGCCCCAAAATTAAAAGTTGGTGCTAAACAATAACGTCATAAATGTGTTGTTGGTTGCGGGGGTAGGATTTGAACCTACGACCTTCAGGTTATGAGCCTGACGAGCTACCGGGCTGCTCCACCCCGCGACAAAAATATTTGGGTCTTCTTAAAATTGGCGGTTACCTACTCTCCCACATCTTAAGATGCAGTACCATCGGCGCAACGGTGCTTAACGGTCGAGTTCGGGATGGAATCGAGTGTTTCACTCGCGCTATAACCACCAAATTTAAAAAGACCCACCTGTGAAATACACTAAAAATTTCTGATACCTTCTACTAGATCGTATCAAGCCTATCGGGTTATTAGTACCAGTCAACTGAACGTATTACTACGCTTACATCTCTGGCCTATCGAAGTGGTGGTCTTCCACTACCCTCAAGGGAGACCTAGTTTCGAGGGAGGCTTCCCGCTTAGATGCTTTCAGCGGTTATCCCGTCCGTACTTAGCTACCCAGCGATGCCGATGGCACGACAACTGGTACACCATTGGTACGTTCACTCCGGTCCTCTCGTACTAGGAGCAGCTCCTCTCAATTCTTCAACACCCACGGCAGATAGGGACCGAACTGTCTCACGACGTTCTAAACCCAGCTCGCGTACCACTTTAATCGGCGAACAGCCGAACCCTTGGGACCTGCTCCAGCCCCAGGATGTGATGAGCCGACATCGAGGTGCCAAACACTGCCGTCGATATGGACTCTTGGGCGGTATCAGCCTGTTATCCCCGGCGTACCTTTTATCCGTTGAGCGATGGCCCTTCCACTCAGAACCACCGGATCACTATGACCGTCTTT
>QOQE01000019.1 GCA_003331935.1 Alphaproteobacteria bacterium | reverse complement strand
AGGTGATCAAAAAGCTTTAAAAAGTTTTAAGGAACCAAGCGCATTTATTTGGCTACCACCCGCGATAACAGCGAGCATCTCTTTCCTGCTGTTTTTTTACGTAGACTATATTAGAGAGTTTATGATCAATTTTGGTTTAGTAAGTTAAGGTAAGAAAATGAAATTCAATCCATTCTTATTTTTCGAGAAAAGAGGTCGATTACGAGCTGTACTAATAGCATTTATATTTCTGTGTGTTTGTTTATTTGCAGTCGATTTTTTTGGTAAACGATATGTCTATTTTGAAATCGAGGGTGTGTATAATTTTTACAGTATTTACGGATTTATAATGTTTTCAATTATAATATTTGGATCACGATTGCTCAGATTTTTCTTGGGACGACCAGAAAATTTTTATGATAAAAAAGCGGTGGATAGCGAGGAATACCCTGGCTTGGAGGGAAAGTAAGAATGTTAGCAACACTTCCTCTTCCGTTTTACTTTCTAATTGGAGGACTACTATCGATCTTTATGCCTAAGGGTGTAATCAAGTCTTCTTTTGTTTGTTTAGTCCCTATTCTAGCTTTCATAGCTCTACTTAATGGGACTTGGGAAGAGGGGTTCAAGGTGCAATTCTTAGATCTTGAGCTAAATTTCATGAGGGTAGACAAGCTTTCGACCGTATTTGGAATAATTTTTTGTATAGCTGCCTTTCTTGGAAATGTATTTGCTTTTCATCTTCGGGAAAGTACACAGCCCTTTGTAGCTCTAATTTATGCAGGAGCGGCTATAGGAGCTGTTTTTGCAGGCGATCTCATAACCCTCTTTGTCTATTGGGAGCTTACAGCTATATCATCTGTTTTCCTTATTTGGGCGCGGAAGACCGAGGGAGCTTATCATTCAGGTATGCGATATTTGATTATTCAAGTTTTATCGGGAGTTGTTCTGCTTTTTGGAGTTGCACTATTTTACTTTGAGACCGGATCAATTTCGTTTGTAAAGATGCAGCTAGATAGCTTAGCTACGGCTCTAATTTTTATTGCTTTTGGAATTAAGTGTGCTTTCCCATTTATGCATAATTGGCTTCAAGACAGTTATCCGTCTGCTACGATAACCGGTACTGTAATACTTTCAGCTTTTACAACAAAACTTGCCGTTTACGCTTTGGCACGAGGATTTCCAGGTACAGAGCTTTTGATTTACATCGGGGCTGCTATGACTGTATTCCCTATTTTCTTTGCAGAGGTCGAGAATGATTTAAGAAAGGTATTGGCGTATAGCCTAAATAATCAACTTGGGTTTATGGTCGTTGGTATTGGTGTTGGAACAGAGTTGGCCCTAAATGGCACCGCCGCACATGCGTTCTCTCATATTTTGTATAAAGCTTTACTTTTTATGAGTGTCGGTGCTGTCCTATTTAGGACAGGTACTTCTAGGGCATCCGAGTTAGGAGGGTTATATAGAACCATGCCGTTAACAGCAATATTTTGCCTTATTGGAGCGGCATCAATTTCAGCGTTTCCATTATTTTCTGGATTTGTTAGTAAATCACTAATTATGAGTGGAGCTGGAAAAGAACACTATCAATTCATTTGGTTAATTCTCGTATTTGCATCTGCAGGTGTTTTATCGCATTCCGGGATAAAAGTTCCCTACTTTACCTTCTTTCATCACGACTCAGGTAAGAGGCCAAATGAAGCACCTACGCATATGCTTCTGGCAATGGGCTTTACTGCGATTCTTTGTATTTACATTGGTATTTTTCCTAATAACTTATACGCAATAATGCCTTACCAAGTGAAATATGAGCCTTATACCTTTGAACACATTCTTACCCAGTTACAATTATTGTGCTTTGCTATTTTAGCCTTCTACATTTTAAGCAAATTAAAACAACTCCCATCGGAAACGCGCTCAATAAATCTCGATTTCGATTGGACCTACCGAAAACTTCTTCCCTCTATAGTTAGTAAACTTCTATCAATTATTGCATCAATTGAACAAAAGGGGCTGAGGGGTTTTAACAAATCTTCACGTCTGTTTGTAGAGAAGGTGTACCAAGTTTCTGGGCCTGAAGGCTTTATGACAAGAATATTGACGTCTGGTACCATGGTTCTTTTCATCGCTATTGTATTGTTGATTGTTTTAGGAATTATTCTCTTCTAATAGTGCCTCTCTTTTTCAACTAAACCAATTGGTTGCAAACCCTTTTTTATTCTGCTCATGTTCTTTAGGATAGCTCTAACAGAACTTTTTAATCGCGTTGGTGCTGATATATGAGGTGTGACTGTCACTTTATCGTGGTGCCAAAAGGGGTGTTTTGGTGGCAAAGGTTCCTCGTTAAAAACATCCAATGTGCACGCAGACAATTTTCCGCCATCAAGTGCTTTAAGAATATCATGATCTTCAACCAATCCACCTCTACCGGCATTAATCAATACTGCTCCATTCTTAACCAGCTCTAGCGACTCCGAATTAATGATAGTTTTTGTTTGCTCCGTGAGTGGTAATAATAATATCAGGTAATCTGATGTGGAGAGGATCTGATTTAAACCCTCTCGTCCCACTAATGATTTTACTCCCCGGAGTTTCTTTTTTGTTGCAGACCAACCTGCTACATTAAAGTCAAGTTTTTTTAGCTTTCTTGCAGTAGCTGATCCCAATATTCCAAGGCCTAAGATTCCTATATTAACTTGATTCGCGAGTAATCTTTCCTTATTTGGGACTGTCCACACTTTTTCTGTTGGTTTAATATAGTTATCAAGGCCAAGATGGTATCTTAAAACATGGGCGGCACACCATTCGGCCATGCACTCAGTCATTTCAACATCAATCAATCTTACCAATGGTTGGACAATCGTCTTGTTTAAGAGTATTTTTTCAACACCTGCAAATGTAGAAAATATAATCGTATTTTCTGGAAATATCGAAAAATCGGATATTTCACAGTCATCGGAGTATATTATTGCGTTTACTTCACCTCTCCTTGATGTATCTTCAACGAGTTTATAGTCTAAAGATTGAGCGTTGATCTCTTCAAAAAGCATTTTCTTATATTCATTGCTATTGGATCCTGTAGATACAAGAATATTCAAATCAAAACCTATTATTTTTGTGGACGTGGGCGCTTTGAATAAGCCCAAAGCTTAACATAATCACGATCATTGAAGATCCTCCGTATGAAACTAACGGTAGAGGTATACCAACAACTGGCAATAGACCCATAACCATTGCGATATTTATAGAGAAGTAAGTGAAAAAGGTCATACATAGACCGGTTATTAATAAACGAGAATATCTGTCTGTGGTTGCTAGTGCCGAAAAAATGCAAAAAATTACTATAAGGCTATAAATGATAAGAAGCCCAATTGTCCCAAAAAAACCAAATTCCTCTGCCAGTGTGGTAAAGATAAAATCGGTGTGTTTCTCGGGCAAAAAATTAAGCTGACTTTGTGAGCCTTGCATGTAGCCTCTTCCAAAAAGGCCACCAGAACCTAAGGCGATTTTGGATTGTGTAATATGATAACCTGATCCTAACGGGTCTGCTGTTGGGTTCAAAAAAGTATCTATTCTTCTAAAATGATAATCTTTAAGTAGTTGCCATTCGGTACCTCGACTTTGAAACAAAATAAACAATAAAGCGAAGAAGCTTATCCCTCCAAATAAAAAATATCCAAAATGTACTCCAGCAATAAACATAACAAAAATTCCGATCATAACGATTACCAAAGCCGTTCCCAGATCAGGCTGGCGAAAAACTATAATTGCCGGTATTAGAATTAGTAAAAGTGGAAGTAGAACATAAAAAGGATGTGACACCTTACTCAATGGAAGCTTATGATAGTAGTAAGCCAGGGTCATAACTAGTGATATTTTAAATGCTTCAGATGGCTGTAATCTTATTACCTTTAAATCTAACCACCTTTTTGCACCCATTCCAGTATCACCAAAGAAATAGACGGCAATTAATAATGCCAAACCTAGGATGTAACTAAAAGGAGATATCTTCCGCCATGAGGAGATACTGATAACTGACATAAGGAAAACCAAAAGAAAGCTTATCGAAAATCGATTTATCTGAGGCTTAGTCCAAGGCTCCCAATTCCCACCGCTTACGGAATAAAGCATTAAAAAGCCAAATAAAGCTGTCACCAAAATCAAAATTTGTAGTGGCCAATTAATGTAAAGTATTTTGATTATGGAGTTCATCTTAAATATCTGAGCTCACATTAGTTCTTAGATTTATTTTTCTTGCAATATCTGAAAGTTTATTGCCTACCTCTATTTGTTGTTTTTCTGGATAAGCTGTTGCAGGAGGAATACCTCCGTAAAGTTGGAAAAGTATTATATCTCTCGCAATTGGAGCGGCCACCTTCGAGCCACTTCCGCCATGTTCAACAACAACACTTAGAGCATATTTTGGATTTTTATATGGAGCAAAGCAGGTGAACAAAGCATGATCTCTCATTTTCCAAGGTAAATCTTCATTCTTAATTACGCCTTCCTCACGTTCCTCTTTTGTAATTCTTCTCACTTGAGATGTGCCAGTTTTACCTGCAATAGAAAACTTTTTATTAGTAGATCTAGATTTATAAGCGGTCCCGTCTTTATCATTTAAAACATCAAACATACCCTTTCTAATTGAAACCAAAGTACTTTTTCTTATCGAAAGGTCTTTGGGTTCCTCTAGGTCTTTATTAGGGCTTCTAATTAGATTTGGAGTTACGTTTTTCCCAGATGCAAGTCTCGCTGTCATAACAGCTAGCTGTAAAGGTGTTGCTAAGCTAAATCCTTGTCCAATTCCCACATTCAGTGTATCCCCTACAAGCCAACTGGTACCAAATCTTTCCTTTTTCCATTTTTTTGTTGGCACAAACCCTTTGCTTAGACCGGTCAACGGCAAGTTGTATGATTGACCCAGCCCCAGTATTCTTGCCATGTCCCCTATTTTCTTTATGCCGACTTTGCGAGCGAGTTCATAAAAATAAACGTCACAAGATTTCTGAATAGCTTCTTGGAGTGTTAGTTTGCCGTGTCCACCTTTCAACCAACAGTGAAACTTTCTGCTACCTAACTCATAAAAGCCTGGGCAAAATACTTTATCATTTAGTCCAATTAAGCCCAGTTCAAGAGCAGCTGCCGCTACTATCATTTTGAATGTTGATCCCGGAGGATAGGCTCCGGAAGTTGCTTTGTTCAGTAGGGGTTTTCGCTCATCATTTAGTAGGGCGTTCCAGTTCGATTGTGATATTCCTAATACAAAGTTATTTGGGTTATAGCTCGGTGTTGATACAAGGGATAATATATCGCCACTTGCTATATCTATAAGTACCGAGGAGGCGCTCATTCCTTTCAATCTTTCGGATGCAAACTTCTGGAGATTAGACTCTAGAGTTAAATGAATATTTTCTCCAGATTTTCCTTGTGTCCTGTTCAACTCTCTCATTACACGTCCCGTCGCATTAACCTCAACTCGACTGACTCCAGCAGTTCCTCTCAAACTTTTCTCTAACTTTTTTTCTACTCCAACTTTGCCTATTTGAAACTTTGGGATTTGAAGTACAGGATCGACGGGCTTTTCTGACGCGAGATCTTTGTCAGATATAGGTCCGACATAGCCTACAATATGAGCATAAGACTCGAACTCCTTATAATGGCGGGTCAACCCTACCTCTGGAATAATGCCGGGAAGATTGGGTAAATTTACTGATATCCTAGCAAAGTCGTTCCAAGTAAGGTTTTCAGCAACAGTTATAGGGATAAAGGGACTTCTTTTTTTCATATCCCGCAATATTTTGTCCTGACGTTTTTGTTCGAGGTCTATGATTCTTGCCAGTTTCTTTAATACTGTAGCTGGATCAGCAGCTTGCTCTCTTATGAAAACCACCTTATAGTTTTGTTCGTTTAAAGCTATTGGGGCACCAAATCTATCAAAAATGAGCCCTCTTGAAGGTGGGATAAGCCTTAGATTAACTCTATTAGCGTCAGCTAATAATTTGTAGTCTTCTGAGTCCTCAATTTGCAGTTTTCTTATATTCCAACCGAGTAGTGCAACTGCACCGGCTTTTAAGACGCCCGCAAGTATAATTCTTCTATTTACACGCGTTACCAGTTTTGTTTTTAGAGTGGATTCTTTAAATTTTGACATTATATCTTTTTGGCTCTTATTAGCTTATAGGGTATATCAAATAAGGGATAACAAATTAAGGTAAAAATTGTTTGTTTCATTATTGTAATTAAGTTTATATTTGGGATAAAAAATAACTGGTGTAGAAAAACGTTAAGTATTTGAATCCCAGAAATCACTATAAAGAATATAAAATAGTGAGTGTAGAATGATGACTTCTGTATCTGTTCTTGAAAACGTTCTAAAAATATAAAGCTTGCGAGAACAAGTGCAGTGAGCAAGCCTATAGGCTTCATGTGCAAAATATCTGAAAAAAGTAAAAGAAAAAAGACTAAGTATAAGTTTATTGTCTTTGGCCTATTGAAATTAGTAGAAAAGATAAAGCATAAAAACAGGTCTGGGTAAAATGAATACGCGCTTTGCATGCTAGCATTTGTTAGTGCAGTAGGAGAAATAATAAATACAAGCCCTGAAGCAACGATAAGGATATTATTTAAAAGGTTCGATTGATAAAATTTCATTTTCTAAAATTAAAAGGGCGCCATTCCTACTAACTCACTTTCTTCCCAATCTGTGCTTATTTTTCTAGCGTTCAAAACCCGGAGAAATTCCAAAGACTCAAAATTTGCAATGGGCTTTACTCTTAATTTTTTTCTCTCGTCGATTAAAATATTGCCTATAAGAATATCTGATGGAAAAACATGTCCATCACCCGATGTGAATACCCGGTCTCCAATATTAAGCAATGCTTTTTCTTCGACAAATTCTAATACAGGATAGGGGCTATTATCTCCGATTAGAATACCTTTCTGGTTATTACGCTTTATCTTAACAGGAATTGCAGAGGAAATATCTGTCAAAAACAATACCCTGGCCACATTTTGTCCAACACCAGAAATTCGACCAACCAGCCCTAGCCCATCAACAGCAGCAGAACCATTTTTTATCCCATCTTTTAGTCCAATGTTTACGATTCCTGATTGATAAAAAGGACTTCCACTATCAGCCATTATTTCTCCAGTTACCCAAGTAAGATCTGCACTCAGTTTTACATTATTTAGGGCCCTGAGCTGTGCATTTTTCTGCTCTAACTGTAATGCCTTTTCTTTCCACACAGCCATATTCTGGAGAGCTCTTTTGAGGTCTTTGTTCTCTTCTAAAAGTGATGAGTACACTTCAAAATATTTAGTAAATTCGCCTACAACTTTTATAGGGTAGTTAAGAGGCTTTGTTATCGGAGAAACAAAATCAATAATTTTCGTTCTAACTAATTCTGTTCTAGTATTATCTACTCTCCAAAGAATAAAAATAGCCGCTAGACATATAAATACCATAACAGTTATGGGGAAGCTCCATGACTTAGATCGATGGTGTTTTGACTTGCTAGCCATTTTCTTGAATAACTAATTTGTTAACTGCCGTAATCTATCACATGAGCGAGTTGTTTTTCAAACTCTAGCGATTTTCCTGTACCCAGCGCAACACAATTGAGAGACTCATCAGCTACTGAAATTGCTAGCCCCGTTTGCTCCCGCAATGCTAAATCTAGGTCTCCTAAAAGCGCTCCGCCGCCAGTAAGCATAACTCCTCTGTCAACAATATCTGCAGCCAAGTCAGGGGGCGTACTTTCAAGAGCCGTCATGACTGCTTCACATATTTGCTGTACAGGCTCAGATAAAGCTTCTGCTACTTGAACTTGGGTAACCTCTGTTTCTTTCGGCACGCCATTTAAAAGGTCTCGACCTCTAATGTCCATTGACGCTCCTCTGCCATCTTCTGGCATACGAGCGGTACCTATTTGAGTTTTTATTCTTTCAGCAGTCGCCTCTCCAACTAATAAATTATGTTGTCTTCTGAGATAGGAAATGATGGCCTCATCCATTCTATCGCCACCAACTCTTACTGACCTTGCGTACACAATGTCGCCCAAACTTAAAACTGCAACCTCGGTTGTTCCACCACCAATATCAACCACCATTGATCCGGTTGGATCTGTTATCGGCATACCTGCTCCTATTGCTGCTGCTATAGGCTCAGCTATAAGCCCGGCTTGTCTTGCTCCAGCAGATAAAACAGATTCTCTAATGGCCCTTTTTTCGACCGGAGTTGCTCCATGGGGGACACAAACAATAATTTTAGGCCTTGCAAACATTCCTCTCTTATGGACCTTCTTTATAAAATGCTTGATCATCTCTTCCGCAACATCAAAGTCGGCGATAACACCATCTCGCATTGGTCGTATTGCTTGTATTGATCCAGGCGTCCTACCGAGCATAAGCTTTGCGTCTTCTCCTACAGCAAGCACTTGTTTTTTTCCGTCTCGCATATGGAATGCCACAACAGAGGGTTCGTTGAGAATTATACCTCTCGATTTTACATAAACAAGAGTATTCGCGGTCCCGAGGTCTATTGCCATATCAGAGGATATGAAAGCACTCAAAAAAGAAAACATATACTACACCTATTGAATTTTTCTCTACCTTATATTGAATTATGAGTATTAATCAACTTTCAAATGAAACAATTAAAAACTAATTGCTAGGGGTGGCCTTAGTCTTTTCTTTTTCGACCTCTTTACCAGCTTTCCAAATTGAATCAATAACCTCTCCATCCTGGAAAGTCATTATGCCTTTTCCTTCTCTTTTGCCATTAAGAAAGTTGCCATCATATTGATCACCATTTGCATACACTACAATGCCCTTTCCGCTCATTTCTCCTGAAACCCAATTCCCAGTGTATGAAAAACCGTCTTCCATTTTCATTGTCCCTTTGCCATGTCTCTGATTATTTTTGAACTCGCCTTTATAAGTGGTACCGTCTGGGAATTTTTCTTCCCCTTTTCCTTCTTGAATGCCATTTTTCCAATTTCCTTTATATACATAACCATCTGAATAAGTCATAGTTCCGAAACCATTGTTTTTGCCTCGAGAAAATTCACCTTCGTATACTAATCCGTTCGCATATTTAGCTATGCCACTGCCTTCAATAACTCCGTTAATCCATGCCCCATCGTAAGACCCCCCATCGCTGAAATTAATCTTTCCTTTTCCATTAGGTTGATTATTTTTGAAGTTCCCCTCATATATTGAACCAGAAGAGTACGTAATTTTCCCAAACCCATCCATTTTTCCAAGTGACCAGTTACCCTCGTATCTAAAGCCATCTTTACCCGTTAGAATGCCTTGCCCGTGTCTCATGTCGTCTTTAAAACTTCCATCATATTTTTCTCCAGTGGTGTAGATGGACACTCCCTTACCGTTTCTTTTCCAATCTACTAAGTAGCCTTCGTATCTATCCCCATTTGATTGGACGAGTTTTCCAATGCCATCAATCTTTCCGTTTTTCCATTCTCCTTCAAGCACCACTCCATCTTTAGTTATAAGTTTGCCAAACCCTTCCTGGAGACCTTTCTCCCAATTGCCTTCATAAGTAGATTTATCTGCATAAATTAATGTTCCATTACCTTGTTTTTCATTATCTTTCCAATTGCCTTTAAAAGCTGAGCCGTCAGAGTAGGCCATTTCGCCATAACCATCGCGTTTGTTATTAGAAAATTTTCCTTTAAAAACAGATCCATCTGTCATCGATAAAGTTCCATCTCCCTCCATTTTGCCATCTAGCCAACTACCGCTGTATTTCGTGCCATCTGCAAACGTCATTGTTCCCTCTCCATCTGGGACACCTTGTTTGAATGAACCCTCAAAAAGCTGTCCTGTGGGATATCTGGCAACTCCTTTACCTTGTATTTGATCGTCTTTCCACTCTCCTTCATATGTAAAGCCGTCAGGCATAGTATACTTTCCTAGACCGTTTCGTAATCCATTCTTAAATGCGCCTTCATAAACGCTTCCTTCATCATATTGTTTAATTTGATCTTGAGCGAAGGTTCCTATTGGGTTTTGCGAAATTAAAATCAAAGCAAGGGTGGACCAAAACTTACTAGTAAAAATCTTCAATAAAACCTCCAAATATATTTTTGCTTCTTAAGTGTCAAATTTAAGCTAAAAAGCTATATCCAATAAGTCCGTGCATCATTAAAACTAGATGGACTTAACCACACATTTTAACTAAAATTAGTAAAACAGCAAATTTATTTTGGATGCATCTTTCATGGGGGCTAATCAGCTTAAAATTTCATTAGTTCAGTCTAACTCTATCGTTGGAGATATTATTTTTAATGCTGAATGCGTTTGTGTAAAAGCCAATGAAGCAGCAAAAAAAGGATCAGATCTAATAGTGTTTCCTGAAATGTTTCTCAGCGGTTACCAACCTCTAGATCTTGTAAGCAAAAAATCTTTCTTAGAGGACATCGTTTTTCAGATTCAAAATATAGCGCAAAAGACAAACAGTCTTAACATTAGAATTTTAATTGGAGTGCCATGGCGTTTAGATAACAAAACATATAATGCGCTAATTTCCATATTTAAGGGTAGCATAAAGGTAGTTAGTAAAAAATCCCACTTGCCAAATTATGATGTTTTCGATGAAAAAAGGTTTTTTGTTTCTGGAGACGGTTTAGATCTATTAGATCTTGGAAATATAAAAGTCGGTTTCCCAATTTGTGAAGATGCATGGCATTCAGACATTATTGGTCAACTAAAGAACTTAGGAGCTGATATAATTATTATTCCAAACGGTTCGCCATATGAAACCAATAAGCTTATTGATAGACAGAAAGTAATAAAAAATCGGTGCAGGGAGACCAATCTTCCGATCATCTATTTAAATCTCGTTGGCGGGCAGGATGATCTAGTTTTTGATGGCGGTTCTTTTGTTCTTGACAGTCGAGGCGCTAATGTCTGTCAATTTCCACAATTTGCAGAAAAAACTGAACAGGTAATATTTGAAGAAAGAAAAGGCGTGTGGGAGCCATTGTCGGGTTCTTTAACAAAGATAGGTTCAGACTCAAGCCAAGATTATAGTGCTATCGTACTTGGTCTCAGAGATTATGTTTTAAAATCAAACTTTAAAAAAGTTGTAATTGGCTTATCCGGAGGGATTGATAGTGCCCTGGTTGCTGTTATGGCAGTGGATGCACTGGGTTCTGACAACGTGTTTTGTTTGGCTTTGCCCTCAAAATTTAATTCGATGGAATCTTTAGATGATGCTCGTCAACTATCAGAAAATCTAGGGATTACGCTCGAGACTATAGGGATCCAAGAAATTATGGATAAAACCGACGAACTTTTGGCACCTTTGTTTTTAGAGAAAAAAAGGGACGTAACTGAGGAGAATATCCAGTCTAGATTAAGGGCAGTTTTATTGATGGCATTTTCAAATAAACAAGGGCACCTGTTATTGTCGACCGGAAATAAGTCGGAGGTTGCAGTGGGATATTCAACTATTTATGGAGATATGGCAGGAGCTTATAACCCACTAAAGGATGTTTATAAAACGAAAGTGTATGAGCTAAGTAAATGGAGAAACAACTCTTCAGAGACTAGTAACTTTTCCGTAAAAAAACCTATTCCCACTAGTATTATATTAAAAGAGCCATCCGCCGAGTTAGCCTTTGATCAAAAAGATACTGACTCTTTACCAAGTTATGATGAGTTGGACATGATATTGGAGCATCTTATTGAGGACGATTTAGGTGTTAGCGAGATTATAAAAAAAGGCTATCTAGAAAAAACGGTGTTAAAAGTGAAAAATCTTCTGTACCTCAGCGAATACAAGAGATACCAAGCTTGTTTGGGGCCAAAGATTTCTAGAAGGCCGTTTTCCCTAGGTAGACGTATGCCAGTAGTAAACCATTGGAGAGAACAGATTTGACCAAAAAAGTTTTGAGATTTGCTCCTTCGCCAACTGGCTATTTACACATAGGAAACATTAGAACAGCGCTGTTTAATTACCTGCAAGCTAAAAAGCTCGGAGCGGAGTTTATTTTAAGACTGGATGATACGGATAGTGAACGATCTTCTCAACATTTCATTGATCAGATTAAAAGAGATTTGGACTGGTTAGGTATAAATTGGGATAGAATTGAACAGCAGTCTCTGAGGATAGAAAGATATCGAGAAGTTTTGACTAAATTAGAGAACCAAAACATGGTCTATGAGTGTTTTGAAACTTCTTCAGAATTAGAAATTAAAAGAAAAAAACAACAAAAAAGGGGGCTGCCTCCAGTGTACGACAGGGAAGGCTTAAAGCTAAGCGAGGCAGAAAAAGATGCTTTGAGAAATGAATTGGAGGGTCATTGGCGTTTCTTGCTAAGTGGTGAAAATGTAACTTGGCAGGATGAAATTTCTGGAGAGATAAATGTCCGAACATCGGTGGTATCAGACCCTATTTTGGTGAAGGGAAACGGGCAATTCCTTTATACTCTAGCTTCTGTAATAGATGATTCAGATTTTGGTGTTACTAATGTGGTACGGGGTATCGATCACTTGACGAATACTGCAGTGCAGATAGAAATTTTTAGAAATTTATCGGCAGTTGTACCAGTTTTTGGCCATCATTCTTTGATAGTAGATAGCTCTGGAGAAAATTTTTCGAAAAGAACAGGTAGCTTGTCCATTAAGAGTTTAAGAGAATCCGGTATAGAACCTGGAGCCATTGTTTCAAAATTAGTCTCTCTTGGAACTGGAGACGGAATAAATTTAAAGAACAATATTAATGAATTTATTCAAAAATTCTCCCTCAGTAAATATAGCACCGCCCCTGTTAGATTTGAAAAGGAAGTCTTAGCAACAGTTTCTCGTAAGTTGTTATCAAGTTTGGGTATTGATGAAATTTCTGGGCTCCTCAGCTCGATTGGGGTTCCAAATGAAATGAAGGAAGATTTTTGGATAATGGCAAAAGACAATATTGATGCCAAGGAAGAATTAGCTGATATTTGGAATTTATGTAAAGATGGCGTCAACAAGCCGGTAATTGCTCCCGAGGACGAGAAATTTATTAAGTTGGCGATAAGTTTAATTGGTGAATATCCACGTGAAAAGGATAGTTGGCAAAAATTAACTGAGGAGTTAAAAACTTTAACTGGTAGAAAGGGTAAGGATTTGTTTATGCCTCTCCGTTGCTTTCTTACTGGAAAAAAAGATGGGCCAGATATGAAGAAGCTTTTTCCTTTAATGCAAAAAATACAAAAACCCGGATCAAGTTGAGAACTTTCTGTATTTTACCCTTTGAGGAATGACAGCAGCTTCACCCAATCTTCTTTTTTTGTCATCTTCATAATCATTAAAGTTACCCTCAAAAAACGTCATATTGCTGTCTCCCTCAAAACTTAGAATGTGTGTGCAAAGTCTGTCCATGAAAAATCTATCATGTGAGACAACTATAACGCAGCCAGCAAATTCAAGAACCGCATCTTCAAGAGCGCGCAGTGTTTCAATGTCGAGATCGTTCGTGGGCTCATCCAACAATAAAACATTTCCACCTGACTTGAGTAACTTTGCAAGATGTACCCTGTTTCTTTCCCCACCTGATAACTGACCGACACTTTTCTGTTGGTCTGGGCCTTTGAAATTGAATGCTCCTACGTATGCCCTAGAATTGATCTCTAAATCGCCTAATTTTATTACATCCAGCCCGTCCGAAATCTCTTCCCATACATTTTTATTGTCGTTAAGTTTATCTCTATTCTGGTCTACATAACTTAACTCTACTGTCTCTCCAATATTCACAGCTCCACTGGTAGGGGTTTCATCTCCTGTTAAAATTTTTAAAAGAGTTGACTTTCCAGAGCCATTAGCGCCTACTACTCCCACAATTGCTCCCGGTGGGATAGAGAAACTAAAATCTTCAAATAAAATCTTATTCTCAAAAGTTTTTGTTATTTTTTCTGCATCTATCACTTTTGAACCCAAGCGTTGGCCATTAGGAATTATGATTTGCGATGTTGATACTTTTTCCTTCTTATCTTCATTCAGTAAATCCAGATAAGAAGTTATTCTGGCTTTCTGTTTTGCTTGCCTAGCTTTGGCTCCTTGTCTCATCCAATCTAATTCTTTTTTCAAAACGTTGTTTTTAGCTTTCTCAGTTTTTTCTTCTAATTCCAATCTTCTACTTTTGTTTGCCAGCCAACTGGAATAATTTCCCTCAAAAGGTAATCCCTTTCCTCTATCAAGCTCTAGTATCCATCCCGTGATTTGATCTAGAAAATATCTATCGTGTGTTACAATCAAAATAGTGCCCTTATAAGCCACCAAATGTTGTTGAAGCCAACTTACCGTTTCAGCATCTAAATGATTGGTAGGTTCATCCAATAAAAGGAGGTCGGGCTCTTCCAGAAGTAATTTGCATAAAGCGACTCTTCTGATTTCACCACCTGATAACCGGGAAACACTCGCCGAGTCATCGGGACATCGCAGTGCTTCCATAGCCATGTCGATCTTGGAGTCAATATCCCAAATTTGGAGTGAGTCAATTTTGTCCTGCAGCTTTGTCATTTCCTCCATTTTTTCATCAGAGTAATCATCTCCTAAAGATGTGGCTAAGATGTTGAATTCATCTAGAAGTGATTTTTTATCGGATATAGAGGCTAAAACGTTTTCTCTAACAGTTTTACTCTCATCTAGAAGTGGTTCTTGTGGGAGATAACCTACTTTTATTCCTTTTGCTGGATAAGCGTCACCATTAAATTCTCGTTCTATTCCGGCCATTATCTTTAATAAAGTGGATTTTCCTGCCCCATTCACCCCAACTAGTCCAATCTTTACACCGGGAAGAAATGATAGGGTTATATTTTCGAAACACTTTTTCCCATTTGGAAAGGTTTTCGATAATTCCTTTAAGGTAAATATATATTGATATGAACTCATTTTCTAATTGCTATAATAGTATTTCAGTTTTGTCATATGTTTTTTAGTTAAAGGATAATAAAAGACATGCAACTAGAATCGAAGACTATGCTAGGAAATATTGGCTACAGAAAACCTATAGGTTTATTGGGAGGGTCATTTAGCCCCCCTCACCAAGGCCATGTCCATATAAGCGAAGTGGCTTTAAGAATGTTTAATCTTGGAAAAATATATTGGGTTTATACCAAACAAAACCCTCTAAAAAAAGTCGGGCCATCTTGTTTAAGAGATAGGGTTCGAGAAACCAAAAAATTAGTAAAAAATCCTAACATAAAGCTGTCCCCAATTGAAGTAATGAATAATTTTGATTATAGCTTTCAGCTACTCAGATTTTTAAAAAAAAGAAATAGGCATGCAAATTTTATTTGGGTAATGGGTGAGGATAACATAATTGATTTCCATCTCTGGAAAAACTGGCAATGGATAGCGAATAATGTCAAAATTGCTGTAATAGCTAGAGGGAGCAATAGATCGTTGGTAAACTCATCAACTTTTGCTGTTAAATATAGGACTTGTAGACTTAGGGGTCGGCAATCAGCACAATTACAGTATTTAAAACCTCCAATTTGGTGCTTAGTCGATTCAAAAAAAATCAAAATATCTTCAACTGATCTGAGAATAAATGCTAAGTAAAAGAAAATTTATTACTTTGACCACGCTAACTGCATTTACAGGGATTATTCCTCTGGGCGCTGTCGCAAAGGTAACAAACATTTTTACCAGTTTAATCAAGAAATCTGGCTTTGAAAAAAACACTAGTTTTATGGCAATAGACCTTAGATCAAACATGCTCATAGGTCGACATAATGAGAAATTAAAGCTACCAATTGCTTCTGTAACAAAAATGGTGACCGCATCTTATTATCTAAATAACAATTACACATTTGCTCCATTTAAAACTGAATTATTTCTCGATGGCATCATAAAGGATGATGTTTTACTCGGTGATCTCTATTTTAAGGGCTATGGAGACCCTACACTGAAGACTGACGATTTATCTCTGTTTATAGCTTCTGTAAAAAATTTAGGTATAACCAAAATAGAAGGAAAGCTATTCTATGATAATAGTTATCTGCCTGACGTAAACTATATCAATAATCACCAACTCCCTCAGTATGCATATAACCCAGGCATGGGAGCAATTAACCTCAATGAAAATCGCATTTTATTTAAGTGGAACCGAGTGGAAAAAGGAAAATATAACATTTCTTTAACAGCACCTGGCTTAAAGAATTCTACAAAAGTTACAAACATTACTATGGATTTGGAAAATTATAAGGGACCCGTCTATAATTATAAGATTGATAAGAATGAATTAACGGAGAGTTGGTCAGTAAATAAAAGAATATTAAGTAGAAAAGGTAGTCGGTGGCTACCAGTTCGAGAGAGCTCCTATTATACTGCTGAGGTTTTTAGACAGCTCCTTATTGATAGAGGAATTGAGATTAGACATCTAGAGAGAGGGGTGGTGCCCAAGAAAAGTAAACTTCTTTGTACTCACTACTCAGACAAAAAAACCTCAATCTTGAAAAACGCTTTAAAATACTCAAAAAATATGGTGACCGAGTCAATAGGGCTTGCTGCGAGTAGAACTATTTCATCCAATCTATACGATCTTGACCAGTCAGCCTTGCTTATGACTAGATGGTTTAGGATGATCACCGGCAAGCAAAACTCGTTATTCTTAAATCATAGTGGCTTGTCTGCAGGAAGCTTTTCAACATCAGAAGACTTTAGAAGGTTTTTAATGCAAGAAAAAGTCCAAAAAAGTCTTTTGCCAGTTTTAAAACTTACTCCAATTTATACATCAAAAGGTAAAGTTAGCTCGGTTGGTAACATAACTGTAAAAGCTAAATCAGGTACAATGCATTACATACGGGGATTAGCTGGATACATATGTAAAGAGGATAAACCCATATTGGCGTTTTCTATATTCTCAGCGGACCTGCGAAAAAGAAAAGAAAATTCAAGTAGTAATTTTGAAAGGCCAAGGGGCTCTTCTGCTTGGCTTTCCAGGGCCGTCATACAGGAAAGACAAATAATTCGAAAATTAATAGGTCAGGTTTAGATTGCTTGTTCTAGATCGTAAGATGCCTTGCCCTTGCACCCCTTTCTATGGCCGCTCCGTGAAGCCGGTCTATGTTTAACTCGTACCTTATTTCTCTTAATAGTTGGAGCTCGATCTCTTTTAATCGTCCGTCTGCTGCAGCTACATCACAAGCTAATGCATAGGCTGTCTCAAAGAGATGCTCAGGCAAAGATACCTTTATCAAGCCAAAAAGTGCATCGAGCCCATCTTCTTCTTCGAATATGTCATAAACTGTTTCAGCGATAGTTTTTACACGAGAAACGTCATAATCTTTAAATATTGGAAGATGCTCAACAATTTTCATTATCGAAACAAATTCTATTTTTGTAACACCCCGATGTGATGTTCCTTCTGCAATCATTATGGCTACCAAAGCATCTTGGGGGCTCAATATTGTTGTGCTTGAGTTAATATCCATTTAAGTACTAGCAATTTTGTACCTTTTATATTATACGAAACTCAATCTATGAGAACAATTTTTATATTTTTATTTCCTGGGGCGTGAAACAGTGAAACAGGTAAATCATATTCCTGCTAATATCAAAGCCTGGCCAATGCAAGAAGCAGTTGGCTTGAAGAAACATTTAAGCAGTATCAACGAGAATAAAGATAAAATCACTTTTCAAACTGGCTATGGTCCCTCCGGACTACCGCATATTGGAACGTTTGGAGAAGTCATGAGAACGTCAATGGTACGACACTCGTTTGAAAAGTTATATGAAGTGAAGACCAATCTGTTGTGCTTTTCAGATGACTTGGATGGCCTTCGAAAAGTTCCAGACAATATACCAAATAGAGAGTTAGTAGAGAAAGACTTAGAGTTGCCTCTATCAAAAGTGACTGATCCGTTTGGTACCCACAATAGTTTTGCTGAACACAATAATAGTAAATTATGTGAATTTCTTGACGGCTTTAACTTTGAGTATGAGTTTATTTCATCAACCAAGTGCTATTCTGAGGGTCTTTTTAACGACGCATTGGTGCAAGTTCTGGCTAAATATGATGATATTATGGAAATAATGCTACCCTCTCTTGGGGCTGAAAGAAAATTAACATATTCACCATTTTTACCAATAAGTAAAAAATCAGGTAAAGTTTTGCAAGTGCCAACTCTTGAAATAGATACTAAAACTCATTCTATAGTCTTCGAAGATATTGATGGAGAGAAAGTTAAAACA
This sequence comes from Alphaproteobacteria bacterium, assembly GCA_003331935.1. Lineage (GTDB taxonomy): Bacteria > Pseudomonadota > Alphaproteobacteria > Rhodobacterales > Rhodobacteraceae > CACIJG01. Next base: position 13,981 of record QOQE01000019.1, on the reverse strand, counting down.
CCAGTTACTGATGGAAACGTAAAATTACAATGGAAAGCTGATTGGGCTATGAGATGGTTTGCGTTATCTGTAGATTATGAAATGTATGGTAAAGATTTAATTCCGTCCGCAAATCTGGCATCAAAAATATGCAGATTACTCGGGAGGAAAGCACCGTACCAATTTTTTTATGAGCTATTTTTAGACGATCAAGGACAAAAAATATCAAAATCAAAAGGCAATGGTTTATCAATAGAAGAGTGGTTAAGGTACGGTTCAAAAGATTCTTTAAGTCTTTTTATGTTTCAAAAGCCTAAGACCGCAAAGAGGCTCTATTTTGACTCCATTCCAAGATCTGTCGATGATTACCACAAGTTCTTAGAAACATATCAGCAACAGAGTAAAAGCGACAAGTTTGAGAACCCGGTTTGGCATATTCATCATGGGGAACCTCCTAAGTCAGAATTACTTGTTTCTTTTTCAATGCTTATGAATCTTGCAGGTGCCACAGGCTCAACAAGTATAGAGACCCTGCTGTCATTTGTACAAAAATATCTTAGTGATAATAATAATTCTATGAACCCCACTATGCATGGAGCTATGCAAAATGCTATCAATTACTTTAACGATTTTTTAAAATCTGCGCGTGTTTTCAAGCAACCTTCAGATAATGAACGTGACGCTCTAGTTGAGTTGGTAAGAAAGTTAGAATTGCTTGACGAACACTGGGAAGCAAACGAAATCCAACAAGCTATCCTGGATGTTGGGAAAAAAAAGGGGTTTGAAAATAATAGAGATTGGTTCAAATTGATATATGAAGTTTTACTGGGTAGTCAAAGTGGCCCTAGGCTAGGAAGCTTTTTCTCTTTGCTTGGCAAAGATAAAACAGTTGAAAAGTTTAATGAGGTTTTACGATGAAGTGGAAGCTAATTATAAACAAATTTTTGGTTCTCCTATTATTTGTTGTGCATTTAAAAGCTGCAGTTTTTGCGGATGAAGGTGGAACAGTTATGGAGGCGGTTCGTTATACCATAAGCTCGCAAATTGATGCATTTAAACAAAACGACGTTAAGAAAGCCTACACGTTCGCTGCACCTAACATTCAAGCTCAGTTCCCCAGCCCGGATATTTTTGGTTTAATGGTAAGGAATGGGTACCCTATTATATGGAAACCGAAGAGCTATAAATTCACCACTTTTAAAGATCTTGGTAATAGGTGTATTCAGCGAGTTTTATTCCAATCATATAATGGATCACTAGAGTCGTATGACTATATTTTAGAAAAAAATGGCAGTGTATGGAAGATAGCTGGAGTGCTAACCATAAAATCGGCAGACGAAACCTAATAATTATCTAACGAATGGATCTTTTTTTATTTCCAACTCTGTCTTTTCTAGTTTCTGTATTTGATCTCTTATTCTGGCGGCTTCTTCAAAATGAAGATTTTCTGCTGCCTTAAGCATTTGCGTTTTTAAATCCTCGAGATGACTAGTTAGATTATGACCGATACCGGGAGTCTTTTCCAAGTCAGCTGTTACTCTAGCTTGATCGGTATCTCCTTTATAAAGACCCTCTAATATATCGTTAACATTCTTTTCTATCGTTTTAGGTGTTATGTTATTTGCTGCATTATACGTTTTTTGTTTATTACGGCGCCTATCAGTTTCCTCTATAGATTTTTGCATACTTTTTGTGATGGTGTCAGCATACATGAGAACTTTTCCATTAACATTTCTCGCTGCCCGTCCTATAGTTTGAACTAGTGAGGTTTCAGAACGCAAAAACCCTTCTTTGTCAGCGTCCAATATCGCTACAAGCCCGCATTCTGGAATATCTAAACCTTCTCTAAGTAGGTTAATTCCCACTAAAACGTCAAATGTTCCTATGCGTAGATCTCGCAAAATTTCTAATCTTTCCAGAGTATCGATATCTGAGTGCATGTATCGCACTCTAATCCCTTTCTCATGAAGATATTCGGTAAGGTCTTCGGCCATTTTCTTTGTAAGGACTGTGCAAAGGGTTCTAAGGTTTCGATCCGTTACCTTGTTCACTTCTTCTATTAGATCATCTATTTGAGAGTCAGTGGGTCTAACCTCAATTTCTGGGTCAATTAGGCCTGTAGGTCTTATGAGTTGCTCGGTGAAAACACCCTTTGTTTGATCTAATTCCCACGGACCTGGAGTAGCCGATACATAAATTGTGTGGGGTCTCATAGCATCCCACTCTTCAAATTTAAGTGGCCTATTATCAGTACATGAGGGAAGTCTAAAACCATACTCTGAAAGTGTACTTTTTCTTCTGAAATCTCCTTTAAACATGCCACCAAGTTGTGGAATGCTCACATGACTTTCATCGGCAAATACAATTGCATTATCAGGAATATACTCAAAAAGAGTGGGTGGAGGCTCTCCAGGCTTCCTACCTGTAAGATATCTAGAGTAGTTTTCGATACCATTACACATGCCAGTTGCCTCGATCATTTCTAAATCAAAGTTTGTTCTCTGCTCTAACCGCTGCGCCTCTAACAACTTGTTTTCATCATTGAGCTGTTTAAGCCTCAGAACAAGCTCTGCTCTAATGTTTTTAATTGCTTGCTGCAAAGTTGGTCGGGGAGTTACGTAGTGCGAGTTCGCATAGATTTTAGCTTGCTGTAACTCTTCAAGCTTTTTTCCAGTTAATGGATCAAATTCAACAATTTTTTCTATCTCATCACCAAAGAAAAGGAACCTCCAGGCCCTATCCTCCAGGTGAGCTGGCCAAACGTCAAGCGTGTCACCTCTAACCCTAAAACAACCTCTTTGAAAATTCTTATCATTTCTCCTATATTGTTGCTCGACCAAATTTTTTACTACCTGTTGTTGATTAAAAGTCCCTCCTTTATTAAAACTTTGCGTCATCGAGCTGTAGGTCTCAACAGAACCTATCCCGTAAATGCAGGACACGGATGCAACAATGACTACATCTTTCCTTTCAAGCAGAGATCTAGTAGCCGAGTGCCTCATTCTGTCGATTTGTTCGTTTATCTGAGCTTCTTTTTCTATATAGGTATCTGATCTCGGGACATACGCTTCCGGCTGGTAATAGTCGTAATAAGAAACAAAATATTCCACAGCGTTATCGGGAAAGAATTTCTGAAATTCTCCAAATAGCTGACCTGCCAATGTTTTGTTAGGAGCAAGAATAAGTGCTGGGCGTTGAGTTGCTTCAATTATTTTGGCCATTGTGAATGTTTTGCCTGTACCCGTTGCTCCGAGCAAAACTTGATTCTTTTCTCCCTTGCTTAATCCTCCGACCAACTCCTCAATAGCCGCAGGTTGGTCACCAGCCGGACTAAACTCCGAAACTACACGCAAATCATTCTTTTCGATAATTATCTCACTTATATTGTTCATAACTTTGGCAAGATTTTTACATTCATATTAGATTTAAAGGTTTAAAAGTTCACTAGTTCAATATAATATCATTTACAAAATTTAAACTGATTTTTGGAAATTTTTGATGGTAGCACGAATTTTTAAGACATCTAAGACAGCAATGCAGTCAGGTACTGGTAACGCAGATCAATGGTTCCTAGAATTTGACCAAAACGATCATAAGCCAATTGACCAGGTTATGCGTTGGATCGGATCTACTGATACAACCACTCAAATACGATTAAAATTTGAAACAAAAGAAGAGGCAACTCTGTATGCGAGGAAAAATAATCTTTTGTTTTTTATTGATGTAGGCTCTGAAAGAAAGATGAATATCAGAAAAAATGGCTATGGTGATAACTTTGATTACAATAGAAAGAGGCCATGGACCCACTAGCTATAATTGTCTAAATCTTGTCTTTTAGTTGAGAGCCTAGGCAAATTTGATAAAATTTAAATTTACTATAAACTCTTGGCATGATACCACTTTCTCTCTTGGCCCCGTAGCTCAGCTGGATAGAGCAACTGACTTCTAATCAGTAGGTCGTACGTTCGAATCGTACCGGGGTCACCAAACTTTATATCACCTAAAGAAAGTCGCTCGGTGTTTTACGGATTTTATTCTTCTTTTTTAAAAAACGGTATACTTCTGCTTTGCTTAGCAATGCTTGGTTGGGCTGGAAATACGATAGCCGGGAGAATGTCAACTGGGGAAATGTCACCCATGGTTGTTGTATTTTTAAGATGGTTTATTATCTCGATTTTTTTAATTCTATTTCTAAATAAAAAATTAATTACATCTTCTAACTTAATACATGGAAAATTTCTTTGGCTTTGCTTGATGGGATCACTTGGGCTGACTGGCTTTAATGCCCTGTTTTATATAGCAGCCCAGAACACAACGGCAATAAACTTGGGGATCATTCAAGGCATCATGCCAGCGGTAATTCTATTAGGGTCGGTAATATTATTTAAGGAAAATGTCAATGCAACTAAAATCATGGGATTGATAATAGCTTTTTTGGGTGTCATAGTAGTAGTAAGTCAAGGCGACTATGAGAAATTAATTTTACTGTCTTTTAATTATGGCGATGTGGTAATGCTCTGCGCTTGTTTTTTCTACTCTGGTTTTACCCTCGGGCTGAAAAACAAACCGTTAATCGATCCTATTGTACTAATGACTTATTTTTCGTTGAGTGCTTTAATATTTTCTATTCCACTGCTAATTACAGAACACTATCTGGGAGGTATACAGCTTCCTCTTACGCGTACTGCCTGGATTACGATACTATATATCGCTTTTGTCCCATCTTTCCTTGCACAGGTTTTTTTTATAAGGGGTGTTGAGCTAGTAGGGGCATCCAAAGCAGGACTTTTTATAAACTTTTTACCTATCTTCGCGGCAATTCTAGGCGTACTTTTGCTGGGTGAGAAACTATACATTTATCATTTAATTTCATTATTTATTGTATTGTTTGGCGTTTATCTATTTATGATACTTGGGGATAATGAAAAAAAAATATCGGGTTAAAAAAATTGGACATCATATTGCTGGTGTGCCATCAGATATAAACAAAAAAATGTTCAAACGTGTGTCATTAGAAAATGCAACTTAATAGCAATAAATATTTTAAAGAAATTCTGGAGGATGAAATTAAGTCGGAGTTTGTTATAGCGGATGTACTCCGAAATTCGGACAGACAAAAAGAATTTACATTTTCATTTGAGGAAATATCACTGGATATCACAAGACAGCTCATAAGCTCAAAGCAATTTGCTAAACTTAAGTTACTCGGAAGGGCTAATAACTTCGAGGATGATAAAAAAAGGCTTTTTAATGGATCATTTGCCAATGTTACCGAGAATAGGTTTGTCTCACATTTTCTCGAGAGAAACCCAAACCGACTAAAAAAGAAAGCTCAGCGGTACAGGTCTTTTATATCTCTTCTAAAAAATAGAAAAATTAAAAATTTAATTAATGTAGGAATAGGGGGATCAGATCTTGGAGTGAAAATGGTGTATTATGCTTTGAAGAACGAAAAGAGGGGACCGTCACTCGTAAACGTATCAAATCTTGATGTGACCAATCTCCAAAATGTTCTAAAAGAGAAGGACACTAGAGAGACATTTTTTATATTTAACTCTAAATCATTTTCTACAGAAGAAACATTAGAAAATCTTAGGTTTGTTAAGAATTTTCTCGATAGCGAGGGATTAGATCTGAATGATCATGCGGTAGCAGTTACGTCTTTCCCAGAGAAAGCGGCGGAAGCAGGGTTTGATGAAAATGCTATTTTTGAGGTGCCCGAGGGGGTGGGAGGACGGTTCTCCATTTGGTCACATTTTGGTTTAGGTTTAGTCGTATCTCTGGGTTTAGATAGCTACACGCAGCTTCTGGCGGGAGCATATAAAATGGACAAGCACTTTTTGGAAGAGGAGCTTGACTTTAACTTACCATATATTCTTGGTTTAACAAGAATATGGAATAGAAACATTCTTAATCTTCAAAGTCTTGCTATTGTTCCTTATGAAATTGGTTTGAAATATTTCCCTAGTTGGTTTCAGCAGGTAGAAATGGAAAGCAATGGGAAAAGCTTTGATGCTCTAGGTAATAATCTAGAGTTACCTGCAGCACCTTTGGTATTTGGTGAAATTGGGACTGAGTCGCAGCACAGTTTTTTTCAGTTTCTTCATCAAGGCATAGAAAAAATTCCAGTGGAGTTTTTGGTCCCATTTGAGGGTAAAAATACATTTAATGAGAATAATAAAGAGTTAGAACCCCATTCAAGGTTAATAGTAAATGCTATTGCGCAGGCGGAAGCCCTTATCACGGGAACACAGACAAATAAGGATCAATATAGAAACATGACCGGTAATCGACCGTCCACTTTCATTAGCTGGGATAAGACCAATGCCGAGTCCTTAGGCAAACTACTCGCACTCTATGAAAACGCGACTATTGTGTGTGGATTGTTATGGGGAATTAATAGTTTTGATCAATGGGGTGTAGAACTTGGCAAAGAGATATCAAAGAATATTGATACCGGTCAAAATTTGGAAGATTTATCTTACAGTGCGAGGACAATGCTAAAAGACATTCGCTAAAGATTGATAATTTACCTTTTTAGGAGAGTTTTGAATGCTGCCTCAAAACGCAGTTTGTCAACTTCTCTTGATAAACGTATGTTTGTAACTTTTTCTTCGAAAGATTTAGCGTCTTTAGAGACTATCTCATTCAAAAGTTTCTTTCTCTGTAATTGCTTCTTTTCTTGCTCGTTTTTCAATTATTTTGATCTTTCAATAAAACTTTATGATTTAATAGAAATCTTCTTAGGTATCTCTTTTCTTGGTTCTTCTCTATGTAGATGAATAGATAACAACCCGTCTTTAAACTCAGCGCCATCAACTACCACATTGTCAGCCAGTCTAAAGGTTTTGGTGAAAGCCCGTTTAGCTATTCCTTTATGAATGTACTCTGTTTGACGATTCTTTTCAACATTGCCGTAGACGACCAATTCACTAGAGGTTGCTTCGACCACTAAATCTCTAGTACTAAAACCAGCAAGGGCAAGAACAATTAAAAAACCATTACTTGAAATCTTTTTTATATCATAAGCTGGATATGAGGATTGCTTTACGGAAGACATCCGTTCAATTTCGTCAAATAGGCTCTCGAATCCTACAAAGGAACTCATATAAGGAGAGGATAAAAAGCTCATGAATTAAATTTGCCATACAATTTCCACTTTCTCTCTTTAATCTGTTCAGGTTAAGAAATCAATCTCGAAATGATAACTTCGATCACCTTACCTCTAAAAAAGTGGTATTTAAAGATTTCCTCGTTGCCATCTTTAGCAGAAATTATGTTCTTAAATATTTGGTGAGGGAAATCTGTAACAGGTAGCTTATTAAGCTAAATAAAGTAATTGATAAAAGTCCCAGCGTGAGAAGGCTTGCAAACATAAGGTCAGTTTTTACCCGACCGTTTGCTAAAATCATAAGATATCCCAATCCTTGTGACGAACCAACCCACTCTCCAATAACTGCTCCAATAGGTGCATAGACACTCGCTAGCTTTATTCCGGAACAGAGAGAGGGTATGCTATGAGGAATTTTTAAAAACAAGAGGTTCCTCCATTGGCTTCCTCCCATGGTTTTGGCAAGATCAAGATATCTTTTCGGAGTTTGAGAAAGACCATCATGAAATGCGGAGGTGACAGGAAAATAAATGATCAATATTGCCATAACGACTTTCGATAAGATACCATAACCAAGCCATAAAGTAAGTAATGGAGCGATCGCAAATACTGGAATAGATTGACTAAATATCAAAAGTGGTCTGAAGATCAAACGAGCCGAGACAAATATTTCTAATGTTATAGCAGTAATCATTCCCAATATAACACCAACGGTGAGGCCAATTAAGACTTCTATGATCGTCACAATTGCGTGTTCATAAATAAGTATAGAGTTTTCTTTAAATGAAATTAGCACTGAGTAGGGTGTTGGAAGAATGTAGGGAGGAGGCTCTGCTAACCTTATCAATAGTTCCCAAAAAAACAAAATTGACAAAAAAGCGCACACTACGTAAATAAAAACTTTCATGAATGGTTGCTTTTTATTTTTTCTAGTAATGAATGCTGAAGATCAAAAACAGATTTATCGGAATAGGTTTTTGGAAATGGTGGCTTAAGACTTTTATTGTTCATTGTCTTTTGGCGCTCTAATATGTAGATGCTTTCGCACAGCCTGGCAGCTTCATGAGGGTCGTGGGTAACAAATAAAACGGTTTTTCCTTTCAGACTTTTAAACGTAAGATCTATCATTTCTTCTCTGGTATTTGAGTCAAGAGAACCGAATGGTTCATCTAACAAAACGATGGGCGTATTTTCCATCAACGTTCTAGCGAGAGCAGTGCGTTGTCTTTGTCCTCCCGAAAGCTGAAAAGGGTATTTTTCTTTGTGGTTCTGTAACCCAACTTTTTTTATAATTTTTAATTTTTTTTCTGAAGAGTATTTACGTCCTCTTAATTTACTGCCTAAAGAAATATTATCGCTTACACTTGCCCATGGAAGCAGTAAATCATTTTGTGCCATATAGGAAACACGATTTGATATAGATAATTGATCATCACTTTTTATGCTACCATCGAGTTTTACGTGAGTAGGTAATCCAGCAATTAGTCGCAGAACAGTTGATTTCCCTATCCCTGAAGAGCCAAGAAGGCAAGTCCACTGATCAGCCTTTATTACCAATCTGAGATCCCTAAACAAAACCTCGTTTTCTGAGCGCACACTTCCAATCAATTCTATTGATGGGGAGGTAAAGGACATTATATATCTGCCATTTCCCAAAATTCTTTCTCTAGTAGTGTAGCAGTTTTAAATTTGAGAGAAAGTTCCTGAAATTTGCCTGAAGTTATGTAATTTTCGCCCAACTTTCTTGTTACAGAATTATCAATTAATTCGCCCACTTCATAACATAAACTTTGGTAATCGTTGCCGGCATATGTTTTTATCCACTCATTGTAGACTGCACTATGTTGTGAGGATCCCAATCTTACACCTATTTCCCCATAGCCAAATATACACGGAGCGAGTGCAGCCATGAGGTCCAAAAAATCTCCTGAATAACCAGAATCTAAAACAAACCTTGTATAAGCCAAATTTTGATGCATTTCATTTGTCTTTTCTAGCTCCTTGGTTGGGATGCCTTCATTATTACAAAATTTGATATGTAAGTTTATTTCCTCACTTAATAGCGCATGAACAACTTTAGAACAAGTATGCATTTCTGTGATACTGTCCGACTTAACAATCGCGAGCCCCCAAGCCCTAGAAAAATGTTTAAGAAAGATGTAGTCTTGCTTGAGATATGTTAAGAAGGCAATCTTTGGTAACGTTCCATCGCCTATTTTCTCCACAAATAGATGTTCTGTATAGGAATTCCATTCAGTCTTATATAATTCTCTCCAGTTTGAAAAAACTTTACTGTATTCCATTTATTTCCTCGTCACATCTATAGCTATACTCGAAATCGGAAAAGCTTTATTTATTAATTTATTATTAAGAAGAAAATCCTGGAATTCTAGATATCTTCCGGCATCAAATGCCGAAGGCCTCAGTGCAAAACGAGGCAAAGTATCTGCCCATGCCATCCTATTTAATCGATCATTTAGCTCTTTAGAGGTTGACGCAAATATCTTCCAGCTTTCCTCTGGATTATTAATGATGTATTGGGTTGCCAACTCTGTCGCTTTGAGAAATTTGCGAATTTTTTCTTTATCAATATTGTTTGCGTTAGCAACATAAATTAACTCATCGTAGGGAGGAACTCCTTCTTCCTCTAAGAAGAAACATTTCCCAGGCACATTTGCAATCTTCATTTGATTTAGTTCGAAGTTTCTAAAAGCTCCTATAACAGCGTCAACTTGACCAGACATTAAAGAAGGTGACAGTGAAAAGTTAACGTTTACTAGCTCAACATCTTCTAAATCCACACTATATTTCTCTAAGATCGCAGATAGTAGGATCTCTTCTACACCTGCAACTGAAAAGCCAATTTTTTTTCCAGCCAAATTTTTTGGCGTTTTTATTGGACCTTTCTCTAAAACTAATAGACAGTTGAGAGGTGTAGCCACTAGGGTCCCAACCCGGATTAAGGGTAACCCTTGTGTAATTTGCAAATGCAATTGTGGTTGGTAACTTACCGCTAAATCAGCTTGACTAGCAGCCACGAGCTTTGGTGGAGCAGATGGGTCAGCGGGGGCTATTATTTCAACTTCTAGATTTTGATCAGAGAAGTAGCCCATCTCTTGAGCGATAATAATTGGACCATGATCTGGATTTATAAACCAGTCCAACAAAAGGGTCATTTTTTCCTGAGCAACTAAACTATTTGCTGTAAAAAAAGAAAATAAAAGTAATAGTCTCAAAATCATTGTTATTCTCCTATAATTTTGTTTGATCCTTCAAGCGCATAAAAATGATTAGTAGGTCCATGGCCCTTGCCAACTGATAGATTTTTTGAGTTTCTAATTGCATTAGTTACAAACTTTTTAGCTTTGGAGACAGCTTCCTCTACCGAATAGTCTTTTGCCAAAAAGCTCGCGATAGAAGAGGATAAAGTACATCCTGTACCGTGTGTATTTTTTGTATTTATTCTTTTCTCATTGAACCAGACATAATTATTTTCAGTTACTAATAAATCGTTGCTTGTTATGCCCTCTGAATGTCCGCCTTTCATCAAGATAGACTTAGACCCTAAATTTAATAAAGCCTTACCTTGATAAATCATATCCTCTTCAGATTTAGCGATGGAAGAACCCAGTAGTATCGCCGCTTCTGGCAAATTTGGTGTAACAATTGTAGCGAGTGGGAGCAGATTATCTTTGACAGCTTGGATTGCTCTTTTATCTAACAAAGGCGACCCACCTTTTGCCACCATAACGGGGTCAACCACTAAGATTAAATTTCTATATTTTGCTAATGTAGTCCCAACCTCCTCTGCGATTTCAGCATTCGCAACCATACCAACTTTAACAGAGCTTACGGCAATATCACTGAAGATAGCTTCAATTTGGGATGAAACAAAGTTTGCTGGCACCAAATGAATTCCTTCTACCCCGACAGTATTTTGGACTGTCAAAGCAGTGATAGCGGCCATACCATATACACCATTCGCCGCGAATGTTTTTAAGTCTGCTTGTATTCCTGCACCCCCTGATGGATCAGAACCAGCGATAGACAGCACATTTTTTACGTTATTTGACACCCTTACAGCACCACTTGATTATGTTTGAGAATTCGTTGCATTTCAGCATGCAATAACTCGGTTTCCTTGCCGGGGTCCTCTTGACCACATATCGCAGATACTACAGCCATTCCCTTGCAGCCCCTTGTAAATATTTCTCTACAGTGCTCTTTTTTCAATCCGCCAATAGCAACTGTTGGTATCGATGTAGCATTTACTATATCACTTATACCATCTAAACCGATGTAAGCATTGAAATGCGTTTTTGTTTTTGTTGGAAAAACTGGACTTATACCTATGTAATCGACTATAGCTGGGTCTGCATCTCTCGCATCTTTAATCGTTTCACAAGACAATCCGACAATTTTTTGTTTTCCAATTTTTCTTCGAATTTCAATAGTGTTCTCGTCACTTTGCCCGACGTGTACACCATCTGCGTCTATCGCAACAGCTGCCTCGACATCATCATTGATGATCAAAGGGACTTCACTGTTTTTTAATATTTTCTTTAGCTCTCTTCCCATTTCGATCCTCTCTTTTGTTGATGCTTCTTTATCTCGCAGTTGAACCATTGTTATTCCACCTTTAATTGCAGCATTAACTGTATTCACCAAACCAAAAGAAGCGCAGAGATGAGGGTCAGTAACTAGATAGAGTTTTAATTTTGAGGTTTCAAACACTACTTAGCCCACTTTAAAGATAAAAAATCATCAGGAGACACTAACGATAGTTGGTCTAAAAAATACATTCTAAAAGACCCGGGTCCGCTTGCATGTAATTTTGCTCTGTGTCCTGCCTCAGCAAATAAAGAGGTTGCACTAACGCTAGCTGTATAAGGATCGGTAATCGCCGCGAAAGCTCCAACCAGACATGTCAAAGAACAGCCGACGGCTGTGACACTCGACATAAGAGAAGATCCTCCTGATACTCGAGTAACTTTTTCACCGTCGGTAATAATGTCGGTCTCGCCAGTCACTACGATTGTACAATTATACTTTTTTGCCAATTCCTTACTTGCATCTAAGGCCGTTTCAACCCCTTCAAGGGAGTCCACACCCTTTGCCTCGGTCTCTTCACCCTGCAAGGCTAAAATTTCAGAAGCGTTACCTCGCACAACTGAGGGATTGAGGGACATCAGTTTAATCACTGAACTTTTCCGATAAGGTGTTGCGAAATGTGCCACGGGATCCAATACCCACGGAACTTTTGCGTCATTAGCTGCTGCAATTGCTTTTTCCATACCTTCAAGCCAATTTGGGGAAATAGTTCCTATATTTATAGTTAATGCGCCCGCTAATGGAGAAAAATCCCCACTCTCTTCTGGGGTATGTATCATCGCCGGTGATGCTCCAACCGCTAGAAGGGTATTTGCTGCGATATCCATCGAGACATAATTGGTTATACAATGCACTAAAGGATTTGTTAATTTTAATTTCTCCAGAGTATTCATAGATCGTTCTCCATAAAAATGTTGCTGTTAAGGGGAATACTCTTTCTCAAGACTCCTTACGCCAGCATTACCCGGTTCAAGTTAAAGGGTTATTCTCAGCCTCGTTGATAATCGAGGCACCCCTGTCAGACTTTTAACAACACCTGAATTGATACAAAAAGTCAAGAGAAAGAATTTTAAAGAAAATATTTTTAAATAATTACGTCATATTAATATAATTGTAATTGCCACCAAAAAACTCAATTATATTTTTACTATACCCCAACCCCAAATCGGCTTAAACTAAGAATAGCCTTGGTCTTCCTGCAATTTTTATTTTAATATCCCTATAAACCTTAATTTCCTATCAAAACAATAAACCCATAGTATTGAAACAAAAATGAATAGTGTGAAATTCACAAAGAATAATGGAGTGGGAGTGTTGACATTAAACTCACCCAAAAAAAGAAATGCGCTTAAGTCAGAAGCTATGATGTTGATACGAGACCTTCTATATAGTGAGGCAAAATCAGATATTTATGCCTTAATAATTTCAGGAGAGGGAGAAGTCTTTTGCTCTGGAGCTGACTTTTCAGAGCTAATTTCAATTATTGGACAAAATAGACAAAATCAAGAGTTACAATCAAATGATATGTCAAATTTGTGTGATAGTATTCAGAACTTTCCTCATCCGACAGTTTGTGCTTTAAATGGAAGCGCATACGGTGGAGGCGTGGAAATAGCTTGCGCCTGTGATTTTAGAATTTCAGTTCCAGATATCGAGATTATGGTACCCCCCGCTAAGATAGGGATACATTACCACCCTGCTGGAATAAAGCGATTTTTAAATATTTTTGGACAAGCTGTTACAAAGAAACTATTAATAACGGCAACTAAAATATCAGAAGAAGAACTTAAAGGCGTTGGTTTTTTCGATCAGATAATAAATGATGGTGAGAATGTTATAGAACAAGCTCACAGTTTTATTAAGCGAGTTAAGGAGTTATCCTCAGAAGCGGTAACTGGCATGAAGCTTTCTATAAATGATATAATAATGGATAGTGTGCACGACGATGTTCTTGATGAGCGCATTGAGAAAGCTCTCAAGTCTCAATATCTAGAGCAACGACTGAAACTTATCAAAGAAAAAAATTCTTAGTATGCTATCACGTATTTTAGGCAGACAGCATACCTTCTAGTCTCTTAGTTATCAATCTGTCGGCCTCATCCATTATTCCGTCAATCAGCTCTTTGCAGCTCGGTATATCATTGATTAGACCAACCACCATTCCGCATGACCATGCACCGGCTTCCATTTCTCCATCAAGCATGACTTTAGGATATACTCCTGCAACCTCATCCATAATATCTTCAAATTTAATATTGGCACCGAGCTCCTTTTCCTTTT
>QOQE01000018.1 GCA_003331935.1 Alphaproteobacteria bacterium | reverse complement strand
CATTGCCATGACCGCGTCGCCTTTTTTAAGACGAGTTTTGACGTTTTCTCCAATCTCCATTACTTTCCCAGAAACATCCATTCCCGGAACATATGGAGGATCATAAGGTTTTTGTCTTTCTGCTATACCTCCATTACGAGCTAAAATATCTGTTGGATTTATAGCTGCGCAAAACACCTGCACCAGTATTTCATCCGCTTCAGGTTTAACCTCAGGCACTTCAATAAGCTCTAGCACTTCAGGTCCGCCATGCTTCATTAAGCCAATCGCACGCATCTCTACTCCTTTTATTACGAGAAAAAATTGATTGTTTTATGATACACTATAAAAAAGGGATTTTAAATGATGTTACCAGACGATCTTACCCCTGAGCAATTTAGTAACAAGCCCGCAGTCCTGAAAGCTCTTAATAATCCTCGTTCTCCGAGCAGTGTTTTAAATTACATGTGTGGCTGCGATATTAATAATCCTAATGATAGAAAAAGCCTTTTTTACGATGAAACAGTGGAGCCACTATTAGGCATATGGTTTAGAAGTGGAACTGCTTTAGACGATATTTGCAAACCATTTTCATCTGTTATTCGCGAACTGAAAGCTGATCCACAAACTTTGGTGGAGGATAAATGGTTCACAATTGAGGGCCAGGTTGCTAGAGTGCTCTTAGCAGATCAACTATCTCGCTCATGTTTTCGAGGGACGGCCGAAGCTTTTTCGTATGACTACATAGGACGCGAGCTCGTTCGAGACCTAGTTAGTAAAGAGAAAGTCGAACAAACTTTAAAATTGCCCCCAGCACTACTGTATTTACTTCCCTGGGCTTTGGCCCATTCAGAAGAAATAGTCGACCTTGTTCGCGCATGCGAAATAATTGACATGGCAATTGACGCTCATCCTGATTTCAGTTTATTTGAAGGAAGAAATAAAAAAGCGGTAGATCAACATAGGCAGGTTTTAGAAAAATTTGGGCGTTACCCGCAAAGAAATTCAGAGTTTGGAAGAGCTAATACCCCTGAAGAAGAAAAATGGCTCAATGATAAGGAGAATTTACCAATTTGGGCTGGTGGCAATCTTTCTTTTGATCAAAAAATTAGATAAGAACCGTAGGTTTGAATCCTATGCCCAAAGTAAATTTTTTCAATAAGTTAAATTGAGAGAATATATGATAAGATCTTTTTAAGCACTAAATATTATATAGGTCTCAAAAAGGATTAATTAAAATGTTAACTTTCAAAGAAGTAAAAACAAGGTCAATTATTTTAACGTTAAAAAGACCCATTAAAGCTAAAATTGCTTATATTAAAGAATGGCCAATCCTTTTAATCGATCTTTACACAAACGAGGGAATCGTGGGGAGAAGCTATTTGCAACCCTATATAGGTAAATCCTTAAAATATATCAGTTCAATCATTGATGACTTCAATGAGGTACTCCAAAACAAGAAGCTAGCTCCTTATGATAACTTTGAGCTAATGAGACAATCGTTACATTTTATAGGTTATGAAGGATTATCTCTTACTGCCGTATCTGGGGTAGATATGGCGATCTGGGATGCTGTATCCAAGGCAGCTTCTCAACCTTTATGCTGCTACTTGGGAGGTACCGTTGGCCCAGTCAAAGCCTATAACAGTAATGGACTGTGGTTAGAAAAAGGTAATGTCCTTTCAAAGGAGGCCAAGTTCTTAGTTGAGCAAGGAAACTTTTCGGCTATAAAAATGCGATTGGGCAGGGAAAACTACAATGACGATTTGAAGGCTATCGAAACCGTAAAAAAGGCTATCGGAACGGAAGTTAAACTTATGGTTGATTTTAATCAATGTTTATCTTTGGAAGAGGCTTTAAATAAATGTAGGGTACTTGACCAATTTGATTTGACTTGGATCGAGGAGCCACTTGTTTACGATAACCTAGAAGGCTACTCCCAACTAACAAGAAAAATAAAAACGCCTATTCAACTAGGTGAAAACTTTTATGGACCCAGAGAGCTTTACAAGGCTATTGAAAAAAAAGCTTCGAACTTAGTGATGCCAGACTTTATGAGAATTGGTGGTGTGACCGGTTGGATAAACTCGGCAGCGATAGCTGGTACTGGAGGAATACCCATTTCCACGCACTTTTATCCTGAGGTCGGTTCTCACGTAATGAGAGTATCCCAAACAGCGCACTGGCTAGAGTGGCTTGATTGGGCAGACGATATACTTTTAGATCCATTTACTGTTATTGATGGACACGTTCAAATTCCTAATAAACCCGGTATTGGTTTAGAATGGAACGAAAAAGTGGTAAGCAAGTACCGCATTTAGTTATTTCCTTAAAATTTAACAGTTTTGACAACAGTTTTCTTGATTTTCCTGATAACACATAAGAAGCATGAGAAGGATAAGAACTATTTTAAAGGGTTATGAGAATCCTGATAACTCCTGATAACAATATCAACGGGTTTTGATCCCGTGTACCGTAGGTTCGAATCTTACCACCCTAGCCATTGATTATATTTCAAACTAGTATTGCTACCTATATCTAAGTTATTCAATCTACCATTGCTTTTCTGCAGCCACAATCTGCTCTCTTATATTTTCCCTTACAAAAATGTATGTTCCGCTTAACGATATAAAAACCATTCCAACAAACGATAGAAGATCAGGAACTTCCCCAAAAATGAAATAACCTGCTAACAACGCATATACTAGAAGTATATACTCTGCCGGGGCATTCGACTGAGGTGATCCAATATTATAGGCATATACAAGAGAGAAAATGCCAATTGTACCCGTAAACGCAATAATCAAAAGAGCCAATAAGGCGTTGAAATCGCTGATTGTCCAAGTTAGATAGAGAAATTCTAACTGCTTAACATCCATATTTGGGAAAGCATTTATCGCCAAAACAGTTACAAAGGGACTTAAAATAAGTCCCCCAAAATATATATGAAAGGACTGTTGAAAGGCATTATCTCTATCACTTGTTTTTTTTGCTAAAAGCATACCGACAGAGTAGCTAAAAGCAGTTGCTATCGGAAATAACATATACCAATCGAAATTATTAAATGAGGGTTTGACGATTAATAGTGTGCCTATAAAACCTATAATGATGGCAATAATTCTATGAAATCCGATGGAAATCTTAAGAAAAAATATCGAGATAACAGTAATGATTATGGGATGGATAAAAAATAAGCTTGTAGCTATTGCCAAGGGCAACTTAGAGATTGAGATATAAAACAAAGTGAACCCTAAAAAGAAGGAGCTCCCTCTAAAAATGGCTACCAACGGATATGAGGATCCAAACTTTAAAGGTTTTCCTAAGAACCATAAAAGGCTTGTTAATAGGATAGTCCCTAACGCTGCTCGAAAAAATAAAATCTGAGTTAATGAAATCTGATTGGCTAGCGATTTAATAACTATATCCTGAATGGAAAAAACAGCCATTCCAGCTATTATAAAAAGTATACCTTTTTTCTCTGAGGACATTGATCTCTCTCCAAAATCATCTTTGCCTTTTACTTGAGTTTTAGCCGTTGTCAAAATAAATTTTAATGACTTAAGAAGCTACCGTCTTGAGAGTTAATGGCCTTAAAATCGGCAAAAATTTCCACTGCTGTTTTAACTATATTTTAGGCGCAAAATATCTGCTCAAAGACGCTCAAGCTGTTTAATTAAGCCTGGATTTTTGACAACAGTTTTCGTGGCATAAGAACTATTTTAAAGGGTTATGAGAATACTCATAAAACCTGACAACAATATCTACAGGTTTTGATCCCGTGTACCTAAGGTTCGAATTCTACCACCCCAGACATTTATAAAATAATACATAATAGCCTTAAATTTTTTATAAATAATTGAGATAATACCTTATAAATGTTTAATAATCACGATGGATCATTTATAAGGAAGTATTATGCTTATTGATGTTGGTTCAGCACGCATCTTTTTTGACGTCGTAGGAGAAAGCCTTGATGCTAACACTCCAAAAATGGAACAACGCCCAACATTGATCTTGTTGCATGGTGGACCGGGCTATGACCACTCAACATTGCGTCCCTATTTTGACCGATACAGCAATACGCATCAGTTAATCTATCTGGACCATCGTGGTTGTGGACGCTCAACTGGTACGAAAGAAACTTGGCATCTGGATCAATGGGCTGACGATCTTGCATTATTTTGCAAGAAACTTGGAATTCACTCTCCTGTAGTATTCGGACAGTCTTTTGGAGGAATGGTAGCAATGCATTTTGCTGCACGCCATCCTTCTGGGTTATCAAAATTGATACTATCCTCGACAGCTGCGCAATTTCGTCTTGACGAGACCGTGAAAATAATGCGCAAACTTGGCGGGAAACGTGCTGCGGAGGTATCGCACCAGTTCTTTTCCAACCCGTCCCAAGATGCCTATGATACTTATGGCGAGGTATGCTTGCCGCTTTATAGCAACCCGAACGCGCCAGAAGCAAATGCTTTCCGTGAGCGCGCTATCGAGCGCCCTGAAGTGGCGATCCATTTCTTTGCTGGCGAAATGGCTAGCATGGATATGCGTGCCGAGATTGCGAATATCACTTGTCCTACATTAGTCATTGGCGGGACACTAGACCCCGTCACACCAACTCTATGTTCTAAAGTCATTGCAGATTCCATCGGTGAAAATGCTTGCCTACATATGTTTGAGGGTTCTGGGCATGGACCGCATCGAGATGATCCAGATGGTGCAGAAAAAGTTATGCGCCATTTTCTTGCTAACCGTACCTAGATACCTTCTTTTAGTTATATATTAAGAAATCTTAGCTAAGGCTGTGTTCACTTATTACTGGTTGAACTCATAAACTACCAATAACAAATTGGTATTAAAAATTATATATCTTAGCTATATCTTTATTTTGATTATTCTATAGATTGGGCAAATGGTTGACTTAAAAAACGTCCCAAAAGAGTTACAATCCGCAATAGATGAAAAGGGATATGAAAAACTAACTTCAGTCCAAAGTTTAGTCCTAGGCCCGGGTAATAGTGGTAAAGATCTTCTGGTGAGCTCTCAAACTGGCTCAGGCAAAACACTCGCGTATGGTTTGTCAATATCATGTGATGGGCTTAAAGAAATTATAGATGAGGATAATAAACTTAAAACTCTGATCGTCACCCCTACACGAGAACTAGCTTTACAGGTTTTTAATGAATTAGCATGGCTGTTTTCCAAGACCTCTATCACAATCTCTACAGCGATCGGCGGAATGGATATTAAAAAGGAGAGAAATAATATCCGAAATGGAGTTGATCTTTTAATAGGAACACCTGGTAGGATAAATGATCACATACGTAGGAAAACTTTTGACCTAAACAACATTAAATCACTCGTGCTTGATGAAGCTGATGAAATGCTAGATCTGGGATTCAAACAAGATTTAGACATTATTGTTAATCAAAGCCCAAAGAGTAAACGTATACTTATGTTTTCCGCAACCATTCCAAAAAAAATATTGTCATTAGCATCAAAGTATCAAAAAGATGCAGTGAGAATTGAAGCCACCAGTTTAGGAAAAGCCCATACCGATATATCTTATGAAACGTACATGATTAAAAGGTATGACATAGAGAATGCTATATTTAACTTTCTGCGATTTCATGATGATAAAACAGTAATAATTTTTTGCTCTACTAGAAACGCTGTGACACATATCTCTTCTAGATTGTTAAATAGAGGTTTTTCAGTAGTATCTTTATCAGGAGCTCTTAATCAATCAGAAAGATTTAAAGCGTTACAGTCCATCAAGAACGGCCGTTGTAAGATATGTGTTGCAACAGATGTTGCAGCAAGAGGAATTGATTTAGTTAATCTAGATATAGTGATACATGCTGAGCTTCCTCAAAATTCAGAAATATTAATACACAGAAGTGGGAGAACAGGGAGAGCTGGCAACAAGGGGCGGAGTATTCTTTTTTGTTCACCTGGTGAGAGGAGAAGATACGAGAGGTTGATCCATTCGGCCAAAGTAAAGCCCGTTATAAATAAGTTTCTGTCTCAACAAGAAATAGAACGCAAAGATAATGAGAAAATCATTAACTACCTTTCGAAAAGCCAAAAAAAGAGCTCTGGCGAACTGAAATTAGCTAAAGAACTTTTAACTCAGTTTTCTTCTGAGGATATTGCTATAGCACTAATAGAGAATTTTAAAGGAAAACTACCCCCTATCGAAGAAGTAGAGAGTTTTGATGAAGAAAAAGTTAACCAAATGACCAGTGATCGAAGGAAGAAAAAAAGAGAGGGAAAAAGAAAGCGTGGTCCGTTCTCCAAAAAAAAGCAGAAATCGTGATAATGCTTTTGAAAAGTTTTCCTAGTATTCGTATTTAATATAAGAGCAACGAGAAAATTAAAATATTGATAAAGCCTTATAAGTTCCTAACTAGAAAATCTAAAATGTTTTAGCAATAGACCTTAGACCCTCATACTTCAACCACTCCAATATCTAACTATATATTTGCGCAACAGCAGAAATGACACCTCGACGATTCAAGCTCTGATCGACTGATGAGGGCTTCAAAATCTTCTGCAAATAATCAACGGAAGTTTGAGGATCACAGTTTCCGCACATAAAAATATCAATTGATGCAAAATTACGTTCTGGCCAAGTATGTATACTAATATGACTTTCAGATAAGACAGTTACGCCACTAACGCCCATTCCTTCACCAAAAGGATGGTAGTAGGAATGTAGAATGGTAGCACCAGCCTTGCGTGCACTTTCTTCAATGGTCGTCTGAATAAAGTCTAACTCGCCCATACGCTCTACTCCCCAAAAGTCGGCTAATATATGCCGTCCAGCAAACTGATCGCCTGTCGAAGAGCAGGTTGAGAAATAATCACTATCAAGATGGTTCATCTTATGCAGCCTCCTCTTTTTTATTTGATTTAGTATTAATGTCATCTTCAATCCATGGGGGAAGAACAAAAGATGCACGATGCATAGCGGGACTATAATGTTTAGTTCTAATGCATGCTCTTTTAAACCGCTGTTCTAATGTTTCTAAGTCCGGCAGCGACCATTTTGAATTTAAGGCCCCAAAACCCAAAGTCATGTAGCCGCCATAATAGGTTGGAACAGCAGCAATATAACAACTCGCATTTAAGCCCGCGTCTTTTAAACAGGAATGTGTATTCCCTACTTCACCGGGTTGAAATAAAGGAACGCCTCCCTGCGTCGATATCAAAGCATTTTTGTTGAGAATTTTAACAACATTTTTATAAAATTCATGGCTGAATAACTTTTCTCCCGGTCCAGTGGGATCAGTGGAGTCGATGATGACCGCATCGAATTTTAGCTCTGTTTCTTGAACATATGCAAAAGCATCACCAACAATAAGCTGAGTCCTTGGATCTCTATAAACTTTACCAGCATTATTAACACTCGGCATATACTCCACACAGGCATCAATCACGATCTGATCAATTTCTGACATGACAACTTTTTTTACGTCATTATGTCGAAGAACCTCCCGCAAAATTCCACCATCGCCACCGCCAATAATCAAGACATGTTCTGGGTTTTCATGAGAAAAAAGAGGCACATGTGCCATCATCTCTTGATAAACGAACTCATCACATTCTGTGATCTGAATAATTCCATCTAGAGTCAATACACGACCAAGTGAGTCATTCTCATAAATTGCAATATCTTGATATTGGCTTGCACCTTCAAACAAAGTTCTATTTATCTCAAAGCCTTGAAAGGCCTTGCTACCTTTAAGAGTATAAATACTATGAACGTCTTCAATAAAGTTAGGCCGCCTGTTCATTTTGAACCTCCTTAGAAAAATTTCTTTCCCCAGCCTGATCATTCTTATGGAACCCGCGGTCCATACTATGCATATTGAATTTGGCTGGATTGAAATATTTTTTGCATACTTCAAGCGCCACCTCAACATCGAATGCTTTGCATGAAAAAACATCAATATATGCCTGTCCAATATTTTCCGCAAAGTGCGCAGCAATATTTGAAGTTTCAATCATCTGAAGTAAAGTGTAGCCGGCCGCCTCATGAGAATGTGTAGCAAAATGCTCAATGATCGGCTCACCATAGGCAACCATATCAATAGCTTCCACTAGCTCTTTACTCCAATTAAGAATATTTTCTTTGTTAGATAAAAGTTCTTTAGAGCATCCATTAAAGTCTAGCACTAAATGCTGCCCCCAAGGAGCTTGCGTAGAATTAACTTGATTGTGTGACGTCATTTTCTTTCTCCTTGTATTGCTGCCTGAGCAGCATTTTCAAAAAAAAAGTTCGCGATAAAAAGGCAAAAACGTTCAATGCTAAATTGGTGTTAAAACCCGTTGGCATACAACGTTAATAAATAACGCAAACCCTCTCAAAACTAGGCGGATGGGACTTTATGCTTTCTAGCATGAAACAAAGCCCGGCCCGAATTAAAAACATTTACGCCGTTGCATAACCATTATCTGAATTTTCAGGGGTTAGAGACACGAGCGTAAGCGCATATATACAAAATTATAAAAAAAAAGAAATAAAAAAATGCTTCTGATTTAATTAAAGGATTATATAAAAAGGATTGACCTGTGTTGATAATAGCTCACGGATAAGTGTGGTATAAACGAGTATGAAAGAAAAAGCTTGCTTCTATTAAAAATAATTAGAATTAAACCAGACGAAATCCTCAGCGTTACTAAAAAACTCTCTAGACATTTCCGGAACAACAAAGGGGTAAGAGGCCTGCTATAACCTCTCAATTAATATTGATCAGCATCCATTCTATTCTCAAGAGTATTCAATTCAATATAGATAAAGTTATCATCTGTATCTTTGTATTGAGCAACACAACTAAAAAGGTTAGTGGGTGACTTTGAGGGCTGGAGAATAACGTCTTTTACTGCTTCAGCCGACCCATCCTTCATTTTTACAACTATGACTGTAAACGCTTTTGCCTCACTGCCGTACTTATTGAAATTTTTATATTCAGGATACCAACCCCAAACAGGCCCAGAAATCCTCCAGAACGGGAAGGAAAATAACTAGCTAGCAAAAATTGGAAAAAATAGCAGAAAAAAATGATGGATCTTTCTTGTATAATTCACTTCAATTTTGTATTTATAAACGCAATTCCCAAGTACAAAAGCTAGAACCCAAAAAGAAATAAATTTGACAAACTCTTATGTAAAAAATGTCACTTTAAATATCCCTGCGTTCGCTTCTAAAAATACATTTAACTTTTTCTGGAAATCAAAATTCCACCAAAAACAATTAGCAACCCTCCAGCAACAGTTGAAATCGTTAAAGGGTCTTTAAAAAAAATAATTCCAACTAATGAAGCGAAGAAAAGATGAAAATATGAAAATGGTTGTAAAACACTGGCTTCTGTATAGCGATATGCATTAGTCAGCAAAAAGTGTCCCAACAAACTAAACATACACAACAAAATTAGGAAATATATGTCAGAAAATTGTATCGGGTTATAAAACAGTGGGCTTGGAATTGTAATCGCTATCGCAGATACTACAGATACCCAAAAAAAACTGGTTTCGGTATTGTCTGTTAAGGCAACTTTACGCGTGAGAACTGCATAAATTGCGAACGTAACTGCAGAGATCAGAGGTAGGAAAGATACCAAAGAGAATTGAAGATTTACTGGATTGATAATAATAATTACACCAATGAACCCTACTCCCACTGCAATTAATTTTATTTGTGTAATTTCTTCCTTCAAAAACACCCCCGACAAGAGTACTGTAAGAAGAGGGAAAACTGCCATTAACGCGTGCGTAACTATCAATCCAACTTGAGTGTATGAATAGATAGCCATTAATAAAGATGAAATGAATAAAAGACCTCTAGAAATCTGAACGATCGGTTGCTTTGTCTTAAGAATTGACCGTAAAACACCACGGCCCCTTAAGCTGATCAAAATTACAAAACTTCCAATTATCCAAAACCGAAACATATTTATATTCAAAACATCATAGAGTTCGGCCATATAACGCGACATACCGTCCATCAAAGAGAGAAAGAAGGTTGCTATAATAAGAGTTACTATGCCCTTTTTTGATGAAGTAGTCATGTTAAGCTGGAAACTGAAACCAGTTCGATAAATAGACTATTTATAAGAATTTTTAAATACGTTTTGATTTAATATCCTTCGACTAAAAGGATATAACCTGTTGAGTTCTGTTTGCGAAAATCGATTATTTCTGCGTACTCTGTAGAGTGGTAAAACTCTTTTGCTTTTTCCAGACTATCGAATTCAACTACAACATCACGATTTCCCGGTGGTGTCCCCTCAGCAACAGATTGAGTGCCACCTCTTACTAAATACCTACCTCCAAACTTGTTGATGATTTTTTCTGTCTCTGAAGCGTATTTTTGATATTTTTCCGGATCTGTAATCGTTATCTGTCCAAGAATATATCCTTTTTTCATAATTTTTTTCCAGTATACTTAATTTTATTTCACGAATTTTATCTAGGCTGAGTCTCAAAGGTGCGCTCTGTTTCAATTGACTTCACCCAATCTAAACAAGATTTTTTCCATGCTTGCCGCTTGGGTTGTAGTATCCTTCTTTGTCTAATTGCCCCAACCCGCAATCCCAAAAAACCAGATTTTCCATCTATCGGTCGAGCGTAAATTCTGGTCCCACAAACACCACAAAAGGATAACTCACGTTTTGCTCCACTATCAGCTACTTTAACGTAGAAACTTAATTTTCCCCTAAGTAGCTTGAAGCTATCATTAACAGCTCCAACGACATAACCGAACGCAGTACCTGAATTTATCTGGCAATCTGTGCAGTGGCAGATCGTTGTAGTCGTGGGATCAATATCTGCTTTAAACTCAATTTGCCCGCATAGACACTTTCCATCCACATTCATTTTTTCGCCCAATTTAATTTCATACTACCCATAGTATGGAGTCATAGAGCACACGAGTACAACATTTTTTAAAAATAATTCTAGCAAGATCGTTGAATATATATAGAAATAGTTCATGTTAAAATTAAAACGCTCATATTTAGGGGTCCTTGTTGCTCTAATAACAGTTTCCATCTGGGCTGTATTTATAGTTGCTACGAGATTTTCTGTGAGCACCAAGTTCACAGTCGAGGAGGTTTTAATTCTAAGACTGGTACCGAGTACTTTAATTATGGCACCTTTTATGATCAAATATGATTTGATCCCCAGAGGACTATCTTGGCTCAAGGCTGGAATGTTGATGATTGGCGCAAGTGCTATTTTCCCATATATTGTATCAAGTGGACTATCCTTTGCTCCTGCATCTGATGGTGGAGTTCTTGCTCCCGGCATGCTACCTTTTTGGACCGCACTAGCAGCGTTTTTTATATTAGGAGAAAAGTTAGACCAGGTGCGGCGAACTGGGTTACTTATTATATTGATTGGCGCACTAATGGTTGGTTTATGGCAGATTATATTTAATTCTGATGAAGGGGTTTGGAGAGGCCATATTCTTTTTTTAATTGGCTCAGGACTTTTTGCTATCTATTCAGTTATCTTTCGTCAAAGTGGACTTACTCCTCTTCATGGTCTTTTAATAGGTTTATTTTGGGGCACTTTATTCATCACCCCTATTCTACTCCTAACCGGAAAAGTTACCTTCCATGATGTATCTGCATTCGATATAGGGATTACCATATTCATTCAAAGTTTAGTGATAGGTATTCTAGCCACTATTCTTTTCAACTATGGAGTTCGCCTTATAGGTGCATCCGAGATGGGTGCCTTTGGCGCACTTACACCTATACTTGCAATGATGGGAGGAATTCTGTTTTTAAATGAGTCTGTACCAGCAATTAAGATGGCTGGCATCTTTTTGGTGGCGATCGGTGTATTCCTAGCTTCTGGTATACTAGAACAGAAAAACAGTCATAATAAAAAATCATAATAAAAAGAAAGTTTTAAAAGCAATAGTCGCTAAACTAATTTGACTGACTAAATTTTAAAACTAATCTTAAGAGAATTAACCTAGGATATTACTTTGGAAACAGTATTGTTATGGATGGCAGCTGCTCTTTTTGCTGGCTATCTCTGTCGGTTGATATTTATTCCTACGATTGTAGGGTTTATCGCATCGGGCTATTTATTCTCACTTTATGATGGAAGTGGAAAATCATTATTAGAGATACCATCCGAGATTGGTGTTGATCTTCTATTATTTTCTATAGGTTTAAAAATAAAGCCCTCATCATTGCTTAATCCGTCACTTTTTTTTGTATTCTTGATGCACTCCGCTGCCGTTTTTATTATTTTTATGATACTTGTTAATCTTGGCGTGAGCTTAGAGATAAAAGTGCTGATTTGTTTAGCTTTTACTTTCTCCAGTACAATCATAGCTTCAAAGGCTCTCGAAAATAGAAATGAATTAACAACCTTCCATGGCAGGCTGGCTATATCCATATTAATCTTTCAAGATATTTTAGCTCTTATAGTTCTGTTACTAACAAATGACACATCTTGGACACCTTCAACTCTTTACCTTCTCGCATTACCATTATTAATTCCAGTATTAAAAGTACTATTAGAAAAATTTAACGCCACTGAAGAATTAGAATTGATTGCTACCATTTTACTAGCTTTGTTATTAGGTTCTGCGCTCTTTAAATATGCTGGCCTATCAGGAGAAATTGGCGCCCTCACTCTAGGAATGTTAATGGCAAACTATAAATCTGCAAAACAACTTGGAGAGAGAATATGGACAATAAGGGAAATCCTATTGGTAGCTTTTTTCTTTTCATTGGGAATGAGCTTAGATCTAAATTTGCAGATTATCTACAGTGCAATTGTAATTACGAGCTTTGTTTTCATAAAGTCGATAATTTTATTTGGTCTACTTATAGTTTTTAAGCTAAGAGCTTACACTGCTTTCTTAATAGTCGTTTCATTAGCAACGTATTCAGAGTTCTCATTGATACTAATATCATCTTGGGAAAAAAATGGACTATTAAACTCAGAAACTTTTTCTATTTTAACTTGTACTATTTGCCTAAGCTTTGCATTAGGTGCGATCTTGAATAGTTTTGTACATGAAATTTTTGTGGCACTCGAAAAGTATTTGGTAAGATTTGAAAGACCTCAGCATCACCCAGATGAACAACCTCATACATGTGGTGGAGCTGATGTAATGGTATTAGGTATGGGGAGAGTGGGTAGTGCGATTTTCGATAATTTATCAGCTAATAGTATAAAAGTAGTAGGATTTGACGCTGATACTGATCTTGTTAAGGAGCAATTAAAATTTGGAAAAAGGGTTACTTTTGCTGACGCAGAGGACCCAGGATTTTGGTCAAAGCTACGATTTGGAAAATTAAAAGCTATTATTTTAGCTCTTCCAGAGTTTCATGCTCAAAACTGGTCTACCCAACAAGCGAGACGCTACGGTTTCAAAGGAAAAATAATTGTACCTACCCGGTCCCAAGGAAATCCGGAGACGCTTCGAATTTCAGGGGCTGATGAAATATATGATGCTTACGAAGCAACTGGTATTGGCGTTACTAAGATTTTTCTAAAGGACTAAATTGGTTTTTGGACTTACTATAAAAACTTAAGAACGACAAAATAAAATTAAATCGGGTGAATTGATGGAAAAAAAATTATTAACTATATTTGGGTCAAGCGGTTTGGTTGGCTCAAGCATTTTAAGAGAAGCACTAGATAGAGGCTATCAAGTAAATGGCACGCTTAGAAATGTAGATAATCAAGATAGAATTGCTAGATTAAAAAACCTCCCCTCTGGAGAGAATGCCAATTTTTTTCCAGCTGATATGGCAGATATTTCTTCATTAGAAAGTCCTCTCAAAAGAGCTGATGCAGTTTTTATTTGTTGCCTTATACCCACATATAAGGGTTTTGATGGAACACCCTCTAAGGAGCTTAATGACGACAGAGGGTATAATGAGATCATTAAACCCACTGTTGATGGCTGCCTTAATATTCTGAAGATGGCAAAAAAAAATAACGTTCAGAATGTTTTAATTTGTTCCTCTACTTCTAGCACGAACCCTATACCTCCAGTTTTAATTAAAAATGAGCTTGATCATTGGTCAGATGAACAAGAGCAATGCAGGTCAAAAAAGTATACATCGGCTGCTAAAACATATATGGAAAAAGCCGCATTTAAGTTTTGTGCTGAAAACAACTTACGAATATCAGTTTTTCTACCAACTGGTTTGTATGGATCCGCCATATTACCAGAGCATTTTAAGCACAACCCCTTTTTATGGATAAAAAGTGTTCTGGAAGGAGGACCTCCGAGACATAAAAAAATACCAAATGACTCGGCTTCTCTAATACACCTTCATGACTTAGCACGCCTATTTTTAGCTGCATACGAAAATCCCACAGCTTCTGGTCGATACTTTGGCGTCTTGGATAGTTTTCATTGGAATGATATTTATAGAGAGTGCCAGAAGTTAATCCCCAATATGCAAATGCCTCAACCGGTTTCAGAAAATCATATAGCACCAACCCAATTTGATTTTAAACGAAGGGATAGTCTGGGGGTAAAGATTAGAGATTTTCCAACAATAATGCGTGAAACTGTCGATTGGATAAAAAGTAAGCCGTTTTGAGAAGACCCTAGGCAGCCTATACCAAATGGTCTTTTTTTATACTTATATTAGATAATAGAAAATAGATACCAAGACCTACTAATAAAATAGCTACGAACCAATTAAACGGACTCGAAGTCGAAAATAAAACCCAAAGAAATACAAAATCGGCTTTCTCTTGGTGATGCAAAATAGTATTTAAACATTCAATAAGCCAGGCGAATGAAAATATTGTAATGAGAGCAGGAACTATCGTTTTTAGATAATGGTAAAGCAGATCAAGCTTACTTTTAGATTTATTCAAACCTCTTTGATCAATAAAAAAACCAGTCAGCCCCCTAGGAAAATAAAGAACGAAGATCATTAGAATTATTCCTTGATATAATGACCATATTTCTGTGCTATTGCTTAATACTATACTAGATAACGAAAATATAGAGGCTCCTATAATTGGCCCTAAAAAATATCCAGTGCCCCCGATAAAGGTTGCAGCTAGAATGTTAAAAGACTCACGGAGACTGAATACTTCGGGGGAAACTAATTCATAATTGATTACAAACAAAGTTCCCGCAATTCCTGCTATGAAACCCGAAAAACAGAAAGAAAGATACCTTACCATATAGATGGAGTAGCCAATATATTCGGTCCTTGAGGGATTTTCTCTTACAGCATTACACATTTTGCCAAGCGGAGTTTGTAAAAAATAATAAGAAACATATAAAGCTATGAATAACCACGGTATAACAATATGACACACTGATCTATTGCTTTTATAATTAAAATTAAAAAAATCGGTATTAAGGGTCCTATCTATTGTCATTCCTCCTAATATGCTCGGGAATGAGATACTAAAAGAATTAACAAACTCCAGTAAGGCTAGCGTCAACATAGCGAAAATCATTCCAGCTCGTTGTACAGAAAAATACCCAACTATTCCAGCCAGGATGAACCCTGCAACCCCACCAAATAGAGGTAAAATTGGTAAAGGAATATATAAAGCACCATTGTTAATCTGTAACAAAATCAAACCTGAAAAATAGCTTCCTGCTCCCATAAAGATTGAATGCCCTAAATTCAATAGACCCGTTTGGCCAAGAAGCTGGTTAAAACTTATAGCAAAAATGATCGTTATGCCAACTTGGCTTATAATCATCAAATGCCAATCTCTAGAAATCAACATTGGCATGGAGAATAAAAACAGAAATATCAACCCCCATATAATTATATGCACGCGTTTAGTGTGTGAAGAGATCGAAGTAATACTACTAAAACTCTTGAGATATTTTCTTCATTCCGTATTCTACCGCATCGAGTGTCATATCCACATCTTCAGCAGTATGGGCCAGAGAGAGAAACATATTATGCCAAGGATGAAAATAAACTCCCTTATTCAATAGATATTGGACAAATTTTGACCCTTTCGAAAAATCACTGTCTTGCTCGAACAATATCAAAGGCATCTGGGAAGGACCTGATTGAGATATCTCAACCCCAAAATTATTAGCGATTTGGTCTATGCCAGTCCTAAGTTTATTACCTAAATAGGAAATATGGGCTACTACATCTATTTCTTCGATTATTGACAAAGTCTTTAGGCTAGCGGCCATCGAAGTGGCATTACACCAAAAGGATCCAGTAACATAAATTTCACTTGCTGCCTGTTTCAATTTATCGACGCCGACTACTGCAGATAGAGGGTATCCATTTCCAATTGCTTTTGAGAAAGCGGTTAGGTCTGGTTTAACGCCATAATCAAACCAGCTCCCACTTCGGTTCAGCCTAAAACCTGCTCTAACATCATCTAATATAAGAACAGCGTTCTTCTTGTCACAAATCTCCCGTGCTTTCTGTAAGAAAATCTTTTTTGGCAATTCTTGATCTTTCCGAACATCGTGACGGAATGCGGTTAGGATTATTCCTGCGAGATCAGCGCCTGCCTTCTTTTCAGCATCTTCAAGGGAAGCGCTATCATTGTATTCAAAGAAAATTAAGTTTGAAATGTCCTCTTCAACTACTCCTGTTGCCACAGGAGTACACCATGGGGCTGACCCGTGATAAGACCCTTTCGCTACTAATATCTTTTTTTTACCCGTAGCTGCCCTCGATATGGTTAGACACGTTGTCGTAGCATCCGTACCGTTTTTTGCAAACAAAGCCCAATCGGCACTATCGACCAAGGTTGTTATTTTTTCTGCTAGATCAACAACTAATGCCGACGGACCATTCCCTAAGTCTAATTTTTTACGTTGCTCATTAACGGCCTGATCAACATCTGCATTGTTATATCCAAGTATATTCGGTCCATAACCACACATAAAGTCAATGTAACAGTTCCCATCTAAATCCCAAATTCTTGAGTCCTTTGCTTTAGAAAAAAATTGTGGGTAACCAAAGGGAAGTTTTTTTACACTCATATGACCCCACATGCCTCCTGGAATAAAAGCCTCAGCCCTTTTTCGTAGCAAGAGATCATTCTCTAATTTAGTATTATGCTGCTTGTTCAATTACGTACCTTTTCAGATAAAACTTTAAAATAATCTAAAAATTAGTTTAATAAAAGAAATCTGTCTTTGGAAGGCGCTTATAACGGAAAATGATACAATGAATTTAAAAAAAAATATTGAGATACATTATGATGGCCGAGAACTTATGTGTTTTGCCGATAGACCAAATGATTTCCTTGAAATTTTTAAACATGTCGTCAAAACGCACCCAAATAGAATAGCTCTCTGCTTTAATGAAAAAATTATAACTTATAAACAACTTGATGAGCTGTCCGATAACTTAGCTGGAGGATTACTGAAATCTGGGCTGAAGGAAAAGAATATCCTCGTTATCAATCTAGCAAATAGTATTGAATTTGTTGTTGCACTTTTCGCTGCATTCAAAACTAGTCTTATTGCCATGCCGGTTGGTCATAGACATAAAAAAGAAGAGCTTACGTCTCTCTACAATGATGCAGGAATTTCTGCAGTTATATTTGATAAAGAAACGGAAAAAGAACAGCCCATTAACGAAAATAAAAGTCCAATACTGTTTATAAGTACGTTTAATGATTCAAAAATTGATTGTCTAAAATTTAATGACTTACTTCAACGAGGGGCTAAGGAAAAGATTGTTTCAAACAACATACATGAGGAAGAGCCAGCGATACTGCTTTATACCTCTGGTACCACTGGCCGTCCAAAGGGAGCTATTCTAACCCACCTCGGACTCGTTCATTCTTTTCTTCATTTTCGAATGGAGCTAGAACTTCAGGATGGTGAATGTACTATTCTGGCTGTACCCGCTAGTCATGTTACCGGACTGGTCGCTCAAATTCTGACTTTAATAGGGTGCGCAGGCAAAATCGTCATAATGGAGCATTTTGAAGTACAAGAATTTGCAAGTCTTGCGAAAAAATATGGATTAACGTATTCGATACTCGTTCCAGCCATGTACGCATTACTCCTCCATCGAAATACATTAGTTGCTGAGGATTTACAATCGTGGAGAATCGGTGCGTTTGGAGGAGCCCCTATGCCTGATGCGATAAGGAAGGAATTATCTTCGAAGCTACCTTTTCTAAGTCTTCATAATGCCTACGGTGCAACTGAAACTACTTCCCCGACCACTATTATTCCAATCGATAGCAATGACCCAGGTGATAGTGTTGGTCTTGTAGTACCATGTGGTGAGGTTAGGATTGTTGACGATAATAACAAAGAAGTTAAAAAAGGTGAGAGTGGTGAACTCTGGATTAAAGGACCGATGGTCGTGCCAGGATATTGGAGAAACGAACATGCAAGTGAAAGCTCTTTTGACAATGGGTATTGGAAGTCAGGTGATATAGCTAGTGAAGATGAAAATGGATTTATACGTATTCATGATAGAAAGAAAGATATGATAAATCGGGGAGGCTATAAAATCTTTAGTGCTGAAATAGAAAATTTAATGATGCTAATGGATGAAGTGCAAGAGGCCGCTTTGGTTCCATACCCTTGCCCCATACTAGGTGAAAGGTCGCACGCTTTTATTTTTTCTTCATCAAATGCCATTGACTCCAATACCATCCGACAGAAGTTGTTGGGAAAAGTCGCCGATTACAAGGTTCCAGATAAGATTACGATTTCCCAGGAACCTTTACCACGGAATGTTAACGGTAAAATCACTAAAGCTCCATTGAGGGAAGCAGCGAAGAAAAAAATCTAATTTTTACATATTTATTTTTAAAATTTTAAACCTTTAGATTATGTATTGGATTGAAATTTTTGCTAAGAGCTTATTTAAATCCATAAGGGGTCATTGTGAACGATAATTATGAGAATTTATTAAATAATATAACAGAGCCTATGGTCTGTGAAACCTGTCTAAAAGAATATGGAGCTTTGCAGAACCCAGACATAACTCTTCGAGACTATGTAAAAGTTGATGTAGGCTTTTCTCTAGTTGGCATTCAAGTATGGTGTCAACGTCATAATAAAAATGTTTGTCATATTGATTTTGAAGGTAATAGACCTAAGGCAGATTTCAGAAGCTTGGAAAAGAAGTAAAAATGCAAAAATTTATTTATAACCGACCAAAAGCAAAGTGTGATTTTTGTAAGGCAACAGAAAACCCACATCCTGATTTTGACGAGACAATTCCAATAACCAAAATCAATATTGGGAAAAAAAGAAAATTAACTTTATGTATAAATTGTTTTTTTATGCATAAAGAATGTTCGGAGGAAAAAGGGGAGTACTTTATTGCCTATCTATCAAAAATGAATAACTTATCTCTAATCTTAGATAAAACTAGCAAAAAAAAAATTCTCATACATAGCTGATATATGACTAAGAAAGAAATTGTAATAATTGGCTCCGGGGTTTCTGGATTACTATGCGGTAAAAGATTAACCGAGGCAGGCCATTCCGTTCTATTAATTGATAAGGGGAGAAATGCAGGAGGCAGGCTAAGTACGAGGAGAACCGACGGTGCCGTATTCCATCATGGTGCAAGTTCGTTACCTGACTTTTACAAACATAAAGATTTACCAGAATTTGTAATAAAAATACTTAAAAGAGCTGAAAAAGAAAAAGTAATTCAGCGTAAAGGGGTTATATTTGAACCTTTTAGTTCCGTTTCGCACCTTGTTAGTTTTTTTGCAGAAGGTTTAAATATTAAGGAGGGCTGCGAGGCTACATCCCTTGATTTAAAAAATAAAACTATCGATGTAACCTACAGGAGCGATAATTCTACAAAATTATCATATGATCTTTTGATTATTTCTATCCCACCAAATCAAGCCAAAACCCTTATCAATAATCAACTAGATAGATTTGATAGTTGCCTTAGTGAAGTCGAAATGAGGAGCTCTGCTGCCGCTCTTTTTTCCTTTGATCTTGACCCAGCACTCATCAAAGAGACCTATTTCTCGAACAAGAATGTTCACGTTTATGTAGAAAACAATCGATTTAAATGCGTACAGCGACTATTAAGTTTTACCGTACATACGAAGGAACCTTTTGCAAAAAAGGTAGTGAATAACGACAAAAACAAAATTAAAGATATTTTATTTAAAGAAGTTTCAAATGCTGTTCCCGTCTCGCTACCAAAACCGACTTACGAAGCCGGGCATAGATGGCTTTACGGTTTCACTGAACGTTCTTTAGGTAAAGCTTATTTATTTTACGAAAATGAGAGTGTAGGCGTTTGTGGTGATTGGTGTTCAGGTAGTACAATTTTGGATGCTGCCTCGAGTGGAGTCAAATTAGCTGAACAGGTTTTAAAACTTTAAAACTTTTTCTTATTCAAGCTTATAAGAAAATCAGATAGTACTTTTACTGCAAGCCGCATACATAAGAAAGATCAGGAAGTCGTTATTAAGAACAACTTAATGGCCAAAGATTAAAAAGAGAATTAATAAAGGTATTTTGCTCTGACCCATTAAAAGATTTCAAAAAAGGCTATTGGCAAATTCAATTAGCGACTCTTTTGCGCCATCATTATTAAGGCGAAAGGCGTCGACTTCATTTGTCCAATCTTTATCTTTAAACTTCTCTTTACCTCGTTTATACCAATCTTCCTCTGTAATATCGTGTTCCTCATCATTACACAGCTTTGCCGTTACAAGCCAAGATTTAGGGTCTATGTCTTCTAATTTTTCTACTAACTCGAGACAATTATTTTTATTTCTGGCTAAATATTCCCCAAACAAAACTGGAGATGTTCTAGAGTCAGAGTTTGTTTTACCTTGTGCGATTGGGTCGATCTCTAAAGCTAACTTCAAAGCATCTAACCCCTGATCAATTTTTCCTAATCGTAATGAAACTTCCCCATAAACGGATAGCACACGTGGGTCATTGGGAACCATTTTATATGCCTTAGAAGCATGCCTTTCTGCTACTCTAAAATTTCTACCAGATAGATTAACTTCAGCCATCAATCTATGAACTTCGAAGTCATTATCATTCAGTTCATGTGCCTTTTTAAGGCAACCCTCTGCCTCACTCCATATCTCAGCCATATCGCCCTCAATAAAGCCTCTACTCATACCCTGTCCAAGTGCACAAGCTTTCCAAGCATATGCCTGGCCATTGGTTTCATCAGCTTTTATCGCTTCATCGAATGTAGTTAAAGCATTGCGCAAAGCATCTTTTTGTATTTTATGATGTAAAACTTTCCCTTTCAAAAGTAATTCGTACGATGACAAATTTTCGGTGGGCTTTCTTTGCGCTCTTTCTAAGCTCGACAATTCAATCTCGCCCAAAAGTTTTCCTGAAATTTGTCTAACTATCTCGTCCTGAACATCAAAAATATCTTCGATAATTTTATCGAACTTTTGGCTCCAAATCTGACTATCATCCTTCGCATCAGACAATTCTACAGAAATTCTTACTCTCTTACCTGATGAACGAATACTTCCAACAACAACATAATCAACACTGAACTTTTCACAAAACGCTTTA
Source organism: Alphaproteobacteria bacterium (assembly GCA_003331935.1). Classification (GTDB taxonomy): domain Bacteria; phylum Pseudomonadota; class Alphaproteobacteria; order Rhodobacterales; family Rhodobacteraceae; genus CACIJG01. The sequence continues at coordinate 13,061 of QOQE01000018.1, read as the reverse complement.
AGATCCATATCGTTATCTCTAAAATCAAAACATGATTGTCGAGAGACTAACTCTAATTCTCTTATCATTGAAAATTCTGTGATCAAGTCTTCTACAATTCCATCTACCAGGTAACCACTATCTTCATCATTGCTTGCATTCGAGAACGGCATGACTGCCAACTTTGGTTTATAATTCCTCTCAGATTCTTTCTTTGCATAGCTCTTACCATCAGTTTTCTCTACTTTTCCACCCGTTGGGGAAATGCCATAAGTTTGATAGCTGTCAGAAATATTTTTTAATGCCTTAGTTCCCGCATCTTCAACTGAAAATTCTATTTTATTGTCGACTTGATCTTTAACGGTAGAAGATATAAGTATTTGGCCGGGTGTACATGCTGCTTCCAACCGGGCGGCTATATTAACGCCGCTACCATAAATATTATCCTTTTCAACAATAACGTCATCCATATGTACTCCCACTCGCCACGTCATGATTGAGCTTTCCTCGGTGACCTTATTTCTTTCATCAATAGCTTTTTGAAAATTTATTGCAGCATTAACACAGGATACCGGACTTACAAATTCTGCTATTACAGAGTCGCCAGCGGTATAAAAAATTTTTCCACCAAATTCTTCAATATAGGGGTCTATAATGGATCTACAGGCCTTCAAGTTGTCTAACGTTTTTTCCTCGTCTTTTTCCATGAGGCTACTAAAGCCAACACAATCAGTTGCCAATATCGATGTTAGTCTTCTATTTACAGTAGCCATTTTCTATTCCTCTTTCCCCTTACTTTAAACCTCTAGAAAATATCAATTGTGATAAGCAAGCCACTGCACAAGCTTTTTTGACCCTCAATTTACTTACCACTGATAGATAATTAGATAGTATTATTTTTCAACTAATCTTCAATGGATTTTTTATCTTTTGAAGAAAATCTTTTTATATTCTGGTCTCGCTAAAAAATGCGAAAATAAGGCTGCTACAATAAAAAAACCAAGAGTTGCATACTCTCGATATTCAGTTATTCCCTGATGATAATAAATAATCAGACCCGAGCCTCCTAAGAACTTTAAATATATATCAAGAAATTGCACCGGGTACAGTTTTTCATTTCCCAATAAAAAATGCCGTATAGCCAAATACCCGAAGGTTAGAAAGACACTAACACGCACAACCTGCCATCGGTGAAAAGGGATATCTTCCAAGGTCTTAGTAAACTCAAAGGGAAAGTAGAAAGTGTAACCTAGTAATGCCCCAATCCCAGCAAATATTGCCCAAGCGCCAAGTATAAAAAGCATTATTTGTGCTATTAGTCTCAGTTGTTTTCCTTACTCATTAAAAATTCATGAAAACACAAAATAAAACTAGGTAACTACAAAGTCCATTTTAGGGACTTTTTATGATATTCATAGTCCTTTTTCAGGAGCTACAAATCTGCCACTTTTTTTGTCTAATTTACCTTTCACCCACCGATGAGTAAGATTTGACCAGTAACTAGTCCCTCCTTTTTCTATCGACTTAATTTCAGGATTGTTGTTAGTAAGGTCTTTTGGTTCAGTTCTTTCACGAGTTTTCATATACAAGGATTGAACGGTTTCATCATTGAAATCAGGGTTTTGTATATCTATTTTTTCAAAAAAACTTCTCATAGACACTAGTGCCATTCTTGCTTTATTAATCGGGACATTATTAAGAGATTGCAAAGAGCCTCCAGGCCACCATAGATCTACTTGGTAATAAGAATCAGACGTTTTGAAACTTCTCTTTACAAACTTTGGCTTTCTTTTTTTATATCTGTATTCTTTTCTATATGTCGGTATGTCTAGTTGATCCATATACCCTATTGAAAAGTCTAATTCTTCTACTGCTACATCTAAATCTTTCTTGAATTGATTTTTACTTAAAGCATTATTACCTCTCACTCCGGCAAATGGATCTATATGTCGTTCCGGATTAAATGCTAAATCAGTAGGTATTTTGAATCCTTCTAGGCCGTAGTTTTTAGCAGTTGTGTTAAAACATCGGATGATGTCCGGATGTGAAAGATCTGGGGACATCACATTTATTTTTTTGTAAAAAGCTAGTAAACCGACTAAAGCAACCCTTACTTGTTTTTCTGGTACATTTTTTTGACTTCTGATCGTCTTATTTGACCAACGAAGATAAATGTCTACTAACGAACGATCGTACTCTTTAACCGATTTCCAATTAAAAGGTGTTTCGTTCTTCATCTGAGTTTTTTGTTTAATTCTCTCTCTAATATTTCCTGCTCTTCTTGGATCAATTTTTCCATCCCATATATCGAGTGATTTTTGTATTCCAGTCAAAGCCTCTTGAAGATCAACTTCGAAAGGGGTTAGCATTTTACCACTTTCATTATTTATTTCGCTGCCCCTTATCCCTCCGAAGGGATCAGTTCTGCGCCGTTGACTTTCATTCTCTTTAACCATGCTCTTAATCTATAGAAAATATGTTTGAATATATATCTTTAACTTAAACGAAACGCTTAAAATTAGTTTACGTAGCGTCAAAAAGACGTAGCATAACTTGAAAAATGTATCAATTGAATATGTTTTTCAGTGGTGCCCGCTTCTTCTTCAAATACTACCGACGCTCACTAGTTTCTTACTACAGAGGCACCTTCAATTTTTATATCTGTAGCCACTGCCTCTTTCTCATAAGTAAAGGCAAAGACACCAGACACTTTGTTTTCTTTAAAGACGAAGCTATTCCTTAAATCACCTAGAAGCTTTTCTGAATCGTCTTCAAACTTTTTCAAAGATTTAGCATCCTCAAATTTAACATGAATATTTAGGTCACCATCTTTACTAATAAGTATATTTAAACCCAGAAAATCATACTCAGCGATTTTCCCACCAAGTGATTCTGAACAGAACCCTGCCGCTACCTTTGCTTCGCTTACACCGGGAAACTTAAATTGATAAATAACTGCAAACACCTAAATATCTCCCAATTCAGAAAGCATGGAATCGAGGTTAGCTTCAGCTTGGTCTTTACTGATCGATATTCTTTTAAATATTCCCTGATCAAGATCTAATTCACTTTGGAATTCCCTACCCCTTCTGGTCATCACTCCAGAAGCATCGAGCAAGTCGCATTTTATTAACTTTTGTTTTCCTTCTTCGTCTATAGGTCTTCCTTCAATAATTGTTAAGAAATTTATAGTATCTTTAATAGTCATATCAGGATAATTTTTAACAATCACTTTGAGCATATCAATTGTTCGAGATGCAGTGATTTCTCTCTGATCACCCTGCGTTTCAAGTTGATGTGCCAGCCTTGCTGCGAGCTTTTGTATTAATGTGATTTGATTGTTGTCGAGTTTTTTACCCAACTCCGTATCTACAACGCAAAGCGTTCCTAATATTAATCCACCTTGTGTAACTAAAGGGAACCCCCCATAAAATTTTACATATGGATCTCCAGTGACTACGGGATGATTTTTAAACCTCTCGTCCTTACTACAATCCTCTACTAATATCGGGTCAGTACTATTCAAAGCAAATTGGCAAAATGTTTTTTCTCTAGGGGCGCTGTCAGGACGATCTTTTGATAGCCCAACATGACACAACATATACTGTCTTTCTTCATCTATAAGCCCAGTATAGCTCACAGGCATATTCGATATTTCTTTTGCTAGCTCTGTGTAGATTAAAAACAGCTCTTCGTTGGCAACGTCCATTACTCCAGTTTTTCGAACAGCCTCCAGTCTACGGACTTCGTTGCTTGGAATGGCAGCGGGTGAAAAGTCTCTATAATCTTCCAAAAAATCCTCTCTCTAAAAGTTTCATTTATAAACTTTCATTTTTTTGAGTTTAGCTCTCTTGACAAGTTTTTCAACTATTTCGTTTGCTTTACCCACGTTTAAATGGTCCAACATATCTAGAAATTAATGGAAGATAGTAGGGAACTCTCTCTTGGTATTCAGTGAACTGATTACCATAAATTCTATAAAATCTTTTTTCTTTCAACATAGGACCAAAGTAACAATACAGAGAATAGGATAGAGCGACGATAAACAAATCTAAACTCATCTGAGGACTTGTCCAAAGGACCAGGCTGAAGGAAAGATAAATGGGTTGCCTTATTATTGAAAACATACCACGCGTCGGCATGTCAGGAAAAATCGGTTCCTTACCCTGATAAACAGATGTCCAACCTAATGAACCGGTTTGAACTTTATATCCTGCTTGAATTGAAGAAATAGATAGCAAAGCCCAACTAGCTAAGTTAAGCAAAATCATTATCAAGTTTGCCGGCATCTCAATTTGCCAAACAAAAACTCCAGAAAAATTCCAAAGAGAAAATAAAAGTATGAGTTGCATAGAAGCAATTGTAGCGTAAATAGTTGTTCTAAGAGTTTTTGCATAACTTTTAGGCGCAAAGATCTCCAACACTCTCATACCACGTTTTGACAAGAAAAATGAATGCCCTATGGGAAACTGAATTAACAACAGGAAATTAATTGCCACCGCGCTTAAGCCTTCTAACGCCCCGACTGAAAATTGAAAGCCTGTCAGGATGGTAGAAAACATTACTGCACCAGCGATCAGAAATATACCATGGCACATTAAACCATAAAATATTGCCAGCAGCTTGTATCCCTTAAAAACCATGCATTTCAAATAGTGCATCGCGAGGAAATGGAAATACTAAAACTCAAATTCTTTTTGTAACCTTGTATGTTTTTTTCTGGATCTAAGATAGTCATTCTCAGAACTTTTTCTACTACCGATCTTCTTCCAAATAGCTTTCGCTTGGGATCTCGCCGTTCCCATGTTTTTGAGTTCGTAAACTCTGGTTGAAGCGCTTACCCTTGATAGTTTTTCATCCACTATGGGTTTATAATATTCACCTAATAATTCTGGCGTTTCCCAAGGTTTATGAATATTTGCTGCGGGCAAATGCCTCAACTCCGGGACCCACCTTTTGATAAACTCGCCTTGATTATCATGTTCCAATCCTTGCTTGATTGGGTTGTAAATCCGAATTGTATTAATACCCGTGGTACCAGACTGCATCTGAACTTGGGAATAATGGATTCCAGGCTCATAATCTGAGAATAGCTTTGCTAAATAATGAGATGTTAGTCTCCAATCAATCCATAGATTGTAACTGGCAAAACTAACAAGCATTGCTCGCATACGAAAGTTAATCCATCCGGTTGATATCAATGATCGCATACAGGCATCAATAAAAGGGAACCCCGTTTTACCACTTTTCCATTTTTCAAAGTTTTCAGAATAAGAAGTTTGTCTCTCTAATTTATCATAAATGGGGTGAATGTTTTTCCACTCTATGCTTCTTAAATCTTCTAATTTTTGAATAAAATGGCAATGCCACCGGAGCCTTTTGAGGAAGGAATTATAAGATGCTTGCCAGTTTCTTTTTTTATCGTCAGTTTTACTTCTGTTTTTTTTTGCTCGCTCTTGCGTTCTTTGGAAAATTGTACGGATAGAAATAGTTCCAAAAGCAATATGCGTAGACAGTCTAGAACAAGACTGTTCAGATAACTGGGGTCCGGACATTTCCTTTTGATAGTTTTCACCGCGCTGATTTAAAAAACTTTCTAACACAACATCTGGCTCAATCTTACAAAAATTTGTGTTAGGTTTGAAACCATCATAATCTAGTTGTAAGTCTTGAAAAGATGGCAATGCATCAGAATCCTCCGGCACACAATAAATTTTGTTGGGCACTTCACGTATCTTTTTTTGCATGTAGTTATGCCAAAGCGTCGACCACCCATCACGGGTCTTTAAATTTCTAACGACACCATTCTGTTGATATTCTATCCAGTTTATGGAATTTTCTGCAGTCCACCTTCGAACCTCTTCATCCCTATTTTTTGAAAATTTGTTCCATGTTTCGTAATGAGAGTATATTTTATTGATATCATGTTTATTTCGCAAAGACTTCAAAACAGGCAGTGCCTCCCCGACTTTGATTACTAGCTGTAGGCCTTTACCTTTAAACATTTTATCAAGTTGCTTAAGGTAGTGGTGAAGATTGATAAAATGCCTGTAAGAAACGTCGGGTTGTCTCCATAGCTGCGGCTCGATAATATATAGAGGTAGAATTTTTCCAGACGCACAGGCGTCCGAGAGAGGCTCATGATCGAGCATCCGAAGGTCTCTTTTAAACCATACAATATTCAAGTGTAATATTACTTTCCTTTCCGAAAAATTCGTTTGCGCCAAGCAGAGTAGCTTCTCGGTTTTAAATTCTTTCGCATAAGGTTTTTAACTTCGATTTCCCTAAGTCCAAATTCGTTCCTTATTGCCGTGAAACTCACTTTGTCACTAAGCGCTAGCTCAATAAGTTCAGACAGCCGCGCTTCAGTATACAGTTTTTCAACTTCTTGCATCAAATATGATGATTCAATAAGAGATAGTAGAAAATAATGGACCCGATCACTCCAGCTATAGCCGCCTGAAAAAATCTCGTTCTCATTTTTGAAGCCATTTCTTTCATTTGATCGATGTCCGATCCGAATATTAATTCTACAGAGTCTTGTAAAGTTTCTCTGTCGCTAGGGAATTGACCCTTTGCCTTCATATTTGCTGTTGATGGTCGTCTCATTTTCGCTCTTGCCTTTTTTAAATAATGATGAATTTCGACATATGGGTTGAAACGAAAGGATGGCAACCAAGTGTGTCATTTTGTCCCACAACAAAAAAAATATTTCTTTTAACTTGGATTTTAGAAAATAAGACCTATCTGACCCTTACTTAATTTTGGAGAAAAATAATGAAAAAAATTCTTACAACAGCTTTTATTCTTTCACTGACGGCGCCGAGTGTATTCGCAAGTGGCTGCAGTGAAATGGCGGCATTTAACACTAAAATCAACAAAGCTTTAAAGACAGCATCATTCAACCAGAAAACGTTAGCAGACATAAAGACTTTACAGTCTGAATGTAAGCGCCAGCATGACATGGGCATGTCTGTAAGCTCAATTGGGTCATGCAACAAAGCACTTGACCTTGTCGCCGTAAACTGAATAACGTGCTCGAGAGAAAGTATTCAAATATGACTGGTGGAAATGCTAAATTCACAAAATTAGACGTCGTAAGTGGAAAATCATATTTCATTTGCCAATGTGGTCAAAGTGCTAAATATCCGCTGTGCGATGGTAGTCACAAAGATACTGCGTTTAACCCCGAAAAATATGTCGCGACTGCGAATACCTCCATCAATGTATGTGGGTGTGAAGAATACAAAACTACACTCTGTAGTTGTTCTTAAAAGGAGTATTTCTAATGCAAGCAATAGTAAAACGATTGGAGCGAATAAGTAGCTCGATCCCAGAATTTTGCACCTCTCATTGGTTGTTGAGAATTCCACTTGCTCTGTTGTTCATTCAAATGGGGTTAATGAAGTTACCTATAGATCCCGCAGAAGCGGAATCATATGGATTGTCAGTTCTGGTTTGGTGGGTTGTCGCTCTTGGTGAGTTGGGAAGCGGCCTTGGATTGATTGCCGGTGGTTTATTTAATATGAAGAAGTTTGCGAGTTGGATTGGAGATACAATAACACGATTTAGTGGTTTTACGATAGGCTGTATCACAACGGGTGTGATTTGGATTGGAGAGCCCGAAAGTTTTCTTGATGTAATCTTGTATGACAACCTACACGTATTTATGTGGGTCGGTGGTCTGTTTTTTGCGCTGCGCGGTAACCGCGCATAGAGTTACAGGGGACTGTTAAATGTCCCCAACTTTTCTGTTATCGCTGTCTTTGACATTAAATTGGTTTCGCGGAAATCTCTGCGATAATTTTTCTTTGTTGGCTTTTATTACGTCCGTTAGGTCAATATTTAGAGCCAAACAAGCTTGTATAACGTACCACATGATGTCCCCTAGTTCTTTTTTCATATGTTCGTGCGAAGCGGCATCAAACGTTTTTTCCTGAAACATTATCTTTTTAATGATTTCATTGAACTCTCCAATCTCGCCAGACAAGCCGATACCAGCAGTCAATAATCGCGATACCTTAACACCATGAGAACCAAGATACTCAATGCGCTCATTCATTTTATTAGATGATTTTGAAGCTTCACTGGTAACCTTATCTACGAAATCCGTATACTCTTCTATTAATTTTTGACTCATTACTTACCCTATTTCCTGTTAACTAATATTTATCATCTTATATCTTTACCACCTTTTCGAACGTAATCATCTTTTGACTTAAATTCTTCACCCTCTTTCAAGAGACCAGCACCAGGAATAAAATTGACCTCTATGCGAATTCCGTCTGGGTCCTCAAACAAAACGTAATAATAACCTGGGGCCCAATCCCTTTCCTCAGGACCTCGAACAACTTTTGCATTAATCTTTGACAAAAGTTCATAAGTCCGATCTACATCTGCACGACTTTTGGCTCTTAAGCATAAATGATGGAGCCCAACTCTATATTGTTTAAAGGTTTCACTTTTAAACTCAGGGTCACATCTTCTTATACCGATAGCGGTTCTACCTCCCACATGATAACAAAAGTCCTCACCATCCATGACGCAGGTCATACCAAATTTAGGTAAAATGCTTTTGTAAAATTCTCTTGCTTTACTAAAACGTGTAACCGTTAATATTACATGAGCCATTCCATTAATTTCAATCTTGCTCATGTTGTAGTCATCGCACTTCCAAAAGACTTTACTTTATCTGCTTTTCCAGGTGATGGAGGGATATTTAAGCCTCTCTCGCAAGCTGGCCGCATACGCATTTTCTCCATCCATCTCTCTAAATTTTCTAAACCATCAGTCGAAATTCGCGCCCATTTGTGACTCCTTATCCAAGACCAATTAGCAATATCAGCAATCGAAAAATCTTTTGCTAACCAGTCGGAATGGCTAAGACGTACGTCTAGTACCTCATACAACCTTCTTGTTTCATTATGATACCGTTTGCGGGCAGCTGGAATACTCTCTGGAAAATATCGCTCAAAAACAACAGCCTGCCCTTGCATTGGTCCAATACCACTTGCTTGAAACATTAACCATTGAAAAACTACCGTTCTTTCAGGTTCATTATAAGGTAATAATTTGCCAAACTTTTCTGCCAAATAAATAAGAATGGCGTTTGAGTCAAAAATAGCGACGCTATCTTCTCCCATTTTTTTCAACACTGGAATTCGTCCGTTAGGATTAAGTTGCAAAAACCAATTCGTGTGTTGCTCACCAGCTTGTAGGTCTATGAGCTGCGTCTCGTATTTAGCTTTCAACTCTTCAAGAGCCATAGCTACTTTCCACCCATTTGGAGTGGGTGCCGTGTAAAGTTTATACATAGTGCTTCCTATGTGTTTGATGCTATTATACTAAAAAGTAAAGCACAAGATTCATGTGCAGCGCTGCTTGCACTAAAGTTGGAGAGTATATTGAAAAAAGTTGATTGGTATTTTGATTTTATTTCTCCATTCGCTTATCTACAATTTTCGCAATTTAAAAAGTTTGAAAATAAACTTAACATCACGATACATCCAGTCTTGTTTGGAGCTCTTCTGAAGAATTGGGGGCAACTTGGGCCTGCAGAAATTGTTCCTAAGAGAATATTTACCTATCGCTTTTTTAAGTGGAAGGCTGACCGCTTAGGGATAAAATACACTATGCCTCCTTCACATCCCTTTAACCCCTTGCCAGCATTGTTGGCATGTATTGCTGGAAGCTCAACTTTTGAAGTAACCCAAGAAATATTCGATACCATCTACAAGAAAGGATTGCAGCCGGATAAAAAAAAGGGAATAGAAAAATTAGAAGCTATAGCGAAGAAGCATGCATCAGAACATTCGAACTTGGATGAAAAGTCTCTCAAAAAAATATTACGTACCAATACATCAAAGGCTATAGAAAATGGCGTGTTTGGGGTACCAACGTTTGTAGTCGAAGAACAAGTCTTTTGGGGTGGAGATGCGTCGGATATGATGTTAGACTATATAAGAAATCCTGGGCTATTCTCTACTGAAGAAATGAAGCGTATTTCTTCCATGCCTATGGGTTTAGTAAGAAATAAATCCTGATTTGACTATCAATCTTTTAATTGGGCTATCTCCTTTATGTGATTGGGCGACAACCCACAACAGCCTCCAATAATATTTACCCCTTCATCAACCCATTTTTCAGCAAAGGATTTTAGTTGTTTGGGTTGGATCACTCTATCGAAGTCCCAATTCGGGGAAACCCACCCCCCCGAGTCAGGATAAACCATAAGTGGTCCATCAAAAAAATTTTTTAAAACTTTTAAAGAATCACTTACTGCGTTTACGTCGGTATGCATAATGCCTGCAACATCGATCTTAAAGTCTTTGACTATGGAAACGAGATTCTCAAAAGGAACATCATCTTCTTCCATAAAACTTAAAACGAGCCCTGTATCGCTTAATCTGGTTGAGAATCCAGCCCAAATAGGCTTTCGACTTTTTGCTGCCGCTTCAAAAACTGCTTGCATTCTGTCAGGGTGGTACATCATCTCTAAAATAATGACGTCACACCCATTTTCGGCTAAAAACATAGCCATTTCTTCACAGTTTTCTTTCAATCTATTTTCTGAGATCCGATGCTTTGGATCCGATTGCTTTGCACCATCAGGTATTGGGAGCCTATGGGACAACGACCCGGCAATTAATATATCATCTCTTTTTGTCTTTCTTTTTGCTTCCTGAGCGGCATAAATCGCTTTCAAGTTGATCTCTTCAAAGTTATCTCCCAGACCTCCCGCCTCTAGCATTAGACGGCTAGAAGCATAGGTATTGGTTGTAATGATCTCAGCCCCTGCTTTAATGTAATCTAAGTGAACTTGTTCTAAAACTTGGGTATTTAAAGATGCAGATCCACACCAAGTTTCGTCCATCTCAACACCCCTAAATTGCAACTCAGTTCCAACACCTCCGTCAAGTATAACCAGATCATTTCTATCAATTTTCTTCTTCACTCTTTGGTATATGCTTTCCATAACGCATCCTTTTTTGCCTTGTCATTAAGTCCTTATCACTTTATGCAAAAAAATGTGAATAAATAATTTTTGTGAAAAAATGACCATCGACGGCAATCAAATTTTTCTTTATTTTTTGGCACTAGTTATTTTGTTTCTTACGCCTGGTCCAGTATGGGTAGCACTAATTGCCAGAACGGTTTCCGGCGGGGCTAAGTCGTCAATATCACTTGCTCTAGGTGTTTCTTTAGGTGATATGCTTTGGCCCTTTGTGGTTTATTTCAGTCTAAGTCTGTTGATATCGCTTTATTCCGATATTTTATTAATATTTAGATATGTTGCTTCATTCGTTTTAATCTTAATGGGTCTGCAAATAATTTATTTAAGAAATAAAACTGTAAGTGAAGATCATCGTCTTACGAAATCAGGCTTCATTGCAGGTTTTTATGCAGGCTTCATCGCAGTAACCGCAAATCCTAAAGCATCACTATTTTATATGACGCTACTACCAGGTTTTTTCAATTTTGAATTAATAGGGATTATTGATGTTTGCCTAATTTCCCTACTATCCTTTTCCATTCCGATGATTGGAAATATTTTAATGATCCTTTTTGTTGCAAAAGTTAGATCATTATTATCTTCTCCCTATGCGGTTCGTATGACAAATTTAATTTCTGGCATTCTTCTCGTATTTGTGGGCATTTCCATATCAATATTTTAGCGATGTGAAAGTCCTGCAAGAATCTGAGTAATTTGTGAGAAATTAGGGTTTTTTATGAGGGTCTCCATCTGGCAAAATATCTCGAATATAATCCCGTTGCTTCCACTCTGGTGGTGGTGGAACTCCCTTCCCTTTTCTAGGAATATGCGGTGAAGATTTATTATCTTTAAAATTTGGAACATAACGCGGGCAATTTGGGTAAATTTCGCATTTTATTCTGACAATAAACTTAGACCCATAGTGTTTTTCTAGTGATTTTTTATCCCTATGAATACTTGCCTGTCCATTAATTCTAATACGGCGACTTTTGCCGTCAAAGTTTACAAAGAGTAAAGCGACATTTGGGTTTTTTATAATATTGCCCGCTGTCCGATACATCGAGTTCCCATCATATTCAGGATATTCAATTATTCCTCCATCGAGTATCTTTACAAATCCAGGATCACCAGATTTTATATTACAATCGATGTATCCTTTCCAGGAGCTCGCTATAAAGAAAAATTGTGAGTTTGTTATTAATTCTTTTTCATCGTCCCAAAAATCATAGTGCTTTCTGTTTTTTTCTATAGCTTCGGCTGTTCTTCTCCCGTCAAATAGATCCTGAAACTCTCTCATTCCTTCATGAAAAAAATCTCTATTCCTAAAGTCATTCATATTTGTGTCTCATTTTTTTATTTTTTGTTACAGTTTGTTACAGAAAGTTACCACAAAAATAAATCGTCTTTATACAAGAAAACAAGTTAGTCTGATTTTTTCTTATCTAAATTTTTTTGCCTAATTTAGTTGATGAAGTTAGATATGGATAGTCTGGGTTCTCTCGTTGAAAAAGTGCGATCAAAAAATGCAGGGCCTTTCATTATAACTGTAGATATTTTTTGCAAAAGAGAAGAGATTTACCAAAAGATCACTAAAAATCTCACTGAAAAATTTTTGTGCGATTATCTAAATATAGAGTAAAGATCCATCCAACTGTTCTTTGTTGACAAACTCAGAGTTGTGAAGATAAGTATAAACCGTATCTTTATTCGAGGTAGTAGGTTCGATAGAGATATGCATGGGGCTCAGCTTGCTAACTTAATTTCAGAGCTTATGGTTGAATAACACTTCCTGAAACTAAGAGATATAAGTTAGAACAATTGTATGAAATCCAACAATTCGATCATTATGGCATTTTTTGCCGGAACATTGGGCTCATTATTCGGTTGGGGGTTGGCTCTGCCTGCACCATTTCTTATGGGCCCTGTTATAGTATCAACCCTGTTTGCGATATTACGCATTGGTTTTTCAGTCCCAGAACAAATAAAGCAGATTTCATTTATCTTAATCGGTATCAGCGTGGGTTCAAACGTTACTCCTGAAGCACTTTTAAGTATCTCTAGGTGGCCACTTAGTATTTTAATCATGATT
>QOQE01000017.1 GCA_003331935.1 Alphaproteobacteria bacterium | reverse complement strand
CCATCCTGGATACGTATTAATGATAAAGGTAGTTCGGTTGTTTTTGAGAAAATTCTCAAAGCAGGCGAGGTGCTTGAAATTAAGGATAATTGGTTTGATGGAACTTTGAGAGCTGGCAATGCTAAGGATTTGTTTTTTTTACTTAACGGTGTGACCTATGGTCCGGTTTCGGATAGCAGAAAAGTGATAAAAAACTTTAAAATAGATGCGCAAAATATATTTAAGTCATTGAAGATAAATGACCTGAAAGACAGTTACTTGAATAGTCTTTTGAATAATAGAAGGTCTTTTTAGTGCTTTTTTGTTTTAGTTATTACATGTGGGGTATTAAGCGTGTCACTCGATAGCATTAGACCATGGCGTCAAATTTCGAGAAGAAAATCAAGGGAAATAAGCGTTGGTAATGTAAAAATAGGGGGAGATAACCCTATATCGGTTCAGACCATGACCAACACAATTACGGCAGACGCGAATAAGACCATTGCTCAGATCAATAATTGTGCAGAAGCTGGGGCAGAGATAGTAAGAGTATCATGCCCCGATCCTGACAGCACGAAGGCACTGGAAGAAATATGCAAGATGAGCCCAGTGCCGATAGTTGCTGATATACATTTTCATTATAAGAGAGCGATTGAGTCAGCTGCAGCCGGAGCTGCGTGTTTACGCATTAATCCTGGAAACATCGGTAGTAATGAAAAAGTTAAAGAGGTAATTAAAGCCGCTAAAGATTATGGATGCTCAATAAGAATAGGAATTAATGCTGGAAGCATTGAGAAAGATCTCTTAGAAAAATATAGAGAGCCTTGTCCAGAGGCATTATTAGAAAGTGCAAAAAGAAATATTGGGATCTTAGAAGATAACGATTTTTTTGAATTTAAAATATCTGTTAAGGCGTCGGATGTCTTTCTAGCAGTCGCAGCTTATTCGGATCTTGCTGCGATAACAGATGCTCCATTCCATATTGGAATAACAGAAGCTGGATCACTTTTTTCTGGAACGGTCAAATCTTCGATAGGGCTGGGAAACTTACTATGGGCAGGATTAGGAGATACTGTCAGGATTTCTTTATCTGCAGACCCTGTTGAAGAAGTCAAAGCGGGGTATGAAATTTTGAAATCTTTGAACCTTAGGCACAGGGGTGTTCAGATCATTTCATGTCCCTCATGTGCAAGGCAAGGCTTCGATGTAATTAAAACGGTTGGTATATTAGAGAAAAAGCTAGAGCATATTAAGACGCCCATTTCTCTTTCTATAATTGGTTGTGTTGTTAATGGTCCTGGAGAAGCATTAATGACAGATATTGGTTTTACTGGAGGTGGTGCAGGAAGCGGAATGATTTACACTTTAGGTAAAACGGATCATAAAATAGATAATGATAAGATGATTGATCATATTGTTAGTCTTGTTGAGGAGAGAGCCAAAGACCTTTCTGAAAGACAGTAGTCATTTTATGTTTGAAGAAAAACTTAAGAAAATTATTCATAGGTTTGAGTTTCTAGAAAAAGAAATGCAAGGGCATTTAGATAGAGACAAATTGGAAGAATATTCTAAGGAATATTCAGAATTAAAAGATGTTGGAGAGATTATTCGCCAATTTTTTTCGATTGTAGAGGAAATAAAACAAACCTCACTTTTGTTAAAAGATCAAGAATTTGTAGAGTTAGCTGAAAGTGAACTGTTGAAGTTGAATGTGAAAAAAGACGAGATTGAACAGAATCTCAAACTTCGGCTAATACCAAAAGACTTAAATGACGAAAGGTCTGTAATTATTGAAATCAGAGCTGGAACCGGTGGAGATGAGGCATCGTTGTTCGCATTGGATCTATTTAAAATGTATGAGCGCTTTTCAGAGCGAAATAAATGGAAGATAGATATAATTGAAGAATCAAAGACTGATTTAGGTGGGTTAAAAGAAGTGGTTTTCCATCTTAGAGGTGACAGAATCTTTTCCAAATTGAAGTTTGAGAGTGGAGTGCATAGGGTCCAAAGAGTTCCTGCAACTGAAAGTAGTGGAAGAATTCATACATCAGCAGCAACCGTTGCAGTTTTACCAGAAGCTAAAGAGATAGATATAGAAATCTTACCAAGCGAAATACGTATTGATACAATGCGAGCTTCAGGAGCAGGGGGACAACATGTTAATACAACAGACTCAGCCGTTAGGATTACCCATCTTCCAACTGGAATTGTTGTTACAAGTTCTGAAAAATCTCAACATCAAAATAGAGCTAGAGCAATGGAGGTTCTTAGAACGAGGTTATATGATTTGAATATTAAGAATCAATCCAACGCCATTGCTTCAGAAAGAAAGTCCCAGATTGGTTCTGGCGATAGATCGGAGCGAATAAGAACCTATAATTTTCCTCAAGGGAGAGTAACGGATCACAGAATAAATCTAACGCTATACAAGTTAGAAGAAGTGCTTAATGGGGATCTTGAGGAAATAATTAATGGATTAATTGCTGCGGAGAGGTTAGAAGCAATTACGGAATATGAAACAAATAATGAAAAGTAAACAAAACCTTTTCCTCTCGCAAAAAAGAAAATTGCAAGAAGCGGGATGCGAGGATTTTAAGGAATCCATTAAGTTTATATTTGCAAAAGCGTATAATGTGCCCCTTGATCATGTTTATGAACCTCAAAATCATGAAGATTTAGACAAAAATGACACCCTTTTTTTAAATATGGTGAATCGCAGAGCGGCTGGTGAACCAGTATCGCACATAATAAAATCCAGGTCTTTTTGGAAGAATGAATTTTATATTAAAGAAACTGTATTGGATCCAAGGCCAGAAAGTGAATTGATTGTAGAAATCACTAAAGACAGTCTCTTTAGCGGCATGAAAGTACTGGATCTAGGCTGTGGAAGTGGCTGTATAGGATTATCGCTATATCATGAAAACCCAGAGATAAGGCTGTTCCTTTCGGATATGTCGGATAAGGCTTTAAATGTAGCAAAGAAAAATGCTGATAATTTAGGATTTACTTACGAGTTTTTTCATTCAAATCTATTTGAGAAAATTAAAGAAAAATTTGATTTAATTGTGACGAATCTTCCTTACATAGAAAAGAAAAATTTTTTAATTTTACAAAAAGAAATTATTCTTTATGAGCCGCATGAAGCTCTATACGGAGGTATGTCTGGGATAGATATTATCAAATTGTTTCTAAGGGATGTCGGTAAGCGGTTGAAAAAGAATGGGACTTTTGTAATAGAGTTTGGTGAGGGGCAGCATACTCTATTGAGGCAAGAATTGTTGAAATTTAAATTCAGTAACTTTGATTTTCATAGAGATTTGAATTGCATCCCACGGGTGGTGTGTGTTAAAAATAACACATAAAGACTAGATGTAAGAAAATCAGCATCAGGAGCAGTTGCAAGCTTGTATTCTTATGTAAATAGTCTATATTGTATATTACCTTCAGAACGTTTTGAGTTCTAAGATACCTAAATCACTTTAAAATGCAGTTTATTTATTTATGAGACCTTCAGGAAAATCACGCAATAAAAATAGAAATAATGGTCGAAGGCCTAATCCAGGAAATGTTATAAATCGAGTATTCGACAGTTCAGGTCCTGAAGGTAAAGTTAGAGGCACCCCCCAGCAAATTATTGATAAGTATCAATCTCTTGCGCACGACTCTCAGCTTTCAGGCGATAGAGTTTCTGCGGAAAATTTTCAGCAACACTCCGAACATTATGCAAGACTTCTGCTAGAAGCCCAGAAAGAGATAGCGGAAAAAGCTGTAGCTCAAGAAAACATCGAAAGTAGTTCTATAAAGGAAAAAACACAATCTGAAAATGTTGCAAACAAGGAACTATCGAATGTAGATTCTTTAAAAGAACAAAAAGAAGATATTTCTTTAGAGCAGAACATTGAAAGAGCGTAAGAACGCTTATTAGCCTACTCTCTTGTTTTCTCAATAGCTCTAGCTAGTTCACAGAATTGTTTGAGTGTAATATTTTCAGGACGACTGTTTTCATCTATTCCGCACAATTTCATCAACTCAAAAATGTCACCATAAGTATTTTTCAGAGTATTTTTTAGCATCTTTCTACGATTTTGGAAGCTTTTTTTAATAACATCATGGAATAGTTCCCGGTTGTATTTGGCATAGTTATTACAATTTTTTTGGAATTTCACCAGTGCGCTTTCTACCTTTGGCACCGGAAAGAAGGAGTCTTTAGAAATCTGGAATTTTAAAGATGGCAAAGAGTAAAACTGGGCTAACAAAGACAGTCGCCCGTACTGTTTTGTGTTTGGTTTTGCTACAATTCGGTTTGCCACTTCGAGCTGAAACATTAGTAAGAGCTTATCCCATTTTGGCGCGCCATTTTTTTCTGTTAATAACCTTGCGAGAATTTTCGTTGAAATATTGTACGGTAAATTACCAAATATTACTGGTGGTTCTGAGAAATAACTATAGATATCAGTATTCAGAACATCATCAGCAATCAGCTTTGTTTCGACACT
Source organism: Alphaproteobacteria bacterium (assembly GCA_003331935.1). Classification (GTDB taxonomy): domain Bacteria; phylum Pseudomonadota; class Alphaproteobacteria; order Rhodobacterales; family Rhodobacteraceae; genus CACIJG01. The sequence continues at coordinate 31,286 of QOQE01000017.1, read as the reverse complement.
GCTATTCTCTAAAACCTTATTTAAAATATTATTATAATCTTTATCTATTTCTATTACTAAGAGCTTTTTTGGTTTAGCCTTGAGAAGGTGCTTTGTTAAATTTCCAGATCCCCCACCGATTTCAATTATATTTTTGTTTTCGATATCACCTGCACTAAGGATTATTTTTTCTACTATTGATCTATCAGTCAAAAAATTTTGGCCAAATTTCTTTTTAGGGTTAATTTTTTGCATCAGAATCTTTAAAAAGACTTTAGTTCTTTATTTTTGTCATCATCTTGCCTGCAAACAGAATTGCTTTGTAAAAAGAATTACAATCTGCCTGAAAGTGCTTTGCAATGTTTATACCTGTTCCATGTCCAGGGCTTGTTCTTATAATCGGTAATCCCAATGTTACATTTATAGTCTCAGAAAATGCTAGTAATTTTAATGGGATCAGAGCTTGATCATGGTACATTGCAAGTGTTATATCATAATTTCTATAGTCTTTAGATCCAAAAAATCCATCTGCTGGGAAAGGTCCGTTGACAACACAATCTTCATTACTCCTGAAATTTAATATAGCGGGCAATATATCTGATTTTTCTTCATAGCCAATTTGACCATCTTCGCCAGCATGTGGGTTAAGGCCCAAAACAGCTATTTTAGGTATATTTTGGAAATACTTTTTTACCTCGGATATTATAAGTAAGATTTTTTTTTCAATAATAGCTTTTTTTATTTTTAATGGCACCTTGTTCAAAGGCTCATGTATCGTCAGCGGAATAATCTTTAAATAAGGGTTGCTCATCATCATTGTTGCAATACCCTTTTTGCATCCACAAAGATGTTCAATATAGTCAGTATGACCAGTAAAATGTTTAAAAGCCTTATTATTTCTTAAAATTGATTTGTTTATTGGTCCAGTAACCATTGCACCAACTTTTTTATTTAAACAAAGCTCAGTAGCAATTTGTATCGATGCAATTATTGAATCCGAGTTTTTAATATCATAATTACTTGGCGAAAAGTCTGAGTTGTAAGTTAGGTGAAGAATATTAAGATGGTCTTTAAAATCGCTTGCCTCATCAACATAATTAATTTTTTTAAGAGGCACATCGTGTCTCTTAGCTAAATATTGAATTTTTGAAAAATCACTGATAGCAACCAAGTTTTGTGTTTCTTTAGCTTTTTTATAGCTTTTCAAAAGCACTTCAGGTCCAACTCCGGCAGGGTCACCCATGGTTAAAATTATAGTATTTTTTGTCACTTTTTAACGACGGTTGTATTTCTTCTCAATTCAAGCACTAACGCATTACTCAAACGAAGAGCCTCTTCATTTCTTTTTAAACTCTCGAAATTTAAACTAGCATTCTTTTTTTCATCAATAAAACTCTCGCAGAGAGTTACTAGGCGCATTAATCCATTACTATCTGACAACTTATAGCTTTCTCCTGGCATTAATTTAACGAGAGTATCCCTAATACTTTTTTCCACCTTAGATAACAAGATAGGCCCCTTAGTTTTTTTCTTCTCAGAACACGCAATATCTTTATCTGAGGAAGCGCTTGAAACAGCGAAAGTTACCATCAATTTCGGTTTTTTTGCATTTCTATATGATCGAGTCCGTTCAAGTTTTAAAAGAACCAATCCTCCGTCTACTTCAAAGGAGCTCGAAACCTCATTTTTTTTTAGTTTGTCTAAAGTGTTTCTGAAACTTTCGGGTAGTGCACTCTTTTTTATTGGGCCGACTTTACCTTTATTAATTTTTGACTTTGATGAAGAAAATTTTTCCACAGCATTCTCAAAATTTGCACCAGCTTTCAGTTCTACTGCTAATCGACTCGCAAGAAGTTTTGCCTGTTGAGGGTCCCATCTATTATAAGAAATAAATATTTCAGAAAATTCATACTCTTTTTCTATTTTCTGAGGAGTGGGAGCTAAAGGTATGGCGTCTTTGATTATAAGATTATTGATTTTATATCCAAATCGATTTTCTAGCACTTTTTGCCACCTAATGTTTTCTGTTAAATAACTATAAAATGTTTCTATGTTTATGCCTTTTGAATTCAATAGAGATTTTAGGCTACTTATTTTCATTTTATTTGATTGCAAAAATCCATTAAGCTGATTATCTAACTCGGCGTTAGAAACACTTATTTGTAATCTATTCCCATAAATTTCTTTTATTTTGCTGTTTATAACAATTTTTTCAATTTCAACTCGCTTAATGCTTGAGCCAGTCATTAAGCTATGCAATTTTTTAGCTTGATCTATGTCATAATTGCTGATGACTTGATCATCTATCTGATAGGCAACTTTAAAATCTGACTTGCATAAACCGGCTAACGGTATCAATAGTAAGAAGACCATAATGGTGTAGATTTTTCTGTCTATATGACTGATAAACACATTCATTCTATAATACACTTTGATGTTTTTGAGCTACCGTATCTTGAACCAATGTTTCCGAAATTTACTACTAAGTCAATCCTAGAGTCTTTAGGTAAAAGATTGGTTGCTGTATTCCTTCTTGATAAAGATAAATCGATGTCGATACATTCGTTCTTAAAGTTTAGCCCTACAGAGGCATTTATATTCTCATTATTAACCAAATTTCTTCTTAATCCAATTTTTCCAGACCAATTTTTTGTCAAGCTGGAATTAAAATTAAGTATTAATTCCTTTAGGTCAGAACTAGTCCCTTCTGAGGGGTCTGAAATTAAATTTACCAAACTAGTATTAATTTGATAAAGATTTTTTGTGACTTTAAGTGATGTATCAGACCTTTTTAATGAAAAGTTCTTACTATATACTTGCTTGCTCGCTATTTCTAAATCTCTTTGGAAACTTATATTCCCAGTTAACAGAATGTCTGATTCATATCCATTAAGGCCTGATGACTGTAAAAAGTCTTCTGAGTTTTTATTTCTGTATACCTGTCCAAGACTTACGCTGTACTTATATTTATTTTTATAGTCATAAAAATAATGCAATCCGGTGTTTAGCCTGAGACCTCTTTCCTGTCTGTCAATACCCGGTATTTTTCGCAACTTAAAAAGCGTTGAACTATCAAACTCAGTGGTAGAACTATCCTCATCAATTGGGTCAACAGAGGACGATGTGTCAGTAGAATAAACAAGCTGTGCAATAGGTATAAATACCTCAGATTTTCGTGCTTCATTTTTAACAAGAGGGTATTTGAACTCTAAAGCACCCATTGGATAAACTTTCAACAAGTTACTTTTCTCATTAACTTTGTTCTCAATATACGCGGCTGTTAGAATATTCCCAGTTCCACGTATTAATAGCCCAGTATCTGTCTGCCAATTTTTACTAAGCTCTAAGTCAGCAGAAAATCGAGCATATCCGCTATTTTCTCTGCGGGATATTCCGACTAAAGAATATTTTTCTAATAGTAAAAGCCCGGACTTTTGAAATTTTGTGAGTTTTCGGTACCTTAAGTCTGGTAAAACTAGTGGCTCAACAGTGCTGACATCTCTTAAAGAAGTATGATATAAAATTGATGCTTGAAGGGACTTGTTGTTGGAAAACTTCTCATAACTTATTAGATTTAAAAATCTATCTCTTTCATCGTATCCATATTTGCCTAAGAAAGAAGTATCACTAATTAGTGTTGTATCTATGTTTAAGAAGGTCGAATGTTCTAATCTACTGCTTCCTTTAATTTTTAAAAAGCCCTTTATTGAGTCTTTTGAGCTTGAAGGCAAAAATGCCGAATCTAATGTTAATTCTCCTAGATTAAATAACTTTCTATATTGGCTCTCAATTAAGAGGTTGATTTTAGATGTCTTTACCATGGAAAAAGTGAAGTCTGCACTATTCCCTAGTGTAAAAAAAATAGGCTGTCTCACCCCTGTACCGAGCAAATCAGAACTAAGAAAGCTTGGTGCTAAGATGCCAGACGCGCGCGTTATACCAGGTTCTGGTGTTTGGAGATACGGCGTGTAAATAACAGGAACGCCAAAAATTTCTAACCAAGTATTGTAAAAGTGTAGTTTCTTAGTTTTATTGTCGTGTATAAGTTTCTCTGACTTTAACATCCAAGAAGGCTGTGGATTTAAAAAACATATATCACAAGGCGTCCCGATAGCTTTTTTGAAAACAGTTTTGTGCTCTTCAATTTTCATTTCCTCTGAGGCTATTTGGAACTTTTTTTCAATCAATGCATTTACATTTTTTGCAAGAGTAGATCGTGTCTTTCTATCTACTTCTGCAGAGCTACCTAAAACTCTAACGCCTTGGCTAGTTTTGATCAAAATTTTTGATGCAAAAGAAATTCTCTCAGAGTTTTTATTAAAGGTTAAGGTCTCGGTTTTGAGAGTCACGTCACCAAGGTAAATTTTTACATTGCCAGTAGCAGAGAAAATATTGCTCTCTTTATTAAAAGCTAACCTATCTGCTTTAATAGAGAAATCCTGAGCCTGTATTTCTCTTAGTGTAAAGAAAATTATAACAATGGTTAAAATGTTTTTTATATTTTTCAAGTTCATTTTTATCCATCTTCTATATGGAATAGCACTCCCAAGAGAATCAAAACTGCAAAACTAGATGGACCAAACGCTACTAGTAAAAGCGGAACTTGTTCAGCTAATGCAAATGACTCAAAAAGCTTTTGAATAGAGAATAATAAAAAGCCAATAAATAAACATATGAAAATGTTTAAACCTCTCGAAGATTTTCTCTCTGTCCTAAGTAAAAACACAGCCGCTATAAGCAACATAGCCAAAAAAAACATCGGCCTTGACAGTTCTGTAAGAAAAAAAAGTTTGTGCCTAGTAGCAGTGTATCCTGATGTCTCCAGTCGTGAAATAAATTGTTTTATTGAATAAATGCTTATCACTCTTGGATCGGCAAAACTATCAGTAATCTGTTCATTGGTTAAACTTGTTCGAATATCAAGCTGATTCATTTTTATAGGTTTTGACCTTGCCTCAGGTTTAAGATTGTTATCAATTATTTTTACGTCATTCAGCTCCCAAAAGGTTTCTCTTAAAATGGCCTTTGATGCTTCAATCTTTCTATTCAGTTTTTCTTGTCCATAAAATTCAAAAAAAACTAAATCATAAAAGACTGTTGCAGTTGAGTTCATTTGTGACGCTTTAATAACCATATCGATGCTATCACTTTTATCTCTTAACCAAATATCATTCTCGCTTACCGAGAATGAGTTGTTATTTGTGAGATTAAACCTTTCTAACACAACGTCTGAAGCGCGCATGGATGCTGAGACCAAAGGGCCGCCAACAAAAGTTATTATTAACCCAATTACCATGGTGATTATCGCTGTTGGCAAAAGAATTCTAAATGCAGACTTTCCAGAAGCTTTTAGAATGGGTATTTCATTTGAATTCGATAGCCATGAAAAAGTAAGTATTGAGCCCAGCATCATAATAAGCGCCATTGCCTCTACTGTCAGCATCGGAATCCTCAAAAAAATATTTAGTACTGCTTTTTTTGCATCGAGACCATTAGACGAAAAAAAGTTAAGTTGATCCGATCCGTCAATTAATAGGATAAAAAAGAGTACCGTTAGCAAGGATAGACCCAGACTTTGCAGAAATCTTATGGAAATATAGACTGTTGTTATCATCTGATTGAAAATTAAATTATTTAAAAGATATTTTAAAATAGATAATGTTGTTTATAAACAGTTAACTTTCAGAGGGTATTCAAAGAAAAATATGAGACCACATAAAATATCGATTAAAAGAAAAAAGAATTTCAATCTTAGATATCAAAAAAATAAGTTTGTATTATTCCTTAAAGAAGATGGAAGGTTAGATAATGATTTACCTCTGGATAATCATATATCAGAGTTGATTAAGAAATTTATCCGGACTGAGGTCTTTAAAAACTTAGCTTTTAACAGCTCCATTTCAATTGATAATCCAATTACGCTAGAGCCTAGTACAATATTGATCGTGAAAGTGAAAAATTTTGTGGGCGATCAAGAACTCTTTGATTTCGGAAAAATAATTAGTTCGTTTAAGGACGGAAATGCTGTTTCTATAATTTGGAGTATAGATAAGCCCTTTATCTCAACATTACGAACAGTTCAGCTAAGGTCATATGTTTTTAATAAGTTGAAATCTAGGCCTAAGGGAAGCAAAGATAGTGCTGAAACAACCTTTTTTCTTGATGAGAAGTTTAAGTTCTCAAAATTAGACTTGCAGAGAAATGATGCATTGGCTGATGGAGTCTTTCTATCTCGTGACCTAGTTAATTTGCCAGCAAACATTTTGAATACGGAGACATTTGAGAAGGAATTAAAAAAGTTTAAGAAAATAGGAATAAAAGTCAGGGTTTTGAATGAAAAAGACATTAAAGCGATAGGAATGAATTTGCTTTTTGCAGTTGGGAAAGGTTCGAGTAATCCTTCAAAAGTTCTGGTATTAGAGTGGAAGGGTGGAAAGAGTGGTACGCAGCCAACAGCGCTCGTCGGTAAAGGTGTAGTCTTTGATTCAGGAGGGTTATCATTAAAGTCTTCCTCTGGTATGGTTGACATGGCTATGGACATGGCAGGCGCTGCAGTTGTAGCGGGAGTTATCAAATCAGTTGCTCAGTCTAATTTAAAAGTGAACCTAGTGGGCCTGATTGGCCTTGTTGAAAACATGCCTGGCCCGAGTGCTATGAGGCCTGGTGATGTTATAAAGTCTCTTAAAGGCGACCTAGTGCAAGTTAACAATACAGACGCAGAGGGCCGATTAGTATTAGGAGACCTACTATGGTACGCTCAGCAAAAATTTAAGCCAAAACGAATATTCGATCTAGCTACTTTGACAGGAGCTATTATAGTTGCTCTTGGGAAAGAGTATGCTGGGGTTTTTTCAAATAATGATAAATTTTGTGATGAGTTTTTATCCGTTTGTGATCAATCTAATGAAAAGGCTTGGAGATTGCCTCTTGATAAAAAGTTTGGAGACGCTCTTTCTTCAAAAATAACGGACATAACTAACGTTGGCGGATCTCAAGGTTCCTCAATAGTCGCCGCCATGTTCCTTAATAACTTCGTAAAAAAAGAAACACCTTGGATTCATTTAGATGTTGCGGGTGTTGCGAAAAATACAGAAACGATTTATAGTAAAAACGGAGCTACTGCCTGGGGTGTAGTCGCTCTTTTTGAATATTTTCAGAGATTTCCATAAATGGCATTGGGAAAACTTGAAAAAGCTTTCTTCTACAACGTGTCTCATAGAGATGTCGTTGCAGATATCGCTTGGTTGGCAGAGAATATTTTTAAAAAAAATAACAGAATTGTTATTTTTTGTACTGATCAAGAAACTACTGAAGTGGTTGATGACTTCTTATGGTCAACTAGGGACGACAGCTTTATCCCCCATTCAAAAAAAAAGGATGGGAAAGATACATTTGATCCCATCTTAGTGACTGCCGATTTGGATGGAAGTTATGAGCACAATGTTCTGCTAGCTTTGAATGGTGTATTGATTAAAGAGAAAGATTGGCAAAGATTTGCCAAAATCTATTATTTTTTTGACGATCAAGATATTAAAGAAAAAGAAAATGCTAGGTCAATGTGGAAAAGTTTTTCTTCTCTCAATATTGACTGCAAATATTGGATTAATGAAAAAAATAAATGGGTCCTAGCAAATTCACGTTAGAAAATAGTTTACTTTAAATCTCTTATGACTTAAATGTTTCCCGATCACATAGGAGCAACAAGATGTCTGTGGAAAATACACTCTCAATTATTAAACCCGATGCAGTCAAAAGAGACTTGACGGGCAAAATAATAGCAATGTTTGAAGAAAATCAATTAAGGATCGTAGCGCAAAAAAAGATTTGGTTATCTAAGGCCCAAGCGGGCTCTTTTTATGCTGTTCATAAAGATAGGCCATTTTTTGATGAGCTTTGTGAATTTATGTCGTCAGGCCCTATAGTCGTTCAAGTCTTAAGGGGAACGAATGCTATTGAAAAAAATAGGGAAATTATGGGAGCCACTAACCCTGAACAAGCAGAGGCAGGAACTATACGTAAAGAGTTTGCATTATCTATGACAGAAAACTCGGCGCACGGCTCGGACTCTCCTGAAACTGCAAGAGAAGAAATAAGTTTTTTCTTTTCAGGTTTAGAGATTATTCAGTTTTGAGGTTCTACTTCGGGATCTATTAACAATATTTTTCTACCTTTTTCTTTAAGAAACTCTCTCAAAACTGTTTTATACAGAAGATGTTCTTTGGGTAGAAGATCCTTTTCCATCTTCTTTGCGGTAGTTTTCACAGCTATTTTCATTATAACCTGTCCAAGTATGGGCCCGTTATCCAAGTCTTTTGTTATCTGGTGAACTGTTGCACCATGTATTAAGCACCCAGCGTTTAATGCTCTCTGGTGAGTATTTAAACCTCGAAAGGAAGGTAAAAGCGAGGGATGTATATTGAGAATAGGTTTAGAGAACGATTTTATAAAATTTTCTGATAAAATTTTCATAAAACCGGCGAGGCAGACAAGGTCAATTTTTTTTTTCTTAAGAATATGGAGTGTTTTCTCTTCAAAAACTGACATGTCTTGATTTTTTTCTACATTAAAGGTGAATGTTTCTATTGAGTGTTGTTTTGCAAAAACCAGTCCTTCTGCATTAATGTTATTTGAGACAACCAATTTCGGATGACCAGGGTGTTCCTTTTCGTTTTGCATATCCTTGATAAGAGCCATCATGTTTGACCCTCTACCTGAAATAAAAATAGCAACATTTTTTTTTCTATAGAAACTAGTCAATATTTAAACTGCCTTTGAACTCTAGTTGGTTTCCTTGAATTATTTCCCCAATTTTTACTGTGGGCTCATTGATTTTTTTACTTTGAATTTCAAACTCGTCGCTCTTATTCGCAGGAACGATTGCTATAAATCCTATGCCACAATTAAATGTTTGCAACGCTTGGTGTTGCGATAGTCGAGCCTTTTTAATGGCCCAACTTAAAGAGCTAGGTACATCCCATGAATTCAATTGCATTTTTGCAGTAAGGCCTTTTGGGAAAACTCTTGGTAGATTGTCTAGTATGCCACCACCTGTAATGTGAGCAAATCCAGAGCAAATTTCCAATATGATTGGGTCTTGAGCGAAATCTGAGTATAATCTGGTCGGGGTTATTAAAGATTTCTTAAGATCAGTTGCTTTATCTGTAGATTCTAATTCTAATAGCTTTCTTATCAGCGTAAATCCATTCGAATGTGGGCCGGATGACGGTAGGCCATAAATCAAGTCGCCAGGTTTAATCTCTTTAGGCAATTTTTTTAAACGATCAACAAGACCTACTGCAAACCCGGCTAAATCAAAGTCATTTTTGGAGTAAATACCTGGCATCTCAGCCGTCTCTCCGCCAATAAGAGACACTTTTGCTTTTTTGCAAGCTAATGCAATACTCTCAATAACCTTTGAATGCTCCACAATGTTCAATTTAGACATTGATAAATAATCAAGAAAAAAGAGGGGCTTAGCGCCTGTGCAGATTAAGTCGTTTATATTCATGGCGACTAGATCTTGACCAATGCCTGAATAGTTTTTTGTATCGATAGCTAGTTTTATTTTTGTTCCAACACCGTCACATGCAGATACTAATAAGGGATTGCTAAGTTGCTCGTTTTCAAGCGAGTAAAGAGCAGCAAAATCTCCAATACCATTGATTACATTTTTATCAAATGTTGAGTCTACAATGGACGAAAGTTTTTTTACAAATTCATTTCCAGAATGAATATCTACACCCGTGTCTTTGTAAGTGATTGATTTCTCTTTTTTACCCATAGGTCTTCTCTTTGAAGCTATTTCATAAATAATTCTCTTATTGCGTTAAACTATTAAACACTCTAGACCTTGACAAGCTAAACAATCAAATTTAATGAAGATAAGAGGTGAAACCTTTGTGGGGGGTTAGCTCAGTTGGTTAGAGCAGAGCGCTCATAACGCTTTGGTCACAGGTTCGAGTCCTGTACCCCCTACCATAGAAAAGTTAATTGAAAATTAATCTTGGTCTAATTCTCTCCCGCAATTCTCTCCTAACCTCAATCCATCTAAAGTGAATTGAGTTTCTCATTATTTCTTCATCATCTTTTTTAAACTCTTCTGCCATCGGCGCCCATCTAAAAAAAGTATCGGAACTCATTTTGAATAATTTATGATCTATTGCTTCACTCCTCAAGGTCTTTAGGTTTTTTTCACACTGCTTTTTCATTTCACCGGATTGTTTGATAATGGTTTCATCACGTTTAGCAAAAGAGAAAACCTCATCAACCAAATTTGACAATATTATATGAATAGCTTTTTTTTCTATATCGTTTAAGCAATGCTCATTTATTACGTAAAAAGCCAAATCAGCAACACATGAGGCGTACAGATGGCCTCTCGCTATCTCAATCGACTTTAGATACTCTGGATTTTCAAATAATTTTGGGTACTGCGTGCCCGCCCTGGCTTTTATATAAGTCAATAGAGTGACTTGCGAGACAAAAGACGCATTTCGGTGCATGAACTCAATCAGTTCACTTTGCTTAGTCAATGGTTGCTTAGGTCTAAGGCCAAGATATTCTAAAATTTTTGTAATCATCGCTTAATAAAAGCCTATTTCAAAAAAAATGAAAACTTTATTTTAATCAAATTTTTCTCATTTAGTTTGACATTTCATCTCAATTAACTTAATGGTTTACCTAAGGGCAGTTTTTGATTTGTTGACAAATGTGATTACACATTTTGTATGTCGATATTTTTGATGTCAACATTTTGTATATTTTACACGTAATACTGCTAGGTTTGAAATGTTTATTTATTAGGAGGGGATATGTCCAAACAAATTGAACATTGGGGAAAAACCAAAAGTCTATTATGGATTACGCTAATTATCTGGGCTTTCTTTGCTTTTATCATTCACCTTTTTGGATCTTCCTTAAACGGCAGTTTTCCTGGTGCATACTACATGGCAGGTCAAGGCGCTCAGCTAGCTTTCGTAATTCTTACATTTTGGTTTGCTTCCAGACAAAACAAAATCGATGAAGAATTTGGCTTCAGCGAAGATGATTAATGGAGGAATGAATGTTAAGATTAGGTGATAATTTTATAACAAGCCTCAATAAGGTCTACGGTATTTACACATTAGGCTTTTTAGGTTTTGTTATTTTGATGGCCATTCTGGAAGTGGCTGGCGTTTCAAATACCATAATTGGTTGGTTATTTGTTGCTTTTACTGTTCTTATTTATGCCTTGATTGGGGTTTTATCTAGAACGATGCAGTCAAGCCAATATTATGTAGCCGGAAGAGAAGTTCCAGCTGTTTACAATGGTATGGCAACAGCAGCTGATTGGATGTCAGGAGCTTCTTTTATAGCTATGGCAGGTGGTATATACCTCCAGGGATATCCTTATATGGGGTTTCTGGTTGGCTGGACAGGTGGTTACGTTCTTGTGGCCTCTTTGATAGCGCCGTATTTAAGAAAATTTGGATGTTACACAGTTCCTGATTTCATTGGTACAAGATATGGTGGAAATCTCCCAAGAGTTTGCGCCGTCATCATTCTGGTTGTAGCGTCTTTTACATACGTTACGGCTCAAATTAATGGTACTGGAACAGTTGCCTCTCGTGCACTTCAAATCCCATTCGAAGTGGGTGTTTGGATAGGTCTCGCTGGGATTTTATTTTGTTCCATGCTTGGTGGTATGAGAGCTGTTACGTGGACACAGGTTGCGCAGTATATCGTTTTGATAATAGCTTACCTGATTCCCGTTTTCTGGATGTCCAACAAGCTTGGTTATGGTTTAATTCCTCACTTTGCTCAGTTTGATGCTGTTTCTCGTGTTCAAGAGCTAGAAGGTTTGTTGGGGGTAAAAGAATTACTTCCAACTGCTGAAGCACAAGCAGAAGCAGGAAAGTTAGCCGCTCTGAAGGTAGGAATTAATGATGCTAGCGCGACCGCTATGGCAAACTGGAAGTTTTTTACATTGGTTCTCTGCATGATGGCGGGGACTGCTTCACTTCCTCACGTGCTAATGCGCTACTTCACCACAGCGTCGGTGAAGGCTGCTAGACAATCGGTGGGATGGTCATTACTGTTCATTTGTCTTCTGTATCTTACAGCGCCAGCATTGGCCACATTTACGAAGCTATCTTTGTTAGATCCTACTGTTGCTACAAGTATCATAGGCAAGTCTATAACCGAGGTTTCTAACATTGAATGGATCCAGCAATGGAGTAACGTAGGCTTCTTAAAGTTAGTGGACGGAAATGGCGATGGAATTTTACAGATCAATGAATTTTTCATGAGAGGGGATATAGTTGTTCTTGCAACTCCTGAAATGGCTGGTCTGCCTTACGTTATTTCTGGGTTAGTAGCTGCAGGTGGTCTCGCAGCGGCGATGTCAACTGCTGATGGCCTTTTGCTCGCTATTGCGAACGCGTTGTCTCATGATTTGTACTACAAAGTCATTGATCCAAAAGCTGATACCTCAAGAAGACTCGTAGTTGCGCGTGTATTGCTACTATTCATCGGTGCGGCGGGAGCTTTCGTTGCTTCACTAAAACTTACTTCGATTTTAGGTGCAGTGGCTTGGGCATTTTGCTTCGCAAACTCTGGTCTTTTCTTCCCTCTTGTTCTAGGAGTTTGGTGGAAGAGAGCAAATAAAGCAGGAGCTGTTGCCGGTATGATTGGCGGTTTCGGCGTTGGTTTCTGGTATCTGTATATGGTTCAATTTGGTGGTATGACACCATGGTATGGTATTGATGGCCTTAGATTTGGTATGATTGGTATGCCAGTCAGCCTGATACTTATGGTTGTTGTTTCGTTAATGACTGAAGAACCAGATAAAGAAACGCAAGATATGGTTGATGCAATAAGAGTACCCAAAGGTAAAGCGGTACTTGCAGCTGACCATTAAATTTATGAACTTATGGTGGCGCATGGTTTCCATGCGCCATCACTATCGAATAAGATGATTTCAGCATTCCCCATCTGGATACTTGCCATTGATTATTTGCTTGGGATAATCATGTGGACACTGGTAGGTCGGTTTGGAATGTCTTTATTTTTAAATGAAGATTCATCATTTTTTTTCATGAAATTCTTTGTAAAGGTTACGGATCCTCTGATGCGTTGGTTTAAACCTATAACGCCAGCTTTTTTAGTCCATCGACTGCGCCCACTCTATGTAGCTTGGTTTATTTATATGGTCCGCTTTTATGTGATACCTCTGAGCCTAGGGTATGGCGTGATGGGCGTCTTGTCTTTACCCCTTGAATCTGAAATATCGCTTGCAATCTACGATCTGTTGGATCTTTTGACTACTAAGGTAGATTAAAATTATAACTAATATTAAGTATTTTACTTTTTAAATCTCTTTTTATACGATTGCGTTATTAAACAGCGGAGTGGTTGACATGAAAATAAGTGAACTTTTTAATGTGTCTGGAAAAGTTGCAATAGTAACAGGTGGTTCCAGAGGGATCGGTGAAATGATTTCTTCGGGCTTTTTAGCAAATGGTGTAAAAGTATATATAACCGCTCGAAAGGAAGGGCCATTAGTTAAAAAGGCTGAGGAATTAACAAAAAAGTATAACGGTGTATGTATACCCATTGCGTGCGACTTAAGTAGTTCAGTCGGAATAGATTATTTTTTAAAACAGATCAAAGAAAAAGAAGATGGTATTGATTTCTTAATTAATAATGCAGGCGCTGCTTGGGGCGAGCCATTTGATAGATTTTCTGAAGTTGGCTGGGACAAAGTTATGGATTTGAATGTGAAGTCGCTTTTCTTTTTGACACAAAAACTAATGGAAATGTTAAAAGTAAGAGCCTCTGACAGTAACCCTTCACGTGTTATAAATATTGGTTCAATCGATGGATTGAATGTTCCGGCTTTTGAGACTTATTCATATAGTACCTCAAAGGCAGCGGTGCATCATTTAACTCGAGTAATGGCAGCAAGGCTAGTGAAAGAGAATATTCTTGTAAACGCCATAGCTCCCGGTCCGTATCCCAGTCAAATGCTAGGCTCTGCTGTTGATCATGATTACAGTGAAACGGCTAGAAAAAATCCACGAAAAAGGGTGGGGCTGCCAGAAGATATCGCTGGCTTAGCAATATTTTTATGTTCACAAGCTGGAGCCTATATCGTGGGTGAAACCATAGCCTCAGACGGAGGCATAGTTAAAACTGCAGGCCATAATCTAGGTTGAAGTTTCTTTAGTAAAAAAATCACAGTGGTAATGTAAGACTCGCTTTTAATCCACCAAGATCTTGGCTTTTTTTAAGATTTAGGTTCCCACCATGGATTTTTATTAGGTCTGATGCTATTGATAATCCGAGTCCTACTCCATGCGGTTTATTTAAATTTCTGGAATTGTCTAAGCGAACAAATGGCTTTACGGCATCTTTTACTTTTTCTGGAGGAATCCCTGGCCCATCGTCTTCAATGTGAATAAGTAAACGAGTTTTCTTCTCTATGACTGAAATTTTTATTTGTGAACCATAGAAAACTGCGTTCTCTATCAAATTACTCAAGGCTCTTAATAAGTTGTTTGGTCGCAAATGTACCTTTCTTTCATGGTTTTTTGAGCTTAATTGCCAAATTAAAGTTTCTTTTAAATTCTTATTGTTGTTTTTTAAAAACTCATAAAGATCAATTAATGAAATTTCTTTCACCTTTTCAGTTTTCTGGTTTTTAGAAAACTCTAAAAACTCATCAAGTATGTTTTGCATTACTAGAATGTCTTTCAACATTTCTTTTGTCTCGATATCGTCTTCTTTAAGTGCTAGAGCCAGTTTAAGACGCGTAAGAGGTGTACGAAGATCATGACTTACTCCGGATAGCATTTGAGTCCGTTGCTCAATTTGTCTTTCAAGTCTTTTCCTCATTTCTAGAAATGCTGAGCCAGCTTTCCTAATTTCTATTGATCCTGTTGGCTTGTAGCTAACTGATTGCCCCTTCCCGAAAGCTTCCGCCACGGATGCAAGAGTTTTTATAGGTTTAATTTGGTTTCTAAGAACCATAAGCAACAAAAACCCAAGTATAATGGTTAATAGTACCATAAGGACTAATAACTGATGAGGGTTTGATGCTGTGAATCTTTCTCTCTCTATTTCAAATTTGAAGTAAGATTTATTTGGAAGGCTCGTGAATATTGTTACAACGCCATTGGATTTGAGATCAATATGCTCAATGCTCGGTACATCATTTTTAAGAATTTTTATAAGGGTTATACCGGAGAAGTCATAAGGGTGTTTTTGAAAAAAATCAATATTACTTTTTTCGGGCACTATTGTTAACTTTATATCGAATTTTTTCTCCATTTCCTTTAAAAAAAATTCTTTAGCATCACTGTTAGTGTTTTCATAGCGATCTAGAACGTAATTCATTTGTAAGACAGTGCTTTTTGCCAATTGATTTGTCACTTGTTCGAAGTATCTTTGTATAAAGGCAAAGCCTACTATGGCTTCCAAAACGATAATCGGTAAAATGATAATGAGAAGGGTTCTTCCGAAAAAGCTTCTAGGTAGATATTTTTTCAGCTTAAAATATTTCATAATTCTACTATTTTTGTAGTGATTATAATGTAATCTAAAAATATGGCCATAAGCTTTGATACAAAACATAATCCAATAATTGGTAAGCCGGAACAACTTGAAGATGATCTGGTGGTGATAACCGCAGACAATGCTAGCCCGATGACATTTACAGGGACCAGGTCATACGTATTGGGTACTGATAATTTGATAATTATTGATCCTGGACCCGACAATACCCAGCATTTCAATTTTATAATGAAATATATTGGAAAAAGGAAATTAACAGATATTCTTCTAACGCACTCGCATTTAGACCATTCGCCACTCTCTAGGCGTTTGAAAGATGAGACTGGAGCTTCAATAATTGGATTTGGGTCTGCTGACGAAGCGCGAACAAGTTTTATGAAGAAACTATCGTCCTCATTAGATTTAGGAGGTGAGGAGGGTATTGATAAATATCTAGTTTTAGATGAAAAAGTTGTTGAAAATCAGATACTTAAATTAAATAATTATAGTATTGAAGTTGTTCACACTCCTGGTCATTTAAGTAATCATATCTGTTTCTCATTGAAAGAGAGGAAAATCTTATTTAGTGGCGATCATGTAATGGGTTGGGCTACTACTTTGATTTCGCCGCCAGATGGAGATCTAGGCTCTTTTATGGGATCGTTAGAAAAGCTTTCAAAGAGAGACGAAAAAATTTATTACCCAGGGCATGGAAAATCCTTGAGAGAACCAAAACAAATGGTACTTGCACAAATCGCGCATCGACGAGATAGGGAAAAGCAGATATTGAGCTCTATTTCAAAAATCTCAAGAACACCATCCGAAATAGTGGACGAAGTATATATTGATTTAAATCCCATGCTTAAAGCAGCAGCAATAAGGAATGTTCTTGCACACCTTATTGACTTGTATGAAAGAGATAAAGTATCTACAGATAAATTTTCCCAAACAGCAAAGTTTTCTAAATCGAATTGAAAATTAAAATAATTTTGCTTGAATTAAAGCAAAATTTAGTGCATTTCTTGTTTAGTGTTCCGGCGTAGCTCAGCGGTAGAGCAGTTGACTGTTAATCAATTGGTCGTTGGTTCGATCCCAACCGCCGGAGCCACTTTTTAGTTATAAAATCAATAACTTAGTTTTTTAACGATAAAAATAACGGCAAACTTTTTAACTGGCGGTAGGAAATTGAAAACCGCCACTATTGACTTAAGGTATTTTTCTGATTGAGAACCTCGCGCCTAATTGACATAAGTAATCAAATCTTCGTTGTAAATTAGGTTCACTATCCATACTGTTAATATATGACTGCCGAAATAGATCGTAAAATAGCTGTAATCTTAGTAGCTGATGTTGTTGGCTACTCCAAGCATATGGAAAGAGATGAGAACGCTACACTAAAGGCCTATGCCGAATGTGAGAAGCTACTCAAAACATGTCTCAAGAAATATAAAGGATCTATCTTTAATACGGCAGGTGACTCCGCTTTGGCGGAGTTCCCAAGTGCGGTAAATGCTGTTGAATGCGGTGTTGCGTTCCAAAATGAAATCAAGAAAAGAAATGAATCCGATAAAACAGAGGTAAAGCTCGAGTTCCGCATTGGTATCAATATGGGAGATGTGGTTAAGAAAGAGGGTAATCTCTTTGGTGATGGTGTAAACATTGCGGCACGATTAGAAGCGTTAGCCCAGCCGAATGGAATATCCATATCTAAAAGTGTCTATGACCTCGTTGTTCCTAAAACCAAGATGACGTTTAATGACTTGGGAGTACAGAAAGTAAAGCAAAATGAGTTTCATGCTTTTGATATCCTTCTTGATCCGTCACAAAAGAGAACATTAAAAACAAAGTCTAGTTCTATGCTACCTATAATTGGCGCTGTTGCAGCTGCTTTGGTTTTGGTAGTAGGGGTATTTTATTTTAATAAAACTGAAGAGCTTACTGCAAAAAAAAGAGTTATATCCTCTAAACCGTTAGTCTTTGTTACAAGCATAGATAGCTCACGTTTATCTGATGATGATAAAAAATATGTTGAGGGTATTACAGGAAATGTCATTTCCTCGTTATCAAAGTCAAAGTCAATCAGACTAGTGCCAACAAAAACAGCTAAAAATTTTGAGGAAAAGAAAGTCAGCAGTGATGAACTATTTGAAAGGCACGGAGTAAAATTCCTAGTTTCATCTTCTTTACAAATTGTTGATAGTGACGCACGCATTAATATTGAAATTTCTGATCTTGAAAAAAAGCAGATAATAATCTCGTCAATTAAAGAGCTAAAATTGAAAAGCATTTTTTCTTTTCAAGATCAATTTGGAGAAAGCATTTTAAGTGAATTTCTAGTTAATGTTTTAAATCAAAAGGGTTTATATGAGAGCTACTTTAGCTGGAGAGAGATGCCGATCTCTACTCAGCAATTGATTCAGTATGTTAATTTTCGTTCCGAAATGGGAAAATTTACAGAGCAAGGATTTGTTAATGCAAGTACTATTTTGTCAGAGATGAAAAAATGGCCTGGGCCCAGCACACCAGAAGATTGGTTGGTTCAAGATACTTGGCTGAATTTTTATGGAATGATGAAGAAAAAAATTCCAATCAACCAGGATAATTTAACAAAACTCAAAAGAGAACTTGATAAAACAATTGAGATAAAACCCAGTCCAGAAAATTATGCGAGTAGAGCACTACTTAGCTTTTATACGCAAATGATAAATTGTGAAGAAGCGTTTGAAGACTTAAATTTAGCACATAAAAAAGCAGGAAACGCTGATAGTTATGGTTATGCAAGTATTGTTTATGGAAGATGCGGAAATTCCAAAAAAGCTGCTGAAAATGCAAGAAATGCTTTCGACTTATTACCTGTAGACACTAATTGGCGTGCCACTACCCGTTTAGCTTTCAGACTATATGAAGATAATCAAATAGAAGAGATGTATTCACTCTTGGAAGGTGTTGTGGACGCTATTGATATACCTGTGTCAATACAAGCTTTGTTAGCGTATGACAAACTTAAAAATGGAGATGAACAAGCTGCTAAATATTATTTTTCAAAAGCTAAGGCAAATCGATATTCAAAAAATGTATTAGCTCAGGCAATTTATAGTAAAGACATTAGAAAAGATGCGATTGCAACGTTAGAATCCTTTAAATACTGAATTAGGAAACATACATGAACTCCGATATAGATCGCAAAATAGCTGTAATTCTAGTAGCTGATGTTGTTGGTTATTCCAAGCATATGGAAAGAGATGAAAATGCTACACTTAAAGCCTATGCGGAATGTGAGAAGATACTTAAAAACTGTCTAAAGAAATATAAAGGATCTATCTTTAATACGGCGGGGGACTCCGCTTTAGCTGAGTTTCCAAGTGCGGTAAATGCCGTTGAATGCGGTGTTGCTTTTCAGAATGACATCAAAAAAAGGAATGCATCCGACAAAACAGAAGTAAAGCTAGAGTTTCGAATTGGTATCAATATGGGTGATGTTGTTAAAAAAGAAGGTAATCTCTTTGGCGATGGAGTAAACATTGCGGCACGATTAGAGGCACTAGCGCAACCCAATGGGATCTCCATATCCAAAAGTGTCTATGACCTTGTTGTTCCTAAAACCAAAATGACGTTTAACGATTTGGGTGTACAGAAGGTAAAGCAGAATGAATTTCATGCCTTTGATATCCTTCTTGATCCATCACAAAAAAGAAAATTAAAAACAAAGTCTAAATCTATTATGCCTATAATAGGCGCTGCTGCTGCCGCTTTGGCTATAGTCGTCGGGGTGTTTTTCTTTATCACATCAAACGAAGATGACACCAAAAAAACTTTGGCCATGGATACCTCCAAGCCCGTTATAATGGTTGCACCAATAAAAGCTTCAGGATTGTCCGAAGATCAAAAAGGATTTGCTAGAGGTATTACGGAAAGTATGATCTCTACATTTGCAAGCTATAACGGGTTAAGAGTTCTTTCTAGTAGCACTAGCTACCATAGCGAAAAGAACAATATGACCGATAAAGCAATAAGAGATGAGTATGGCGTGAATTTCATCATAAGAGGCTCAATGCAAGTAATGGGAAAAAATGCTCGATTAAATTTAGAAATTTCAGATCTTAAAATTGGTGAAATTGTAGAAACAAAAAAAAGTGACTTTGTTTTAGACGATATCTTCAAAGTACAAGATGAACTAAGTAATCAAATTCTTGAAATCCTTCAAATCGATCTTGGCGCTGGTAGTCATTTGAAAATGTGGGTAAATAGGTTCGACTCTATGGAAGACTTCACCAAATTTCTAAATTGGATACAACTATGGAGGAGTTATGACCCAAAAAATCATAAAAAAGCTCAGGGTATATTAGAAGACTTGAGAAAGCGTTATGACAAGGAACATACTACCATATATGTTTTAGAGGCATGGCAAATATCTCAACGCCTCGGTCTGAACCTATCAAGCAATAAAGAAAAAGACCTTGAGAGGTTAGAGTATATAATTAACAGGAACGTTGAACTGCACCCCGAAAATTCCGATGCATACAATGCACGTGCTTTCATAGGCCTCTCGCACTTTGGATTTTCTTGTGAACAAGCCATTTCTGATATTGCCACTGCAGAAAAAAATGGTAGCAACCAAGAAACACTTTTAATTGGCTCTGGGGTTTACAGTAGATGTGGACGGGTTGTAGAAGCCATAGCACGCCTACAAGAACTTATTAAAATTGTACCAAACGATCCAGGTTGGTTCCAGACAGGTCTTCTGGTAACTCTACTTTATCAAAACGGAGAATTTTCCGAAATTTATGACTTAATCGGACAAAAAATAGCGGCAAGCGACATGAATCATCGAGTTTTGGCTATCTATTCGATACTAGAGTTTAAGAAAGGTAATAAAAAAGATGCAGTAGCATATTTTCTTAGAGCTCAAAAAAATGGTTTTAATAGCAGTAGACTTGACGCGATAAGAGATGAAAATATAAAAAAGGATGCTCTCAAGACATTAGAGGAGATTGAAAAAATTTCTAAAAGTTGATGAATAGGCATTTACAAATAATTGATTTAAAATCACTCGCTGGACGCATAAACTCGGTTTTACTTATTTTAGATTTTATTGATAGAGGAGAAAAACATGAGCATTGCGCGCATAAATATGTTGGAATTTGATACAGAAGATGATCTTGAGAAAAGAGCAAAGGTGTACTCGAACGAGGGTCCTAAGTTATTTCCAAATGCTGAAATCCTATTGACGATAAGAACGGGCCCAACCTCGGCAATGTCAGTTTCTGTCTACCCTGATGAAGTTATGGCCGAAGAAGCTCTTACAAGGAGAGACAAACACTTTAAAACTGCAGAAATACAGCCAAGGGAAGCTTGGTATTTAGAGGGGAAAGTAGTTCAAAGACACATAAAATAATTATTTTATAGTTTCTTTATCTAACGCTTCTAGATTTGGTTCATAAATTCGAGCGGGCCGGTGATTACCCTCTCTAAACTTATCCGTTTCTACAACTAATCCCCTTCCATCTGCGTAATTTTTTAGCCATAAGCGAAAATTTCGCTTATTTTCTGGGCTAAATTTGTGCCCCCCAAACGCTGCAAATGTTTGCTGTAGTTCAGTCAACGTAAAACCTCCATTATGAAACGCAAAGGCTAAAGAGGGTTTTCTTTCTATCAACAACCGTGAATATTTAATTCCATCACCACAAATTTTATTGTGATCAAAACTCAAGTCAGGCAAATTCTCGACATTAAACCAATTTACGTCAAAAACATCAGAGTTTGCTCTAATTCTCAACTTACCTGAGGGGTGCACTGCTAGATAGGCAACAGAAATCACTTGGTGTCGAGAGTCTCTATTTGGGTCACTATAATTGGCGAAGTGGCTCATGTAGGGGACCTGAATTCCTGTTTCCTCGTTTAATTCTCTATGTGCGCATTGATCAAGGTCTTCCCCTTTTTCCAAAAAACCTCCTGGCAATGCCCATCCATTTTCATGATCTAAACGTTTTACAAGTAAAGCGGATAGTTTTTTTTGCCTTAAAGACAAAAGAACGATGTCTGTAGCAACGGATGGGTGCCAGTAATTCGATTCAAAAAAAGCCATAACAAAGTATTAAATATATACTAAGTAATGATAATTTTAATTTTTTGCATTGTCAAAGTAATTGTTGTACTTCAATCCCAAGATATTTAAAGAGAAAGAAAAGTTTGAGCAATTAATGTCTAGTAACATTCTTGATTCAATAAAAAAGCGCTTAAAGTTACCCGCTATAGTAGCACCAATGTTTCTTGTTTCAGGGCCAGAATCTGTAGTTCAATCATGCAAAGAAGGCCTTATGGGATCTTTCCCAGGGCCCAACGCGCGGACTATTGACGACTTGAGAAGCTGGTTTGAAAAAATCGATGCAAATTTAAATCATGGGGATGCCCCATGGGCTTTTAATATGATAACCCATAATAGCTATGGACGCTTTGATGAAGAAATTACCCTTGTCAAAGAATTTAAACCAAAAATAGTGATTACTGCTCTAGGTGGACCTCACAGGGTAACGCAACAGGTTCACGAATATGGTGGCCTTGTGTTCGCTGATGTTAACTCACCTTCTTTTGCAAGGAAAGCCATCGACAGAGGCGCTGATGGTTTAGTGCTTGTATGTACTGGAGCTGGTGGCCATACGGGCGAATACGCTCTGATGCCTTTCCTTGATGAAGTAAGATCGTTCTTTGATGGTCCTGTAATAGTAGGTGGTGGTATTAGTAATGGAAAGAGTATACGTGCTGTGGAAAACCTTGGAGTTGATTTTGCTTATATAGGCACCAGATTTTTAGCGGCTAAAGAAACTTTAATATCAGATGCCTACAGACGAATGGTACGGGAAAGTCAGATGGAAGACCTGATTCAATCGCGCGCTATTACAGGCGCACTTGGAAACTGGATGAAGGCAAGTGTTGAGGCTTCTGGCTTGTCCCTTGACGACACAAAAAAAATTGCGAAAATAGATTTTTCTGGAGATATGCATGCTGGGTCAAAAGCATGGAAAACAGTATGGAGCGCTGGACAAGGAGTTGGTGCGGTCAAAGATCCAGAAACTATAAAGGAGATCATAGATACTTTAAAAAAAGAGTATGTAGCAGCTGTTGAGCTTCAATCTATGGGAAGCCAGTATCTGTAGAATATTTTCACCCCTTAGAGCCTATGATTTGTAGTTTCAAATAAGATTAAAATTATGATATTGTCTAAAAGTAAAAGTATGTACGTAGGAGCAAAATGGTAACCAAAGAAGAAAAAGAGATTATTGAGCAAATACTTGAGTATTGTGAAACCGGTAAAACCACTTTAACGGATGATATAATGCATAATCCGGTATCTAATTATAATGATCCAAAAAAATTAGATGCTGAAATGAATACTCTTTTCCGAGAATTTCCTATCATCGTAGCACATACAAGCGAACTATCAGAACCAGGCCAATTCATTACGCATAATGATACCGGTGTACCAATATTAGTTACCCGCAATAACGACAATGAATTAAAAGCTTTTGTGAATGTTTGTCGCCATAGAGGGGCAAAAGTAGAAGCAAGAGAATGCGGAAAAGCGAAAACTTTTTCATGCCCATACCATAGCTGGACATATGACCTTAATGGATCATTGCGAGGGATGCCACAACCATTTGGGTTTGATAAATTGGACAAAAAGCAATATGGGCTGAAAGAATTACCAGTATATGAGCATTTTGGAATGATATGGGTTAGACCGTCAGCTGAAGAAAAAAAGGTCGATATGGCTAAGTGGTTGGCTCCAATGGAAAATCAGTTCAATGCTCTAAACCTAGAGAAGCATGTCATTTACAAAAAATGGACTTTGCCAAGAAATATGAGCTGGAGATTAGCTTTAGAGGGTTTTCAAGAAAACTACCACTTTTGTTCAGCTCATGAGCATACCGCTTGCTCTGGTTACCTCGACAATCAAAGTGTTTTCACAAATCACTATCCCCATGTACGCCACTCCGTTCCGCTATGGAATATAAAAGAGTTGAAAGATAAATCGCATGAAGAATGGACATATAGAAAATATTTTATGACACAAAATTATTTATTTCCGTGTAACTTCGTCCAAGTGATGACAGACCACGTTTATGTACATTCAATAATACCTACCGGACCGGGTACCTGTGTATTTAAATGTATGATGCTTATATCTGAACCTGCAAATACTGAAAAAGCTCAACAATATTGGGAAAAAAATTACAATGTTGTCAAAGAGGTATTTAATGAAGATTTTGAAATAGGTGAAGCAATACAAGCGGGGTTATCAACCAATGCAAATGAGAACTTTGTTTTTGGAAAGTATGAATGTGGGCTACACTGGGGACAGAAAGCCATAGATGATGCTCTTGAAGGGCGTTTAAAAGCTAGTTAAGCATCAGGCAATTCTTAAGAAACACTCTATTCTTTTTCTTTTGAGAACTCCTTTATGATTTCCAAACACAGATACGTAGCTTTTTCCATATCTTGAACAGATATCCACTCTAGAGGGCCATGGATGTTTTGCATACCAGTGAATAAGTTTGGCGTAGGTACACCTAACTCAGTTAACAATGAACCATCGGTACCACCTCTTATAGGTTTCGAGCAAGGTTCAATGTTTAAGTTTTTCATAGCTTTCTTGGCTATCTCAACAGGCCTCATATTCTTTTCAAGCCAGTAACGCATATTTCGGTATTGTGGTGAGATTTTGCAGGTTATTTCGGCTCTTGGCTCAGATGAGTTTATCACTTCACATACCTGCTTCAAAAGATCACCTTTATTCTTTAAGCCTTCAAGTTCAAAATCCCGCAGAATAAAGCGAAGCGTCATTTCAGAGGAGCCTCCAACCATATCTGTAGCATGAATAAAACCTTCGTTATCTTCCGTAGTTTCCGGGGTAAGCGTGGCTTGAGGCAAAGTACTAATAATCTTTGCTGCAATATGGATAGCATTTACTAACTTATCTTTAGCTAAACCAGGATGTATCGATACACCTTTAATATTGACTTCCGCTTTATCTGCAGAAAAGGTTTCAAATTCTAAGTCTCCAACTCCCCCCCCGTCAAAAGTATATGCCGTGTCTACGCCGAGATCAGTGGCAAGTTGTTTTTTTACACCGCGACCTATTTCTTCATCTGGAGTAAATGCCACCCTGATGGGACCATGCTTTAATTCAGAATTTTGTAACAGGTTACTTATTGCGGTCATTATTATTGAAACTCCAGCTTTATCATCAGCTCCAAGCAATGTAGTTCCAGATGCGGTTATAATGTCATCACCCTTTTTATCCTTTAGGTATTCGAACTCGTTTGGTGAAAGAGTCAAATCCGGGTCATCAGGAAAAGTGATATCTCCTCCATTATAACCTTTAATTAGTCTTGGTTTAACTCCGGAAGCATTGAATTGTGGTGCCGTATCCACATGCGCTAAAAATCCAACAGATGGCGCTGATATATTCCCAGGCACAGTTGCTAACACTACTCCATAGTCTGTGAGCTCAACGTCTTTAGCTCCCAAAGCAACAAGCTCCGCCTTTAACAAGTTCAGCATATCAAACTGCTGATCGGTGCTTGGTGATTGATCAGAAAGTTCATCGCTTTGGCTATCAATAGCAGTATACCGTATCAACCTTTCAGTTAACTCATTTTTAAATTCGCTTTCCATAGACACTCCTAATCATCTTAGCAATTATCGCAATGAATGCGCGCAATTACTTCCTTTAATATTTTTGCAGCAACCATAGCAGTCAAATTATGAAAGTCTCTTTTTGGGTTATACTCGACAATATCGGCACCAATCAGTCGCCCCTTGAATCCATTAATACAATCTATTAATTGCCGCGTGGATAGACCACCAGGCTCAAAGTGAGAAACTCCTGGAGCATATGCTGGGTCTAAAGCATCGATATCAATACTGCAGTAAACTGGTTTTGAAAAGCTCATGGTACTGAGTCCCTCAAGATTTCTCATGTGATGTATCTCAACACCAAATTTTTCTGCCTGCTCACGCTGATGTGAATTCAACGTTCTAATACCTACTTGAACTAGCCTGTTAGCCCTTCCTGTTTCCATTATTCTAGCGAAGGGTGACGCATGACTAAGCTTGTTATCCAATAAGTTATCATAAAGATCTGGATGTGCATCGATATGAAGAATATCTAGAGTGTCCCATATATCAAAATGGGCATCTAGAATAGGCCAAGAAACCGAATGATCTCCCCCTAAAGACACAAGTTTTTGATCTGAAGCCAAAACATCTTTTACAAAGGTTTTAATCTTGTTAAAATTTTCCACTGCCACCTCACCTGAGAATTCGATATCGCCAAGATCCTCCCAGATACCATCTTGATCCAAATTCAAACCTGATTCAGAAAATAAGATAGAAGAGTCAGAATACAGCGCCTCTCTAATTATAGGTGGAGCAGCACTCGGTCCTCTCATAAAGGAAGAGTTTATATCATCAGGTACCCCAAGTACTTTTACTGACTGCTTCACTGACTTGCCCTATCAATCTTCACTGTTTAGATGTATGGTCCCATCTAAGTAGCGCGCCGTATAACCTCCAATGAATACCCTTTCCCCTTTTAGCTCGCAATTGAGAGAGCCTCCTCTTTCAGAACATTGATAAGCTTTTAAATTATCCTTTTTTAAAATATCAGCCCAATAAGGAATGAGAAGAGTATGGGCCGAGCCCGTTACGGGGTCTTCATCTATTTTGGATTTTGGATAAAAACACCGTGATACGAAGTCATAATCATCTCCCTTAGCACTAATAATCAATCCTCTTGAGTTAAGCTCAGAAACTTTCCTCATGTTAACGGATGTATTTCTAACACTATCTTCATCATCTAAAATTGCCAAGTAATCATCATGGCCCTTAAACAATTGCCGTATCTTGGCGCCTACACTTTCTTCAATAACATCATTTATTTTTTGTTCCATTGGTTTATCAGCAGGAAAGTCTAAAAAGATTTGTTCTTGTTTTTTAATTGTTTTCAGAAGGCCTCTTTGTGCAGAGAAAGTAATCTCATTCTTGTCTTTATCCAAATATTCGTCAAACAAAACCCGAGCACTTGCCAATGTTGCATGACCGCATAATCCCATCTCACATTCGGGCGTAAACCACCTTATACCTATGGGTTGAGTATTCATATTTATAAACGCGGTCTCGGATAAATTATTTTCAGATGCTATACTCTGCATCACTTTGTCAGTTAACCATTCATCAAGGATACAAACCGCTGCTGGATTGCCCGAAAATACTTTCTTAGAGAATGCATCCACCTGGTAAAATGGGATTGATTTCATTCTAAATGGCTCCTTCCTATTTTATCAAAATTATAGATCTACAGGTTTGGCGTTTCAAATAGATTTGACTATCCAAGCATGCCTATATTCTATATAACGAGTCAATTATCATTTTGAACGAACACAATTAAATGAACCCTATATATAGAAAATCATTGTTTAATATCCCTCCAGGTATGATCTATTTAGACGGTAATTCTTTGGGACCACCATTGAAAGAAATAGAGTCCATCTCAGAAAGCGTAATTGTGAAAGAATGGGGTGGCAAGCTGATAAAAGGATGGAATGAATCTAATTGGATGGAACAGCCACTAATCGTCGGAAATAAAATTGCTAATCTAATCGGTGGGGATAAAGGCTCGATAGTAGCTGGGGACACTCTTTCCATAAAGACTTACCAAGCTTTAGCAGCAGCTATAAAACTAAATCCCCAAAGAAATATAATACTTACAGACATTGATAATTTTCCTTCAGATATTTATATTGCCGAAGGTCTTGTTGATACTTTAAACTCAAATTTTGAGGTTCGAAAAGTAAAGAGCACGGACATCCTTTCATCATTAACTAAGGACGTAAATGTAGTTTTACTTACCCATGTCAATTATAAAACAGGGGCGATGTTCGACATAGAAGCAGTTACAAATAGTGTTCACGAAAATGGCTCAACCATTATCTGGGATTTAGCGCATAGCGCTGGTGCTATCCCCCTAGATCTTAAGGCAATAAATTGTGAGTTTGCCGTTGGGTGCACGTACAAGTTTTTAAATGGTGGACCAGGATCGCCAGCTTTTATTTACGTAAGACCTGATTTGATCAAAAAATGTTACCCTATTCTGAGAGGCTGGCTTGGGCACAAGGCACCATTTGATTTCACGAATACATTTGAAAAATCAGCTTCAATTGAAATGATGCGAGTTGGAACTCCTCCAGTTATTCAAATGGCGATTTTAGAAAAAGCTCTAGATATTTTTCGAGACCTCGACTTTTATAAACTAAGAGAAGAGAGCATAAAGCTTTCGGATTTATTTATTAATATGGTTGAACAAACGTGTTCAGACCTTCAATTAGAGAGTCCCATAAAACCCTCTGAGAGAGGGTCACAGGTGTCTTTTTCTCATCCGTCTGGTTATGCGATAATGCAGGCCTTAATAGACAGAAATATAGTTGGAGATTTTAGAGCCCCTGATATTATTAGATTTGGCATAACTCCGCTCTATATCAATGAAAAAGATATAATCCGAACGGTTAAGGTCCTAGAAGATATACTGTCCAAGAGACTTTGGGATACTCCAGCATATTTAAATAGAAAGAAAGTAACCTAGCTTTGAGAAACCCGTACCTAAAATGATAGCCTTTGCTTTTGCCGTTTTTTTTATGATTGCTACCCCTGGACCAGCAGTATTAGCTCTGGCAGGGGTAGGTGCTGCATACTCTTTTAAAGTTGGTCTAAAGTTTCTTGTTGGATTAACGATAGGTTATCTGTCAGTATGGGCTCTCGTTATTACTGGGTTTGCTTCCGTGATTTTTTCTATTCCAGTAATGAGAACTATTTTTCTTTTTATTGCATCAGGATACCTGGTCTATCTCTCACTTAAAATTATGTTTAGAGGCTCTGAAATTGCCTTCGTAAGCCCTCAAAAGGAACCTACACTGATCGAAGGCATTTTTCTCCAGCTCGTAAATCCAAAAGCGTATGCTTTTCACTCAATTCTTTTGACTGGTTTTGCGGTCTTTCCAGATAATTTTGTTTTAGAAACAACGTGGAAATTTATTGTTATGAACTTAATCTGGATCCCTTTACATGTGGCTTGGTTAGCTTTGGGTTCAACAATAGAAAAAATAAATTTAAAACCTAGCACACAAAAATATATCAATATAATAATGGGCTCTTCATTATTAGTAGTTGCTGTTCTCAGCTTTCTTTCCATGACTAAAATTTGAGTTTACAAGTTATGAATAATGAATGGTTGTACCAAGTAAGGATAAAGCTTCCACAAGACTTAGCGGATGATTTAAGGAGTGATAGCAATTTGGACATATCTAGGAAAATAAATGTGATCGCAAGAAAACATCAGACTAGACCCGTGTGTACGCTTGATGGATTTTTGGATTATGTGAAAGAGGCTGAGCAAAATGATATTAAAGATTACCCATTATACCATTGGACTAAGTCAGTAGTGGAAGACTCTGAAAAAAATATTAAACACTCAAAATCATTCGCTTTTTACTTCGGTGACAAACAAATATATGAAAAGCAACGCGCTGTTTCTCTTTACAATGATTTAGTAGAATTTAACGCCGAAAATAAAATTGAGGAGATTAAGATGATAGACTCAAACCCAAAAAATAATCCCCAGCCCCCAAAAAATAAAAATTACCTTGGGAAATATCGGACGTGAATTTCTTAATTTTAATTATACTTGGTCTTGGATGGGGCCTAAGCTTTACACTCGGTAAAATTGCTATAACGGCTGGCGGAACTCCCATTGGCTTGACCTTCTGGCAAAGTTTATTTAGTGGCCTCATTCTATTAATTTATGTATTCTTTAGGCACGGAAAAATTATTATTCCTAAAACAATGTTTCTTCCTATAATTATAATAACTTTTCTATCTGTAGTTATTCCCAATATTATCTTTTATGCCTGTGTTGCGTACCTCGATGCTGGTGTGTTATCGATTTCAGTCTCAGTAATTCCTCTCTTTACCTATTTAATTGCCTTAGGCCTAAGAATGGATAAATTTAAGGTGAGAAGAGTGCTAGGCCTTATCACCGGTTTCTGTGCCCTTCTAATTTTAATACTCCCAGAAAACAGTTTGCCAGATAAAAGAGATATTCCCTGGGTCTTACTCGCCCTTAATTGCGCTCTATGTTATGCCCTGGAAAATATCTACATTGATCGACTAGCATTACAAAATTTTGGACCTATCCGCTTAGTTTGTGCAGTGTCCTTTGTCTCCGCAATAATAACCTTTTTGCTTTCTTTAGTTATGGATCAATTTTTCATACTGCAGCCAACGAATATATACTTGTTTATCTCAACTTTAGGTCTCGGGTTCATTAGTGCTACTGCATACTCAATATTTATTTATCTCATTGGAAGAGCAGGATCGGTCTTTTCATCTCAAGTGGGATATCTTGTGACGTTTTTTGGCGTGGTATGGGGAATAATTATCCTAGGTGAAAGTCACTCCGTTTTTGTGTGGATATCTTTAGCTATGATAATGACGGGAATATTCCTTGTTCAACCCAAACAAACCATTTAAAGCACTTTTTTGAAAATGTTTAAATGCCACTATGGAATACTGTAAACATTACTCGCTGTCTTAAAGAAAAGATTGTTCTTATCTGTTTCGCTAAAATCCTTTACCAGATTTTTAAAGGAATTCCATAAAACTTGATAGGAGACCGAATACTTATCTACGGGAAAATTGCTTTCAAACATGCATCGTTCTGATCCAAAAAAATCTATAGTCGTTAAATAAAATTGTCTCTGAAGTGCCATAAACTCGTCAGAAGTAGGAGGATTTGGGTTTGCTTCAAAACCAAGCCCATTTATTGGCATAGCTAACCCGCCTAATTTAGCAAAAACATTCTTATACTGGGATAATTCCTTTAGATCTTTCTTCCAATTTTCATAAACCTGTTCTTTTATCGTGGAATATGGGCCAATCCCCAAAGGACCACTAAAATGATCTAAAACAATTACAAGATCAGGGTTGTTTCTTGCCAAATGGGCAACTTGGAGTAGTTGATGATGATATTGCCATGCCTCAAACACAAGTCCTTTTCCAGATAAAACTTTTAGCCCTTCCCCAAATTCTTTCATTAGATACATTTCTTTCGGTGGATTGTGATGTGAATTATTTATCGTATCGCTGGGATCCCAGCTCCCCGCATGCCGGATACCTTTAAAAAGGTTTCCTCCAATATCAAGATGCCTCTCTAGAACCTCATCTACATCTTTTCCTAGTAACATGTTAGCATGACCAATTATTCCTGAAATTGTTGTCTTTTTAGCATTTTCCTGAGAAAGTTGTGCTAAGCCTTTTATGTATTCGGTTTCTCCAATTGGATTAAAATGCTCATTTTCAGAATTCCAAAAAAACTCTGAACACTCAATGTAAACACTATCTGTAACATTATGCCCTGAACTTGTATCTGCCCAAAAATCTTCAAGCATGTAATTATAGAGGCGATGCCGCCTTACATTTGAGGAACCTGCAACGGTCTTTGGCCACAAGTGATGGTGAGGATCAATTATCCTTTGACCAGGATCGATTATATCTTCCCTTACTCTTTTAAGCCAATCCAAATCAATAGTATACGCACTCATAATATTATTCTATGAGTGACAGAAAAATAATAAAGGATAAAATAAAGTAATGGAAAATTATGAAAAAAATATTGTAGATCCCAAGTATGTTTATGAGAAACTGGATGCTAAAAATTTCAAAGT
>QOQE01000016.1 GCA_003331935.1 Alphaproteobacteria bacterium | reverse complement strand
TTGGTTTCATTGCATGCTCTCGGGTTCACTAGACAGGATATTTCTTTTTTATCAAAGGCATGATCTAAACAAGCTTGGTTACAAGCAATACACGTATTTATTTCATCTTCCCTACCTTCTTTGATTTTTTCAAAAATTTTGCTATCGGCCAGAAATGGTCTTGCCATCGAAATTAAGTCTGCATCACCATTCGCCAGAACGGACTCAGCAACATCTGGCATATTTATTCTGTTTGACGTAATTACCGGAACATTAACAACTTTTTTTAATCGCTTCGTTACTGATGTAAAAGCCGCTCTAGGAACCATTGTCGCTATGGTTGGAACTGGACTTTCATGCCATGAAAAATGCGTAGAAACTATAGAGACACCGGCATTTTCTAATGCCTGCCCTAGAGTGCAAATCTCTTCCCATGACATCCCCCCCTCAAGCATATCCATTGCTGGTATTCTGAATATAATCAGAAAATCTTCGCCAACGGATTTACGAATACCCTTTACAATTTCTGTAGCAATTCTTATTTTATTAGAGAAATTTCCTCCATATTCGTCTGTTCTCAAGTTTGTTTTATTAACAAAAAAGGTAGAAATAAAATATCCAGCTGAACCAATAATTTCCACCCCGTCATAATTAGCTTTTTTACATAGCTCAGCACATTTGATAAAATCATCAACTTGTTTTCTTAGTACATCTAGCGACATTTCATTTGGAACAAGACGACCAATTCTAGACCGAACTGGACTGGCAGCAACTAGTTCTTTACTTATTGCCAATGGACCTGAATGTAAAATCTGCATACAGATTTTTGCATCGGCATTCGCATTATGTACTGCATCTGTAACAATCTTATGCCTTGGAACTTGGCTTTCTTTATTAAAAATAGCTCCATCTAGAGCGCCTTCTTCATTGGGGGAAATACCTCCAGTTATTATAAGACCAACTCCTGTGGAGGCCCTCTCAGCAAAATATGTTCCCATTCTAGAGAAGTCCTCTTGCCCCCCTTCTTCTAGGCCTGTGTGCATAGACCCCATTATAATCCTATTTTTTATAACGTGGTTACCTACTACCAACGGCTCAAAAATATGCCTATATGTATCTTTCATTCTATTCTCTACTTTCTTAAAAGCTATTCACTCAGGACAACACTGAATTAACTAGCAGACCAACCTCCATCAATAATATGCTCTTGTCCTGTAACAAATTTACTTTCATCAGACGCAAGATAAACTGCTAGATCAGCAATCTCATCTGCCAGTCCAAGCCTTCCCATTGGCTGCCTATTTACAAAATCATTCATAGCATTTTCATAGTCACCTGTTGCCTCCAGTCTTTCATGTAATGATGGGGTATCAACAGTACCTGGACATATACAATTGCATCTAATTCCTTCTTTCACAAAATCTACCGCTACAGACTTGGTTAAACCGATCACCGCAGCCTTTGACAAACCATAAATACAACGATTGGGCGCACCAATTACAGATGAAACCACAGAACCAATATTAATTATACTGCCACTACCCTTTTCCTGCATAATAGGGATAACAGCTTTTATAGTGCTGTACATGGACTTAATATTTAAATCAATTGCCTGATCAAATTCCTCTTCTTTAGACACAAGTATTGTTCCGGAGTGAACTATACCTGCACAATTTATCAGTATATCAGGCTCAAAATCTTTTATCGCTTTGTTGATAGATTTAGCATCTCTGACATCTAAACAAAGAGACTTGGAAACATTTAATTTTGTTAACAAAGCGTCGTTTATGTCAACAGCTAGGACCTTGGAGCCAAAATTAACGAATTTATCTGTAATAGCTTTACCAATTCCTTGACCCGCGGCAGTTACGAAAGCTTTTTTGTTTATGAGTCGCATTATTCTGTAACTTTGTTAATTTATCTTGAATACTTAAAATAAAAATGTTTTTGACCGAGGTCAATAATTGGAACTTTTTTTTCTTGGAATAATTGGCTTCTTACTTCTATTTGGATTCAGACCCATTTTAAAAATCTTGAAACTTTTCATGTTGGGATCTAGCTTAATTTGGTTAGTTATAATAGGTAGTATTGCTTTTGGTATAATGATATTTATAGGCCAATGATTGAGCTTAAGATGGTAGATATATTAGTAGTTGGAGGCGGAATTGCTGGTCTCTCAGTAGCAGGCAGGCTGAGTAAATCAGCAAACGTAATTTTGCTAGAGGCAGAAGAAAATCTTGGTCACCACTCATCAAGTAGATCAGCGGCTGCATTTATCGAAGACTACGGTAACGATGTTATTCGAGAATTCAATAGTGCAAGTAAAAGCTTTCTTTCCAAGGATGGTGTAGATGTTTTATCTCCTAGGGGCAGCGTAATTTTAGGAAAAAAAAATGAAAAACATTTGTTCAAAGAGCAATGTACAAGTTTTGCCCATCATGAAATATCTGTCAGCGATGCGCGCAAACTAATTGAAATAATTAATAATAAATCAGTAAAATATGCTGGATACAAAGAAGACATCTACGATATTGACACAGATAAATTATTGCAACATTTCACCAAAGATATAAAAGCTAACGGCTCGGAGATTCACACCAATTGCAGAGTAATTGCTGCTGATTTTAAAGATGGGAAGTGGCAAATTAAAACGGATAGTAAAACTTTTATTTGTGATGTTATTGTAAATGCAGCAGGAGCCTGGGTAGATGAGTTAGCTTTAAAATGCGGCATTAAACCTTTGGGTTTTTTACCACTTAAAAGGTCTATGGCTAGAGTGCCTGCTCCTGATGATAGCGGTAGTCATAAAAGTTGGCCGATGGCTTTTGGGTTGAATGAGTCTTTTTACGCAAAACCTGATGCAGGAGAAATGATTGTCTCCCCATCAGAAGAAACCAAGTCTTTTCCCCATGACGCATACGCAAATGAGGAGGACTTAGCAAAAGGCATTTTTAGTTTTGAGGAAGTTGTGAATTTTTCAGTTAAAAGAATTACATCCAGTTGGGCGGGCCTACGAACTTTTGCACCCGATCGTACCCTTGTAATTGGATTTGATAGCAATATCCCCAGTTTCTTTTGGCTCGCAGGTCAGGGAGGGTATGGTTTTCAAACATCGGCAGCAGCGAGTAAAATGGCTAGTGAGATTATTTTAGGAGAAAGATCAAGTTTTGGACAATTGCAAAAAAGGGTCTCTCCAGATCGATTTAAATAATATCTTACGGTATCACAGTCCGTTGAACGACACTTCATATATAGAATTCCAAAACTTTCCAGTTACATAGATTTTATCTTGTTCTTTATCATAGGCTATCCCGTTTAACACATCTTCATCACCAATCTTTTCACTGATCGATGTGAAATCAATCAATCTGACTAATTTTCCGGTCTCACTATTAATGCATGCTACTAAGTCAGATTTCCATATATTTGCCCAAATCTCATTTCCAACAAACTCTAGCTCATTAAGATTTTTCACCGGCAATCCATTATGTGTTACGGCTATTGATCTAACGATGCGAAGAGTTTTTGGATCACGAAATTTTAAAATGTTACTTCCATTACTCATTACTAAGTATTTATCATTATTAGTTAGTCCCCACCCTTCCCCGCTGTATCGTAAAATTTCTTCAATTTCAAAAGTCGTTTTATCGTAAACGAACATCATTCCTGATTTCCAGGTTAACTGATAGAGCTTATCATTTAATAAAGTTAAGCCCTCAGCAAAAAACTTATCCTCTAATGATATTTTTCTTATCAATTTCCCAGAATGCGCATTATATTTCCGCAGACTTGAATTCCCATATAAACCTGTACTTTCATAAAATACCCCTTTATCGACAATAAAACCCTGAGTGAAAGCCTTACTATCATGAGCAATTTTTTTTACTATCCGAGGTGTAACTGTTTCTTGAGCAAAAGAATTAAAGCCATTGGAGGAAAATACTAACAAAATCAGCGCATAGGCATAATTTTTAGAACTCGATAAAAATCTTATAAGAGATAAAATAAATGACAAAAACTTGCATATTAAGATCATGTCTTTTAGTACTTAGCGTATTTTTCTCTAGAAAGGAATGTAAATATCGTGCAATTTTCTTCAATAACAAAGAGAGTGGCAAAGTTAGGTTCTGAAAAATGGTTACCCCATTTGAGAGCAAAAAAAATGGCTGAAATTGATCCGAATGTAATTTTGTTAACTATAGGTCAACCGGATATCGCCGTTTCAAGTGACCTCGCAAATATTGCAATCGAATCCATAAAAAACGGGAGAACAGGTTACTCCAACGGTAGAGGAGAACAAAACTTAGTGTCTAGCTTGGTAAATAAGTATAATCATGAGTGTGGGATCCGTATTACCGAGGATAATGTATTATGCTTTCCTGGGACTCAAACCTCTCTTTTTGCTTCAATTATGGGCCTAATAAATGAAGGAGATGAAGTCCTTTTAGGAGATCCGCTATATGCTACATATGAAGGAGTAATAGCTGCAGCGGGCGGAACAATCAAACGTATAGAGCTAAAAAAAGATAGCAATTTTAGAATGAACCCGAGTGATCTAGCGAGGTCTGTAACAGGTAAAAGTAAGGTCCTTCTTTTGAATAATCCACATAATCCATCTGGAGCATTATTGACTAAAAGAGATATTGAGGGAATTGTAGATGTTTGTCTTCAAAAAGATTTGTGGATACTATCAGACGAAGTTTATGCCTCCCTTATTTATGATTTTGATAGTCCCACAGAGTTTTACTCACCATTAAATGTGCGGGACGCATTGGACCGTACTGTTGTCGTTTCAAGCATATCGAAATCACACGCTGCACCTGGGTTTAGAAGTGGATGGATGGTGGGTCCAAAAAACTTTTGTGATGCAGTTTTACCATTATCCGAAACAATGCTATTCGGCAACCAACCCTTTATTGCGGACATGACAGCATACGCGCTTGAAAATGATTTTCACACTGCAAAAAAAATGAGAGATTCTTACTACAAAAGAGCAGTGAAAATTTATGATGTGCTTAAAAAAAATAATAAAGTGGAACCAATAATGCCGCAGTCAGGCATGTTCCTTCTTGCGGACATATCCAAAACAGGATTAAGTTGCGATGTTTTTGCTGAAAAACTACTTGAGGAAGAGAAGTTGGCCATTATGCCAGGCAGTTCATTTGGGAAAAATGCCCGTGATTTAGTACGCATAAGTCTAACGGTACCTGATGAGAAGATTGAGCTGTCTTGTAAAAGACTAAATCGTTTTATTGACAGAATAATCTAGCTATTTTTTTGTATTATAAGCTATATGGTCTCTAATGCTCTTTCAAAAGACCCTACTAATTCATCTGGGTCTTCAAGACCAACAGACACTCTGAAGAAACCTTCAGTAATACCAAGCGCTTTACGCGCATCAGGATTAAGATATCTATGCGAACTGCTCCCTGGATGCGAAATGGTCGTTCCAATATCTCCTAACGTTGGAGCGAACGCTACGCCATCGATATTTTCAATAAATTTATTAGCATCTGACCTATGATCACCGATTTCAAAGCTTATCATGTTACAGCCATTTCCTCTAAAGAGCCGTTTAGCAAGAGATATATCAGGATGCTCTGGCAGATTAGGGTAAAGTACTTTTTTAACCTTGCTATTTTTCTTTAGGGCTTCTGCAAGAACTTTTGCGTTTTTTTGAGCTTTTTCAAATCGCAATTCAAATGTAGCAAGACCTCTTTCAGCCAACCAACAATCAAAGGGACTTGGAGTAGCCCCAATCGAAACAGAAAAATTGTAAATCGCCTCCATCTTGTTTTGATCTTTAGATGAGACATACCCTAGTGTGGTATCAGAGTGACCAGATAACAGCTTAGTAATTGAATGAATAACAAAGTCTGCGCCATATTCGAAAGGCTTTATGCATGCAGGAGTTGTAAAAGTGTTATCAACAGCCAATAAAATACTGTTTTCTTTGCATAAATTTGCAATGCCTTCTATATCTGCAACCCTAAGCGTTGGATTAGACACACACTCAATTAAGATCATTTTTGTGTTTTTTCTTATCTCAGATTTAACTGAATCAATATTTGTGGGATCAGCGAACGACGTTTGTATTCCAAATCTAGGCAAGTCCTCACGCATCAGTCTCAACGTACGACCGTATAATTGACTCCCTCCTAAAACATGGTCTCCCAAAGACAAGGTCCCCATAATAAGCGACGAAATGGCGGCCATTCCTGAGCTTACAACCAGACCGGTTGAGCTCCCTTCAAGTTTATCAATTAAGCTTGATAAGATCTCAGCATTAGGATGACCTTCTCTTGCGTACGTATAACCTTTTTGCTTGCCTTCATATTGCTCATCGAGTGCATCGGGTGATTTAGACGCATAAACAACCGATGGCATGATAGGAGTTACAACCTGCTCGGATACAGAACTTGGTACCCCCTTTGGCCTAATAATAGTGCGCTTCATTTTCATTTTAAACTATCAAGCTCCTGTAACCTTTAGGCATTTTAAACCTAACTCCTGCCACATTTCAACTACTGTAGCTTTATCTTCAAATACTAAGACTGGATCAAACCCATCATTAATCATTTTATTATAGAGATCTCTCTTTACCATAAAGTCTTTTCTAAGATCACCTTTTGGTCGCATGTATAAGAAACTGTCTATATCAAAATATTTACAACCTTTTAATATTTTATTTATCTGTTCGATGGTCTTTTTCCGGTAATCTTCAACCCTACCCGTGCAAAAAAGGATTTGATTGGTGTCATCTTTAATTAAAGATTTAAGCAAAGTACAAATTTCCTCAATTGGTTGATCTGCATCCATATTACTATAAAAACTTTTCCAGTCTTTGGGGTTCTGCAACGCAAATTTTACTCTATGCGAGATATCTAAAATGGTTCCATCTATGTCAAATATTATGTCTATGAATCTTATTCCAGCACTATGGTTTTTTCGCTTTAAAAGGTTTTTTTCTCTTGGGAAAGCATGTTCTGCAAATCTCACATTTCGTTCCATCACAACCCCTTGCAGAACAATGAGATCTACCGTAAAAAATTATCTGAAGGTGCAATTTATTCCATTTTTCTTTAGGGAATAGTCTTTTTAAATCTTTCTCAGTTTGCGTTACGTTTTTTCCACTTGTTAAACCCCAACGTTGCGCAAGTCTATGAATATGCGTGTCAACTGGAAACGCTGGGTATCCAAACCCCTGAGATATAACTACGCTTGCAGTTTTATGTCCAACGCCAGGAAGTTGTTCAAGATCTTCAAAGTTAGAGGGGACCTGGCCTTTATGTTTTTCACAAATAATGATAGATAATTTCGAAATATTTGAAGATTTTTGTGGAGCAAGACCGCAGGGCCTTACAATTTCATAGATTTTATCTGTCTCTAGGGTGCTCATATCTAATGGATTGTTAGCAAGTGCGAAAAGATGCGGAGTGACTTGATTGACCCTTTCATCAGTACATTGTGCACTAAGTAACACAGCAATCAGGAGCTCAAATTTATTATTATGATTCAGTGGTATTGGCGTCTGGGGGTATATTTCATTCAACCTTGTGACCACGTAGGCTGCTCTATCAATTTTTTTCAAGTTACATAACCTTAAATGCGAAAAAACTTAAATTTTCATATATTTTTCTTTCTTGCAAAAAAAATCTATGGAATATTCATAGAAGCATGAGTAAGAAAGAAATAAATGCGTTAAATCTCTTAAAGGGAGCTTACAACCTATCAACTCCTGATGACAATAGGAAATACTATGAAGGCTTTGCTCCATTTTATGACAGCGTTTTTGTAAAAGATCTTGGTTATACTTATCCATCAGTTGTGGCAAACCTTTTAGTTGAAAATATTAAAATAGATGGCCCCATGTGTGATATCGGGTGCGGCACTGGATTGGTAGCAAGTGAAATTAAAAAAAAAGCACCCAACGCCATAATAGATGGCGTTGATATCTCAAAAGATATGATCCAAATTTCAAGAGAAAAAAATATTTATCGTAATTTAATCGAACTTAACCTTGAAGATCCCCTTGATCACTTATTGAAAAATTATTCTACTGTTGTAAGCGCTGGCACCTTTACACACGGACACCTAGGTTCTGATGCTCTAACTCGCTTAGTTTCTCATTTTGAGACTGGCACTAAATTTGTAATTGGGATTAACCTTGATCACTACCATTCAAAAGGCTTTGAAAAAGAGTTTGAGACACTTATAAAATCTAACGTTATTGAGTCATTTGAATTAAGTGAAGTCTATGTTTATAATAGAGACAACGAAGATCTAAATATTAAAAATAGCAAAGCATGTGTTTGCTTGTTTTCAAAAACCTAACTTGAAGGCATTTACTGCATATGATCGAATAGCGGTGTATTACTCTAGAATTGATAGCAAATTCTTCTAAAAACTAATTTCTGTTATCTTGTTTTACAGAAAAAATTATAATAAATTCACGATACTGATAAAAATAGGTAGGCGTTAAATATGAGAAACTCAAAAACTGTTTTAATCGATAAAAATCCAGGTAGAAATTCCCAAACTTTTGGGATTGCGAGAGAGCTGGGAACAGATGTTGATTTAATACATGAACCTTCTGTTGGCGTTGTTGGCAACAAAGGAGACTCACAATGCTACATCGGTGTTTCAAGCAAAGTTGAAAAAATCCATCACATTTTAAAGAATAGGATAGGAAAGGATCCCGATCAATTATCAATGAGGTTGGTCCAACCTGAGTTCACGATAGCTACCTCAGATGGAATACGGAACGGAACTAAAGAAATGAGATACTCCTTAATTGGACGAGAGGTAACAAATGACTCAATGTGTGAACATTTGAGTGCCTCGGGACTGGAAGGAGTTATTGCTGTAGTGGCTTGTGATAAACCACCAGTTGGAACTTTAGCTGCTGTATTAGAACATAACAGGCCAGCTATTATTATGTCGGATGGCTCTATACGACCCGGCAGAGACTCAGAAACTGGCGAGCCTATCGACATTATTTCGAGTTACCAAATAGCCGGCAACCCCGACGAAGAGTTTAAAAAACGTATCGCATTAGAGGCATGTCCAGGGTTTGGAAGCTGTGGCGGTATGTTTACCTATAATACAATGCAAACATTCATTGGAGTTGTTGGCATGCAACCCTTGCATATGGTTTCCCCAGCATCGCAAGACAAAAGAAGACTAGATGAATTTCCTCAACAGCTTGTTGATTTTCTTGAAAAAATGATTGAGAAAAATATTACTCCAAGAGACATAGTAACAAGAGAATCTATCAGGAACGCCATAATAGTTGCAATGGCAGTTGGAGGATCAACAAATGTAATGCTTCATGCACCAGAGATCGCTAGAGCTGCAGGCTATAAAGATTTTTCACAAGATATTATGAGTTCGGAAGAATTCAACCATTTATCAAAAAATGTAGTGCCGGTCATTGTAGACGCCAGACCCTTTGGCAAATATTCAATGGTGGATATCGATGCAAAAGGAGGTGTACAAGTTATTGTTAAGAATCTTCTCGAGGCAGGTTTGTTAAACGGAGAAACTTTGACCTGTACTGGTGAAACTCTTTCTGAGCAAATTAAAAGATTATCACCACCTAATCCCGATAATGAGGTGATATATCCTGTTCAATCTCCCTATAAACCCACTGGTGGTCTACGTGTATTAGGTGGGAACCTATCTCCTGAGTATAGCTCAATTTTAAAACTTGCCGGAGTAGAGGGAGGCCTTGAAAACAACATATTTAAAGGTCAGGCTAAAATTTTCGATGGAGAGCAATCTTTACTGGATACTTTGGACAAAAGACCAGAGGTCTTCGAAAACTTTGATATGATAGTAGTTAGATATGAGGGTCCAGTTGGGGGTCCAGGAATGCCTGAAATGCTTGACTCAACTTCACGAATAACAACACTTTGCAGAGAAAAAAATATCGTTGTTGCATTAATGACAGATGGTCGCTTCTCAGGTGGTTCAGTAGGTTTAGTAATTGGTCATGTCGGACCCGAAGCAGCAGTAGGAGGACCAATCGCACTAATTGAGGAAGGTGATCAAATAATTGTCGATTTAAATAAGAATGAGATTAATTGCTTGGAGCTTGAAAACAAAATCACCTATGAGGAAAGAAAGAAAAGCTGGCAGAAAAAAGTTGATGATAAT
This sequence comes from Alphaproteobacteria bacterium, assembly GCA_003331935.1. Taxonomy (GTDB): domain Bacteria; phylum Pseudomonadota; class Alphaproteobacteria; order Rhodobacterales; family Rhodobacteraceae; genus CACIJG01. Next base: position 29,425 of record QOQE01000016.1, on the reverse strand, counting down.
GATGGTACTCATCCTGCTGTTGGAAATGCAGATACGCGTTTATTACATAAAATGAGGTATTCCGCCGTGTCCGCGGTCTTTGGAGCAGGAATGCATCCTGAACGAAAGATCTTTGTTCCCAACCCGAGAGAAGGAAATAAATCCTCGTTCACTCCTCAAAACAAGTTTAGAATATAGAATAATTTATGGGCTGATTTTTATTTAAAGTACTTTTTGCGTCAGGCAGAGGATATTTTAAGCCAGATGCACAATTGAATAGCACAGCGCGGTCATTACTAGAAATAAGCCCTTCACTTAAAGATTTTTTGAATGCTGCTAAGGTAGCAGCACCTTCAGGACATAATAAAGTTCCTTCAGTTTTTGAGACGAAATCTCTTGCTTTAATAATTTCATCATCACTTACGGTAATCGCAAAACCGTCACTCTCGTTAACAGCTCTGATTATTAAAAAGTCTCCTACCGCAACGGGAACCCTAATTCCAGCAGCAATGGTATTCGCGTTTTCCCACAAATCAGCCGTCTCTTCACCTTCTCTCCATGCATTAACAATTGGAGCGCACCCTTCGGCTTGTACTGCTACCATACGAGGTAGTTTTTCACCAATCCATCCTAGTTTCTGAAGTTCAGAAAATGCCTTCCACATGCCAATTAAACCAGTTCCACCACCCGTTGGATAAAAAATAACATCCGGCAACTCCCAATTAAGTTGTTCCGCTAACTCTAAACCCATTGTCTTCTTACCTTCAATCCGATAGGGCTCCTTCAAAGTTGAAACATCGAACCACCCTACTTTATCTTTCCCTTCGAATACTATCTTTCCACAATCATTAATGAGGCCATTTACCTTGAAGATTTCGGCTCCAAGTCGACTAATCTCTCTAATATTTATCTCAGGTGTGTCATCAGGACAAAAAACGGTACATTTTATTCCTGCTTTTGCCGCATAGGCAGCCATCGCAGCACCGGCATTACCATTAGTTGGAATTGCCAAATGATCAATACCAAATTGTTTTGCCATTGATACTGCCACTCCTAACCCACGTGCTTTAAAGGAAGAAGTAGGCAGCAAGCCTTCATCCTTAACTAACAAATCACTCTTTTGTTTTAATTTTTTAGCAACGTTCTCAAGTGAGATTAGTGGAGTTACGACCTCTCCCAGAGATATTATATTTGGTGTCTGAACTGGTAACAGAAATGAATAACGCCAAAAGCCGTTTTGATCAGACTTTTTAAGGTATTCCTTTGAAATTAGGTCTTTGATTTTCTCTAAATCATATCGGACTAATAAGGGTTTTCCTTCGTCTGATAAGCCATGAATAAAATCTTTTTCATACCTCTTCCCAGACATAGAGCACTCAAGATGTGTAACAAAAGTATTATTTTTCATGTATTTATACAGCAATTTAAAAGTGATAATTCAGAGGTTCGTTATGTTTTTTGACTTTGCAACCTATCAATTGCATTCTTTATTTGAGCATATTCCTGCTGAGTAAGTTTCTCTTTATCTATGGAAATATTGAAATTGCTGCCACTTAAATTAATGATTTGGTTAGCATCAACTTTGGCGTCTCTATTTAATTCATAATACTTTATTTTTCTTAAATATCCTTTCACATCAATTTCTTTAGGATCATGAAATTTAAAAAAAGAATTTACTAAAAGATATGTCTCTTCTGATATACAAATTGATCCTGAGTTTGCAACGCTTTCAAGCCTAGAGGCAAGATTGACAGTTCCACCAACAGCCGTGTAATCAAGTCTTTCATTACTTCCAAAGTTACCAACCGTGCAATACCCTGTATTAATACCAATTCGTATCTCAAGATCATTTCTTAATGAGAAATTTTTGCCCCAAGTACCTTTTAGCTCATCCATTTTTTCAAGCATTTCTACTGCCATTTCAACACAAAGTTTAGCGTCTTCTTCTGGCCCCTTTGTTGTTGGGTCTCCAAAGAAAATCATGATTGAGTCACCTATATACTTGTCGATAGTGCCACCATATTTGAGAGCAATAATTGACATTTCATTTAAATAGAAGTTGATTAAGCTGGTGATTTCCTCGGACTCTAATTCATCTGAAATACTTGTAAAACCTACTATGTCAGAGAAGAAAAGAGTTAGTTTTTTTCGGGAACTGGTCACCTCTGCGCTTTGCTTCCCACTGAAAATCTGCTCATGGATCTGAGGGGACAGATACTTAGCTAATTTTCCAGAGATACCCTCTAATTCCTCTGATTTTTTTAACGCTTCTTCCTTGGCCTGATCGGCAATCTTCTTTTGAGCCTCAAGCTGAGTTGATAGAGATTTTCGTAAATTAGCTTCTAACTTTAACTTAGAAAGCTCTCGCTTTAATTGCGTCAATTCCTCTTCAGGACTCAAGTCATTCATCTAAAGATTAACCCTTGCAGTCCATATCAGTGCCACAACACGTAGGTGACTTTATCTTTCCATGGCCATTTGGACAGACTGACACTTGTACTTTTTTTCCTTCATCACTAGTAACATAGTCATTCTCTAGTGCAGTTTCACACTTAGCACAAAAAGCATTAACTGCCATCCCACATTTAGCACATTCATAAGTAGCCATAATAAAATTACTCCTTTAAAAACTGAGCAGATTATAATTTTAGTTCTTTTAGCTTTTCAAAGTCAAGATCTGAGAAATGTCATCGTGCTGAGGTTAATTTAATTTCATCCAATCGGTTATTACTGATATCATAATCACATTAATTTCATATATGTGAGTTCTCAAAATGACAATTACTTTCCATAATCCCTCCAATGCACCTAAACCTGCTGCCAATTATTCAAATGTGGCCGTTATACCAGCAGGTAAAAAACTATTATCAATATCTGCGCAAATAGGAAACGATATGGAGGGCAATATCGCAGAAGGTCTAGAAGAACAGTATCGATTAGCTTTACAAAATATTAATTTGATTGTTCAATCCCAAGGTGGAACCAAGGAGGCTATAGCAAAAATCACCGTTTTCATGACTGATGAACCCGATTGGGTAAAGATTAAGTCTGCAGCTGATGAATTTTTACCATCGCCAAGACCCTCAATGTCATTTATTTACGTAAAAGGACTATTCAGAGCAGATATAAAAGTAGAGATTGAAGCCTTGGCTGCCGTTGACTAGAAAGGATAATTACAATGAGCACTATAGAGACAGAGACACTTACTATTGAGCAGATATATGATTTAGCTTTCAATGTCTTAACAAAATTTGGTTGCAATAAAGAAAATGCAAACGCCATTTCAACAACTGTCTCATCAGCAGAAAGAGACGGTTCATTGTCACATGGTCTCTTTAGAGTTCCTGGCTACGTCGCATCCTTGAAATCGGGTAAAGTAAATGGAAAAGCAGAGCCGAAAATAACTTCTAGCCTGCCATCCGTTATAACCGTTGACGGAAATTTAGGTTATGCTCCCTATTCACTTGAAAAAAGCTTACCAGTACTTTCAGAGGCAGCTCTAAAGCATGGGATAGCTGTAATGCGTCTTATAAATAGTTTTCATTTTGCAGCTCTTTGGCCAGAGACTGAGTACTTGGCTGAAAGAGGATTGTCGGGTATTGCATGTACAGTTTATAAACCCTCTGTTGCACCAGCTGGGGCAACAGAACCATTTTTTGGAACAAACCCTATTTCCTTTGCTTGGCCGAGAAAGAATTCAACCCCTTTGGTTTTTGATATGGCTACATCAACTCTAGCTATGGGAGATGTTCAGATCGCAGCAAGAGACGGACATCCAGTTCCTCATGGAACAGGTCTTGGGCCTGATGGAAAACCATCAGATGATCCAAAAGAAATATTAAAGGGAGTATTACTACCTTTTGGAGGATATAAAGGGTCAGCTATATCTATGATGATAGAACTTTTTTCTGCAGGCTTAACAGGAGACAACTTTTCTTTTGAAGCTGCAAAAACTGATAATAATGATGGCGGACCGGCAAAAGGAGGCGAACTGGTCCTAGCTATTAATCCAGAACTTATAGCCGGATCAGACTGGAGCAATCATAGCGAAGGATTCTTCAAGGAGATTAAACAGTTAAAAGGAATACGGCTTCCTGGGGAGAGACGACATCGCAATAGACTAGATAACAGCCCTAGAAAAATAAATAAGGAGCTCCTCGAAAAAATTAGAGGTTTATCAGACGGCTAAAAATATTAAAGCTATCTAAATATCCAAAGTATTTCTTTTTTCCCATTCTGAAAAATGAGCGGTGTAAGAATGCCATTCCTCCATTTTAAGCTTAATAAATGACTCAGAAAAAGCTTTCCCTATTCCATCTTTAAAGCTTTTATCTTTGTCAAAAGCCCGCAGAGCATCAAGAAGATTTAATGGCAACTTTTCAGCCTTAGCAATTGCTTTCGTATCTTCATACATATTTGTATTTGATCTTTCGCCTGGATTTAATTTTTTATCAACACCATTTAAGCCTGCGGTAATTATTGCCGCTTGTAGCAAATAAGGATTGGTAGCCCCATCAGGAAGTCTGAGTTCAAACCTTCCCGCATCGGGCACTCTCACCATATGAGTTCTATTATTTTCTGTCCAAGTTATAGTATTCGGCGCCCAACTTGCGCCACTTAAGGTTCTGGGAGCGTTGATGCGCTTATAAGAATTTACAGTAGGGTTTGTGATCGCAGTCATCGCTTTAGCATGATTAATGATACCACCAAGAAAATTTAAACCTTCCGCTGACAAACCGATATCCGACTTCTTACTTGCAAAGACATTTTTTTTTGCGTTTAAATCCCAAACGGATATGTGGGCATGACACCCATTACCTGTTAAACCTTCTATGGGTTTTGGCATAAAAGTAGCCCTAAGCCCATGTTTCTCTGCAACAGATTTAACCATAAACTTAAAGAAAGAGTGTTTGTCTGCCGTCCTCAAAGCGTCATCAAATTCAAAATTCATTTCAAATTGTCCATTGGCGTCTTCATGATCATTTTGATACGGACCCCAGCCCAATTCCCCTAGATAATCACAAATTTCAGCTATCACATCATAGCGACGCATTAGAGCCTGCTGATCATAGCAAGGTTTTTCAGCGTTATCGAATGGGTCTGAAATAGCTGATCCCTCAGGCGATAATAGAAAAAACTCAGCCTCTACACCGGTTTTTACCCTCATATTTCCTTTTTTTGCTCTAGCAATAGCTTTGTTGAGGACATTTCTTGGTGCTTGTTCGACTAATTTATCTTCCATCATGCAGTTACTTGCAAGCCAAGCGACATCCCTTTTCCAAGGAAGCTTTATAACGCTTTCTGGGTCAGGCACTGCTAGCATATCTGGGTACGCCGGGGTCATATCTAGCCAACTAGCAAACCCAGCAAACCCAGCTCCATCTTTTTGCATATCCGATATCGCTGAAGCAGGAACAAGCTTCGCTCTTTGCACTCCAAAAAGATCAGTGTATGTAACCATGAAATACTTTATTTTTTCTTTTTTTGCGTAACTTTTCAAATCCATTAGTTGTCTCCATTCATTACTTGAGGCAAGAACCTAATTCTTCTTACAAATCAACCTTATACCGCCAATGATATTTTTAGAGAAACACTCCGCAGCGGTAGTATAAAAATCTTCAATCATCTTGTACCCCTCGGTACCATGAGTTTTCTCCTGATACTCTTTATTTGCTTGAAGCACCCTCAAACGTTCATTAGTAAACATTTCCCAGTCTGATGACATATCTTTATGCTCAATAATTTCAAAACCAACGTTAGCACAGGTATCTAAATAGTCAGAATATTTTTCTAATGAATTGGCAAAGAGTTTTTTTTGCAACATTGCTTTATAAGAACTCTTATAACTTTGCCCAAAAGTAAGGTCTTCAATAAAAAGCATTCCATTCTGATAGAGCAGATTAAAAAGTTTTTGGGTGTATTTTTTTCTATCAGGGATATGGTATAATGCCAACCATGAGACAATTTTATTAAAACAATTATTCCTTTCTGAAAAATTTAAAAAATCTTGATTTATATGTGTAACGAAACTCTCAAGACCTGTTCTAAGGGTTAACTCCTTCCCAACCTCTGAATAATCTTTCTGCAACTCTAATGCAGAAACATGTGCCCTTGTCTTATAAGCAATAAATCGCGATGGACCTCCCCAACCGGCTCCGACCTCTAAAACATTATCATTCTCCTGAATATTAATAGTCTCTATAGCCTCTTGAACACTGAGCGTTCCATGGTAATGCAATTGATCAAATTGATTGAGGTCAACTAAATCAAGTTTATCGTCTTCTGAATAACCGATCGCTTTCAAATCTTTAAATATTCTGTAGGCATCAGAATAAAGTTTCATGTCTTTTATGTCGTTCACGCTATTTTACAGCACTCGTTTATTACAATAAATTTTCTTCTTTTAAGACTTTTCTTGCTACCCTGAAGCATTCTACAGCTTGTGGAACACCACAATAAATGCCAATCACGTGGATAATTGCTCGCAATTCGTTCTTCGAAACTCCATTTTTTATTGCTCCCCTGAAATGTGTTTCCCACTCTGTCATTTTTCCAAGAGCACCAATCATCGAAAGATTCATCATTGATCTAGTTTTTGCGTCAATTACTTCGTCGCCCCAACCAAATCCCCAACACCAAGCCGTCATTGCCTCTTGAAACGGACGCGAGAATTCATCCGCTTCCTCGAGATTTTTTTTTACATAATCTTTCCCAACCGTTGATACTCTCTGTTTAATACCCTTTGCAAAAAGGTCCTCAGTAAAAATAGACATAAATGCCCTCCTTTATTACTTTTTATATAATTTTGTTGGCGCTTATCACTCAACTTTATTCACAAGTTGTGAGATAGTAGCACTTTCCTAACTGCCTCATCTTCTTTCATGAGAGCGACAAAAGATTCTAAATTACCCTTATTACTAAGTAACTGGTTGATGTTGGGGTCCCATCTCGTCACCATATACAGATAATAATCCACGGCTGACTTATTTTTTCCTAAAACATATGGGTTAAGGTTGGCATTAATGTATGAATAGGCAACCTCTCGGTCTTGTGCAGCAAGCATTCCAACCTCCTCCGCCGCATCCTTAGGTGCATATCGATGTGAGTAAAACTGTCTATGATATCCAGCGTATACTGCGGTTTGTATCAAGGCTAAGTATTGCCATAAAGAGTTACGTTCAGAAGTAGAGCTTTGAGGAGCCAATTGCGGGAATTTCTCTACTAAGTGAATGACTATTGCTACTGTTTCAAATATGGTTTGCCCATCAGGACACACTAATACTGGTATTTTAGAGAAAGGACTCATTCGCTTAAAATCTTCCTGCTGCGCTTCATCTATAGAAATATTTTTAAATTCGTACTCGACATTCGCGGCGGACAATAAGAATTCAGCTATCAAAGACCCTGCCCTTGGACGCCCTATTACTACGTATTTATTCATATATTTTTCCTTTCAAATCGATATCACTTCAAAGTGCTTAAAGCATTTCAATATTCGACTATTAGACCATGGGATCACTAAAAGATGAACCAGTATATTGATCGGATATTAAAACTGATAAGAACTTCCCAGCAACTAGAATACAAAAAAAATACTATTTCGCTAAAATAAAGATTACCTAAGCGCTAATATAAAAGTATCATCAAATATCTTACAAGTACTTTTGGGGGCTTTTATGGAAGGTTCGGTATTAATTGTGGGCGTTGGTTTAGGCCTAAGCGCTTCATTGGCACGGTTATTTTATTCAGAAAAAAAGACAATTTGTTTAGCTTCTAGAAATACAGAAAAATTAGCCGCCCTTAAAGAAGAGACAAACGCTTATGTTTTTAATTGCGACGCTTCTGACCCAATTCAGGTAGAGGAATTGTTTAAAAAAACTGACGAGGCAATAGGAACTCCGGAAATTGTAATCTACAACCCATCGGCCCGGGTAACTGGATCAATTGTAGACTTGGACCCTCATGAAACAAAAAAAGCCATTGAAATAACGTGCTACGGAGGTTTTTTAGTTGCGCAACAAGCTGCAAAAAGAATGTTAAAAAAAGGAGAAGGAAATATTTTCTTAACTAGTGCATCAGCGGCAGTTAAGGGTTTCCCACTTTCTTCAGTGTTCGCAATGGGAAAATTTGGATTGAGAGGTCTAGCACAATCGTTAGCAAGAGAACTGCATCCCCAAAACATACACATAGGCCATTTCGTTATTGATGGCGGCATAAGTGCAACCCATCGTGAAGAGAGACAAGAAGACGGCTCATACAAATTTTTAGATCCTGACGAAATCGCAAAAAGCTATTTGCACTTTTATCAACAACATAAAAGTTCTTGGTCTTGGGAAATAGAATTGCGTCCTTGGGTTGAAAAATTTTAGTTTAAAGTGCCAAATTTTAAAGTGTCCGACAAACTAAAAAAGAAAATATGCTTAATTACAGGAGCTCGTACGGGAATTGGTTTGTCAATAGGGCTGACGCTAGTCAAAAATGGATACAGAGTTATATTTTCTGGTAGAAGTGTCAACGACTGTAAAGATACAGTAGATGAGCTTATGGCAAAGGGGTTTGAAGCCGTTGAAACCCCAATAGATTTATCAAACCTTTCTTCTTTAAAACAACAAACAGAGATGGCTTTGTCGATTTGGGGAACTGTTGATATTTTAATCAATAATGGAGCGGTGATTGAACCTATTAACTCGCTAGAAAAAATAGAACTACAAGACTTTGAGCAAGCCATTAGGGTAAATTACTTGGCGCCGTCCTTATTGATATCATATTGTTGGAGCAACTTAATGAAAAATAAGGGAAAAGTAATAAATATCTTATCGGGTGCGTCGATAAATGCAATAGAGGGCTGGACAGCCTATTGCTCAACAAAAGCCGCTCTTCATATGATAAATCAGCAAACACATCTTGAAGGTAATCAGTATGGAATTTCATCAATTGGACTAAGTCCTGGGATGGTTGACACCGGCATGCAAGGCAAAATTAGAGCTAGTGGAATAAATCAAGTTTCAAAAGTAAGAAAAGAAGACCTAATTAACTCAAAAAAAACAGGATTATTCGCCTTATGGTGTGCTTCAAATGATGCTAATGAATTTTCTGGGCAAATGATATCAGAGAATGATCAGATTGTTCGTGCTAAATACAAGGCTTGGATAAATAGTCAAAAACTTAGTTTGTAACTGTAAGATTTAGTGTTTAAGGTTTAAGTCTGACATATTCTAATATTGGGCAGTCCGTCCCCCGTGTTTTTTTCAAAATTCATAGAAAATTTTTTTTAAAGGATTAAAATTGAGCAACAATAGCGGCGTAGTTAGAGATCCCTTATATGGGTGGGTAATGGTTATTTCTGTATTTACTCTGACAGCTTTATCATTCGGAACGATGGGTTCGATATCCGTTTTCTTAAAACCATTATCAAATGAATTTGGGTGGACACGTGCGAATACAGCCTTTGGATATACAGTCGCGTCTCTAGGTTCTGCTTTTTTTGGAATTATTTGGGGCTATATGGCTGATAAGTATGGAACAAGGTTTTTTGGTTTTTTTGCTACCTTTTTTATGGTCTCCTGCTTATTTTTTCTTGGCAAACAGAATAGTATCCTTCATTTTTATGCACTTTATTTTTGTTTTGGGGCTTTTGGAAATGCCGTTGTAGGTTCACCGCTGTATGCAAATGTTGGCTTTTGGTTTAAAAAGAATCCTGGTTTAGCATTAGGGATAACCGCTGCAGGTGGGGCAGCGGGTCAAGGTATAATTCCTCTAATATCAACAAATCTAATACAGGCATATGGATGGCAAGATGCTTATATGTATTTGTCTTTCCTATATCTTTTGATCATGGTTCCTTTCTCTTTCCTGATTAAAGAGTCTCCTTGGCGTAAAAAAGCGCGTATCGCAATAAATGATGAGTTAAGGGATTTCCCACTAAGTGAAAAGGAGGTGATCACTTGGATTTCATGTGCCGTAATTTTTTGTTGCATTTGTATGTCGGTACCTATCGTACATTTAATACCGCTACTTACTGACGCTTCATTCTCAGAGGATTTTGCCGCGAGCGTTTTTCTAGTTCTTATGATATTTGGAATAGTTGGACGCATTATTAGTGGCAAACTTGGTGATATGATTGGCGCACTGCCTACATATATTCTTATGTCAATCGGACAAACAATCTCAGTTCTGGGTTTCCCATACATCGATTTTAAAGTTGGTTTGTTTGTACTTGCTGCAGCTTTTGGCTTTACATATTCCGGTGTAATGTCAGCAATCTTGGTTTGTGCGAGAATGATGGTATCTGCAAAGTTAGCTGGTAGAGCAATGGCCCTCGGTTCTTTTTTTGGTTGGGTAGGTATGGGCTTAGGAGGGTATTTTGGAGGATTACTTTTTGATATAAAGGGTGATTACACATGGTCGTTCCAATTTGCTTCAGCTATGGGATCTGTTAATATTTTTATTCTCTGGCAATTCCACAAGCGAATAAAAAAACAGGACCACGCTACTGCTTAAAACTAGCTTATTGATGGCAACTCTTTTGGTGCTCTTTTAGTTAGCAAAACTGGGCCATCTTTTGAAACAAAAATATTTTCTTCATGAACTATTAGTTTTCCAGGCTTATATTCTAAAGAAGGCTCAATAGTAAGAACCATATTTTCCTGAATAATTGTATTATCAAAAGACGAAATTGATGGAGGTTCCGTCAATTGCAACCCAACCCCGTGGCCATATCTTCCATCACCTTGAATCATAAACCCAAAGTCTTCAATTTTTTTGTTTATTTTTTTCCATATATCTTTTGTTTTTGCCCCAGGTACTAAGTTTTTAATACCTTCCTCTGTTGCGTGCCAAAGAATTTCATTTGCTCTTTTGAGTTCGTCAGGTGCTGTTCCGACTATAAAGTTTCTATCGAAATCACAAAAATAACCATCAAACGTAGCACCTGTATCTATGAAGAGAAAGTCTCCTGTTGAAATCAATTTATTAGTTGGGTTTCCTATAATTTGCGAAACACCCCCTACTCCTGATACAACTGGTAAATAAGGTACGTTATCAGCGCCCCTCTTGAGAATTTCTATCTTCACTATATTTGCTACATCCCGCTCGCTATCGTCAGTCGATATAACAGTGGGTAATTGTGCGAACACTTCACTAACAATTTGCGCTACTTTTTCTATTTTTTTTATTTCATTAAAAGACTTAACCGTCCGAAGCGCCCATATCAAAGGAGACCCATCAACAATATCAAAATTAAAGTTATCCTGCAGGAGACCAAAATCTAAGGCAGGCATTCTGATACTCATTTCTTTTCCCAACTCTGCACCTATAGATCCGAAACGATTTGGAAGAGTCTCTAAAATAGATTTTAAGGGAGTAACATCATCTCCTTTAAGATTAGGAGATGGCCATGTATAAATATCTTTTATAAAAGTTTTTCTAAAAAGCTTTTCACCTATTTCTGGGATTACAGCAATTGGGTCACTGGAAAGTGGTATGACTAAAAACCATGGCCTGGTAGGACTCTCCCAAAAGTGAGTGTCAATACCAGCAAAATACCTTAAGTTCGCTGGAATAGTCGTCAATAATGCGTCGAGCTTATTTTCATATAAAAGCTCTTGAGCCCTTTCTACACGAATTTCAAATTCCTCATTTGAAAAACCGTACTCCAATGTTTTTGCATTTCGCATACGTCGATTTTAGATATAAAACAGGTTAATTGTCGATTAACTTTTATTTAATAATTACGCTACGTCGAAATAATCTTGCATCTGAAGATACTTATATTTCATTTCAGCTACGTAAGGACCAATTAAGCCACCATTCCATTTTCTTCTAAATCTATTAAAAATTTCATGCTTCCTACTTTCTCCAAGGATAAAATCGGCAAGAACCATAGCAGACCCTGGCGCTGTATTCATTCCATGCCCTCCAAATCCCATTAGCGTGAACACATTTTTTTGTTCATTTTCAATCTTAGTAGAGCCAACATATGGCATATAGTGACTTGCATAGGCCATATTTCCGGACCAAACATAATCTATTTCTATATTTCTTAACTCAGGAAAAAAATAACTTATTTCTTTTGAAATTGCCTTTTTTAAACTTGAAGGATTAAAATTTCCAACTGCTGATATACCTCTTCCCCATGAAAGTCTATTTCCAGGCAAAACACGGTAGTAATTTCCAGCCCTTCGGTTATCACTAAATCCTAATGGTTTTTTTAGCACGGACTGCAGTTCACTTCCCATTGGCTTAGTAACACCTATAAAGGTTTTTATAGGTAACCAGTAGTTTTTTAGATCCTTTATCTCTTTTCCACCATAGCCCCCTGTAGCGAATACAATCTTTTCAGACTGAACTTTTACCATTTCATGACCATTAAAAACCCTAGAATTTATCCTTCCACCATCAATTTGGTAACTAATAAACTTAGAGTTTTCGAAAATAGATGCTCCTAAGTTACTACAATCCTTGGCAAGCGCATGCATAAAGTTTAAAGGATGAAATTGAAAGGAATCCTGCCTTAAGACCCCACAAGTATATCTATTAGAACGAACGTACTTACTAAGCTTTTCTTTATTAATAAACTCCTCATTTTGATCAAATAATTTATTTTGAGCAATGACGTCTTTTTTAACTTTTTCAATATTTTTTGTGAGGAAACATTTTAGAACACCAGATTGAAAATTAGTGTGTTCATATCCCTCTGAAAGACACTTTTTTTTCATCCAATGTACACCAGAAGCTGCGATCTGTTCCAATGTAAGCACCTCTTCTTCTGATAAGTACTTCAATAATACATCGTAATCTTGTGCCCATCCAGAAAGACAAAAACCACCATTACGCCCTGACGCTCCACTACCAATATGGTTTTCTTCAATTAATACTGCATCAACATTATTTTTCTTAAGTTTATATAATAGACAGAGGCCAGCAAGACCTCCCCCTACTATCAGAACAGCACATTTTTGGTTGTTTGTAAGATGCTCTTTCTGTTCAAACCTATTGATTAATGTATCATCATACCAAGTGTCATTCATGTAGCATTATCATATAGTTACAGCTAAGATTTAAACGGGGACATCTGCAGCCTTTTCAAACGTGAAAACTTCAAGCAACTCTTTTCTGCCACGAATGTCCACTGTTTTCGGTTTCATCTTTTTGGTATCTATATTTGCCTTGTCAGCCACGTATTTTGATACAACTAACTCGCACTTATAAGTCTTTGTTAATTCCTCTAACCTTGCTGCGATGTTCACATTATCCCCTACCGCGGTCTCTGTGACAGTTTTGCCGTATCCCATCATTCCGACTATCATACTGCCAGCATGAATTCCCATGCCAAACCTCATATCTTCAGAGAAATCAGTTTTCATTTCAGAATTCAAAGTTTTCATACTTTTGGAGATAGCATTAGCCGACACAAGCGCATTTTTTGAATTTACATTAGAGTCAGAGCTAGCATCAAAGATTGCCATAATGCCATCACCAATGAATTTATCAAGCCGACCACCGTTTTTTTCAATTATCTCGCCACAGACCGCATAATATTTATTTAGAATATAAACTACGTCATATGGCAGCTTTTTCTCAGATAACTTTGTAAAATCTCTTAGATCAACAAAGAGAACAACAGTTTCTTGTTCTTTACCGGTAAGCGCTCGTGCACTTCTTACAGTTTCAAGCGTGTTTTCTGGGTTCAACAGTGGCTGTACTGAAATATTATTTGTTGGCCTCAATTGACAGGCTAGCCTGACGTTATCGTCAAGCCCTACGCGCTCAATCGCTTTAATTTCGTGTGCACTTGGGGCAGTTAATGTTCCGTCATTAGCAGTAACCTTCACACGACACGTAGTACATCGACCACGCCCGCCGCATACTGATTGATGAGGAATTTTACCCTTGCGACTAGCCTCTAAAACGGACGTCCCTTTAGGAATTGAAACGGTTTCTCCTCCCGGATAAGAAACAATAATTCTTCCGAAAAATCGAGCTCTAACAACATTAAAAATACACACCAAAATTACAAAGAGAACCACTAAAGGATAGTACTTCATAACGAGGGGCTCAACTTGCATGATGACTGGAAATGCCTCTTGTGGAATAAACTTAAAAATAATAGACCCCAGATAGTTTGGAATAGGCATATTCATTTCAAATGACTGAATTTGGGCAATAAAACTCATATTTCTTAACCCTGAAAGCCATCCAAGTACCGCACCAACAGGAACAATCCAGTAAATAAATCTAAATAGAGAGGGGTATCGCATATAAAAGGTAAACTTATTGTGATGGACAGCTTGCTGTTTCAAATAAGAATCTATACCAATGACTCCATGAACCCAAATAAATATAGTCATTAACGAAAACAGAATAGCGCCTACTATTAAATCACTTGAGGTCTCCGTGTTCATCGCGGCAAAAAATAATGAGTAGGTTTCTTCCCCACCATATATTTTTGTAATTATAAAACTAACAGCGATGTGTTGTAGTAAAAACAAAAGAGCTAAAACGGGAAAGATTATTTGTATCCAGTCTCTTGCTTTCATCTTGAATGACTTTCGTGTCAATATGGATGAAAACCCTAAAATCATGTGGGCAACAAAAGACCCATAGAGAAGAACAAGACCCACAGGGTTTTGCCAAACCGGATGAAAGTAACTGCTTCTAACCGCATCCGCTAAATCTATTGAGAAGACGTTTATAGAATGGTTAAGCAAATGCATGATGACGTAGGCAAATAAAATCGCACCACTAAATATTCTTATTTTTCTTATTATCGTACTAAAATCTTCTCTCACCACCATTTTTACTCCTTTAGAGTTTATAAATTGAACTAATTATAGCCAAATTTCCCATCAAATGATAAAAGTTTTTGTTCACCAATCATCATTTAGTTATATTCTACATGCAAACTTTTAAAGAGTATAGCCTTGGACAAAAAAAATGACTCAAATCTACCTAATACAGGACCTTTGGCAGGCGTGAAGGTTTTAGACATGTCCAGGATACTTGCTGGACCCACTTGTACCCAATTATTAGGAGACTATGGGGCAGACGTGATTAAAGTAGAAAGACCGGGGAGTGGCGATGACACAAGAAATTGGGGACCTCCATTTATGAAAGATAGAGAAGGTCAAGACTCCAATGAAAGTGGCTATTTTTTGGCATCAAACCGAAACAAAAGATCGCTCAGCCTAGATATTTCTCAAGAGGAAAATGTAAAAATCATAAAGACACTTTTGAAAGACTGCGATGTGTTTATAGAAAATTTTAAGGTCGGAAGCCTAAAGAAGTTTGGTTTAGATTATCAGTCGCTTTCTAAAGACTTCCCAAAAATTATTTACTGTTCCATTACAGGATACGGGCAAAATGGCCCTAATTCCCACAAAGCGGGATATGATTTGATTGCGCAAGGTTATGGTGGCTTAATGAGCATAACGGGAGGCCCCAATGAAGAGCCTGTTAAAGTTGGCGTTGCGGTTGCAGATCTTTTATGTGGACTTTATGCGTGCACTGCAATTCTTGCTGCTCTTAATCACAGAACGAAATCAGGAATGGGGCAAAACATTGATATCGCTTTAGTAGATGCTCAAATAGCCTCTCTGGTGAATATGGGAACTAATTATCTTTTGTCAAAGGAAGATCCAGATCGGGTCGGCAACGAGCATGCTAATATCGTTCCTTATCAGGTCTTTGAAGTCTATGATGGTCATCTCAATGTAGCCATAGGAAATGACGAACAATTCAAGAAATTTTGTGACATTATCAACAGATCAGATTTGAGTGAAAACCAGCAGTATTCTACAAATATTATGCGCGTTTCTAACAGGCATCAGTTGATTCCAATCTTAAAACAGGAACTAAAAAAGCATAAGAAAGACTATCTAGTTGATAGAATGGAAAAAATGAAGGTCCCGGGTGGTCCTATAAATAAGTTATCGGAAGTTTTTGCTTCAAATCAGGTATCCGCGCGTGAGATGAAAATTCAAATGCAGAATAAAAATTCTGATAACGGATTTGTCAAGTTAATTGGCAACCCCGTGAAGTTTAGCGAAACACCAGTAAGCTACAGGCACCCTCCACCATCTTGTGGAGAACATTCTGATGAAATATTGAATGAAATTATGTCCAAAAAGGATAATAATGAAATCAAATGAAACATTTATGGCTAAGAGCAGAACATCGTGAAAACGAAAAACGGGTTGGTCTAACCCCTCAAGGTGCTACTCAATTGATTGAGCACGGTATAAAAGTATCTGTTGAAGAAAGTAATACGAGGATAATTTCAATAAAAGACTATAAAGATGCAGGGTGCGAAATTGTTTCTGCCGGCTCTTGGGAAAATGCACCAGAAGATGCAATTATATTTGGGCTTAAGGAACTGCCAAATAATGAAACGCCGTTGAAACATTCACACATAATGTTTGGACATGCTTTCAAGGGACAAGTATCCGGTAAAAAATTGCTGAAAAAATTTAAAAGCGGTGGTGGAACTCTATATGATATTGAGTATTTAACACAAGAGACAGGAAAAAGAGTTGCTGCTTTTGGTTATTGGGCAGGATTTGCGGGAGCTTACGTTGCGCTAAAGGTTTGGATAAGCCAGTTTAAGAAAGAAGAGTGTGCCCCTTTATCTGCCTTTAATGATCAAAAAAAATTATTAGACGACGTATCTAACGAAATCAATTCGGTGAAAACTCTTCCATCTGCCATTGTAATTGGTTCATTGGGTCGGGTTGGTACAGGTGTATGTGATTTTTGTGAAAATTTGTCTTTAATTGTTAAAAAATGGGATCTAACTGAAACAGTTTCTGGCGGTCCCTTTCACGAAATTCTTAATCACGAAATTTTGTTTAATTGCGTTGTTGCCACACCAAAAACTCCTGTGTTTTTTCAACCTGATTATATTGCATCAAAAAGAAAACTAAGTGTAATTGGTGATATAGCTTGTGATCCTGACAGCGACTATAACCCTATACCCATCTATAGCACTCCAACCACATGGGCCAAGCCGGTTTTAAATATTGCCAGTGACCCGCCGTTGGACGTAATGGCTATTGACAACTTGCCTTCCCTACTCCCCAAAGAAAGCTCGATTGACTTTGCAGAACAACTTTTCCCTTATTTGTTGGGGTTTGATAAAAAAAACAAAGAGGTTTGGGAAAGATCAAAACAAATATTTAAATCAAAAATGTTGGAGGTATAAAATGGTAGTCCATTGGTGTGGAACAGGGTTATCAGCAATCCCCGGATTAAAAAAATTAATCATGGGTAGTAATAATGTAATTGTTTGGAATAGAACAGTAAGTAAAGCGACGAAAGCTTTAGCCGGCGTTTCAGCAACAATTCACGAATTCAATATGAACACCTTAGAGGAGAAGTTGGCTCCTGGAGATATAGTTGTATCAATGCTCCCCGGTGAGTGGCATGTTCCTCTTGCTAAATTAGCAATATCCAAAAAAGCACACTTTGTCAGCTCGTCTTACATTTCACCTGAAATGAAAGAGTTACATAATTCTGCGCAACAATCTAATGTGGTTTTGATGAACGAGATAGGTTTAGATCCTGGAATAGATCATTTAATGGCCCATAAGCTAGTTGAAGATTTCAAGAGCTCCAAAACTATTGATACAAAAACTGAAATATCTTTTCTATCTTATTGTGGAGGTGTGCCCAAGATTCCTAATGACTTTAAGTACAAGTTTAGTTGGTCTCCTCTCGGAGTACTTAAGGCTTTAAAGTCTCCATCAAGATCATTGAAGGATTTCAAAATTTTCGATGTCAATCGACCCTGGGATGCTATTACTCATTACACTGCACCATTAGCTCAACCTGAAGAATTTGAGGTTTATCCAAATAGAGATTCAATTCCGTTTATGCAGCAATATAAATTTGATCCTGACTGGACAGTAAAGCAATTTGTTCGAGGCACTTTGAGACTAAACGGGTGGGCAGAGGCTTGGTCAGATATTTTTAAGGAAATCGAAACTTTGAGTGGAGAAAAAGGGGAAAAACGGCTTGAAGAGATGTCCGAAGTTTTTTGGCGAGATAACGCGTATGGCGAGAGTGAACCTGATAGAGTTATTCTGTGTGTTGACCTTAAAGCAGAAAAAGGCTCGAGAGTTGTTTGGCATAAAACATTTAAGATGGATGCTTGGGGAGATCATCGAGGTACGGCAATGGCAAGATTAGTTTCAAACCCTGTTTATTTTGCAGTTGAGGCAATCGCTAATAAACAGATAGAGTTTGGAGTGAATGCCGCGACTAGCGACCCAGTCATTGTAGATAAATGGCTTGAAAATATAAAAGGGTTAGCGCAAGAATTTGATGTTATTGATCATTTATCTTAAAACTAAACTTATAAAATTTATTTTTTTAGATCTGTCAGTGATTTAAGATAAGATGTATTTTAAATCAGATATCATGCCTCACAATGTTTATAGATCTATAAACAATAAAAGTAAAATAGTCTGTTTTGATAATTTCTGGTATACATAAGGACAAATAAAAATTTTTGTAATTTAGGAGACCAAAAATGCTAAAGGTTGCAGAAAGTTTTTTTTGGCCCTGTGAGGAAGGGAAAGGCTGGGATGCCTGTAAGGAATATTGTCATCCCGATGCTACTTTCAAAACGGATGCTGACACCCTAATTCATCTAGATAAGCTTGAGGATTATGTTGAATGGATGAAAGATGCCCACTCTATGTTAGCAAATACTAAATTCGAAATTAAGTCTATTGCAGAGGATAAAAAGCGTGGGATGGTTTTGCTGTATGCAATTATTTATGCAGACAATATTTTGGGCGAAGAGCCCCAGCCAATTGAAACAGACTATGTTTATGCTATGACAATTGCAGACAATAAGATTAAACATATTACCAAGATTTGGTATTTAAACATTTAAATATTTATTCTAAAACTCTACAGACTTATTTCTAATATTCCAGGCTATTCATGAAAAACCAGGGCAACTATATAAATTACTCAGAGCATCATTTTACCAGTGAGGCAGAACGCAAAAAATATTTAAATTTGTCAAAGAATTATTGGACAGATGATATTTTTATTTCATTAAAACAAAAGGGTCTTCTCAGAAAATCTATTACAAAAATTTGGAATGTTGATCGACAAGCTAAATTAGATATTCTATTTGAATATTGTGATAAAAATGCATTTGAGAGGTGTGAAATGGAAATTAGGGATTTGATCAATAAACATGCATTTAAATTTTCTATGAACGTGCGCACGCTACGCGGAATTGAGCTACAGAAATGGACATCTGAGACAGAAAAGCAAGTCATGTATAAAGAGCACAAAATATTGTTCCAAAAAGGTTTTTCAAAACTTAAAAAATTGACATTTCACAATGAAAAAATATTTTTTGTAATGGGGGTAGGTTAATTCATGTCAGAGAATGGCTTTTTACTAATAGCAGACATAAGTGGCTATACAGAATTTATAAAGCTTCATAATTTAGCGAAGAAACCAGTATTTGGTGCTGCGTTGGCAAAGAATTTTGAGTCCCATGCATCAACAATTGTCGCCGATCTTTTAGAAACAGTCATAGACGTAGTTGAACCTAGCTTGCGGTTAAATAAACTTGAAGGGGATGCAGCTTTTTTCTTTAGTAGTGAAAAAATTGGTTCAACATCAGGAGATCTTATTGTTGAGGTCATGGCAAAGGCAAATGCGGCATTTAACAAAAAGCTATCAGATTTGGCTTTTGTACAAGCATGCGGCTGTGAGCCATGCACACAATCAAAAAACTTGAGATTAAAAATATGTGCTCACAAAGGAAATTTTTCGTTAAATACAATAAGAAATTTTGAAGAACTCTCTGGGGAAGACGTTATTTTGACCCATCGAATGCTCAAGAACGATATAGATAGCTCTGAGTATTGGCTAGTAACTGAAGCTTTTCACAAAACACTATCCTTAAAAAATAAGAAGAAATTTACAAAGATAACGCAAAATTTAGAAAGTTTTGATAAGGTAAAGCTTAACTTTTTTGAACTTGGCTCCTCCATACCTCGAAATGAAAAGGTAGAAAAACAATCACGAGCATATAACTGGATGCTCCAGGCAGGATACTTTGCTTCTGCAATGTTTAAGAAAAAAAGAGTAAGGTAAAATAGTTTTTACAGGTTCAATATATGAAGGAAAATAAACACTCAATTTGGGACTTTGTATCTGTTAACCAGGAAAGATTTCAAGCGCTAGCCAACAAAGTTTGGTCCACTCCTGAAACGTGTTACACCGAACAACTCTCTATGAGTACCCATGTTGACGAATTAAAATACCATGAGTTTTCTGTAAAAACAGGCATAGCTAACATTCCAACTGCTGTTTTAGGAGAGTACGGAACGGGTGGTCCTGTAATAGCATTTCTAGGGGAATATGATGCATTGGCAGGCTTAAGCCAAAAAGCAGACCAATTTCGACAAGTACCCATAGAGAAAGGAGGGAATGGTCATGGTTGTGGTCATAATCTTTTGGGATCTGCATCCATGCAAGCGGCTGTTGCACTAAAAAACTGGTTACGAGACTCTAATTTACCGGGGATTGTTAGATATTACGGCTGCCCAGCCGAAGAAGGTGGTGCAGCAAAAACATTTATGGTTCGTGACAAAATATTTGAAGATGTTGACGCAGCAATTACATGGCACCCTGGCTGTTTGCCAGGGATTGTTAAAGGATCCAGCTTAGCGAACTGTCGAGTAGACTTCACATTTGAAGGTAGGGCTAGCCACGCAGCTGTTTCACCTCATCTTGGCCGGTCAGCCTTGGATGCTGTAGAGTTAATGAATGTTGGAATCAACTATATGAGAGAACATATGCCTGACAAGGCTCGGATACATTACGCAATGATTGATGGTGGAGGCATCTCCCCGAACGTCGTACAAGCAAAATCAAAAGTAAGGTATGTTGTACGAGATGAAACCACTCCGAGGATGATGGAATTACTTGAAAGAGTCAAAGGAATAGCAAAAGGTGCAGCACTTATGACTGAAACAAAGGTTAAAACCAAAATTTTAGCAGGCGTTTCTAATCTAGTATACAACGAGACATTAGGAAATGTGATGCAAGGTAATTTGGATCAATTAGGCCCTCCAGCATTTACTAAAGAAGAGAAGGTGTACGCAAAGAAATATCAAGACACACTTTCAAGAAAAGATATAGAAAGCGCTTATTCTCATGCGGGAATAGACCTTGTTAAAGGGGAGGTTTTGGCTGGATCTGTAGTTTCTGGTGATGCTGAGCCGGTAGATATGGGAGGCTCTACAGATGTAGCTGATGTTAGCTGGGTTGTTCCCACGGTTTCTCTTTGGGGGGCAAATTATGCTATTGGCACACCTTTCCATTCATGGCAAATGACAGCTCAAGGGAAATCATCGATTGCCATAAAAGGAATGACCCACGCTGCGATGGTAATGGCGGCAACAGGCTCTGATTTAATGACAAATAGAAATATTCTAGATGATGCTTGGAGCGAACATCAAAAAATAACAAAAAAACAAGGCTACATGTTACCTATTTCACTTTCTGCATCGCCACCAGTCAAGGATATGACCCCTTAACACATAATAACAAGTTTTCATTTTGAACTTCGCCTAGTTTGTAATATCATCAGAGCTCAAACAAAAAAGAGGGGAACTATGGCAGAAATAGATATTGCCTACTTACCAATAGTAGGCCGTGGAGAACAAATTAATGTGATATGTGCAATGCATGGCATTAAAGTCAACCTCAAAATGTCAAAGCCTATGGGTGAAGACTTCGATAAAGATACCGAAGCACCATTCGGAACAGTGCCGTGGATGAGAGACCATTCTAACGGACTTGAGCTTAATGACTCAATGGCCATAGTCCAGTATTTAGTAGCAAAATATGAAGGTCCATTAACACCAAAGTCAGCTGATCACGCTGCAACAATAGGAAATTACTGGGCATGGTGCCAAGATTATTACTCTTTTGTGCTTTCGCCCTTTCATGACATTATTACGGGACATAATGAACCTTTTTGGCGAAATTTACGCCTAACCGACACTCTTGCTGAAGGAGGGAAAGAAACGGGAATTAAAAACTTAACTGAGCTTCATAACAAAAGAGCTGAAAGACTTGAACGGCACTTATCGGAATCGTCTTTAGGCACATTTCTTACAGGGGAAGACTGTTCGTACGCTGACATCTTTTTGTACACTTGTGTTCGTACAACCCAAAAAACTGGGGGTTTTGGAATGCTCAGAGAAGCTTGCGGAGATGACCCTTTTCAAGCATATCCTAGAATATTGAAGATATGCGATGAAGTTGAAAAGATTGAGAAAGTAAAAGAAACTGTTGGAAGTAAGTTTTCCGATTGCCCAATCTAGCAAGCAAAAGCAATATTTTGGTTTTTATACAATGAAAATTTCATTGATTGAAAGTTACCAAGTACAAGATGTGCGCCACTACGAGCTTGATAAAAATAAAATTGAGGCCGATTTTGGTTCGACAGAAAATTTCCAAGACACGCTTTTTTCTTCGGAGTGGAGTGAAGATACTCATTTTTTGAACCTCCTACATAAGTATGGGAAAGAAGTCAATTTTAAGCAGAATCAACAACAGTGGAGTGATTTTACAATTCAAAAAGGACACATCAAAACAGATGGTAAGGGTAACAAGATAAGAGACGATGGTACTTCAGAAAAACTGTAAAAACTGAAGTGAAGATTTTTGAATATCCCTTAATTGATTTTAGTTTGCTATAGATTAATATGATTAGCTCTATTTCTGGAATTGCTCCCTTCCCTCTTCTAATCCTATTGGGAATATTTTTTGGCATTTCAAAGATCTTTGATCTTCAAAATGCCAGGACGTTCAATTTATTTATTTTTTATATTGCCATTCCTTGTGTGATTTTTGAGGCAGTTACTAAAAGTAATCTTGAAGGCATCAAGTTTGGCTTGTTGGCGTCTTATTTTATAATGCAAACTGTCGCGGGTTTCATAGCTGTCTATGTAACACATAAATTTTTTTCTAAAACCAAAGCAGAGGCTATCATTTGGGGACTCACCGTTGCCCTATCAAATCACGTTTTAATTATATTACCTCTTTCCAATATTTTCTTTGACGAAAGCATATCTCTTCATGTTTCGAGCGTAATTGTAATGGACTCCGTTATACTTATATCTATCGTGACACTGGGTCTAGAATATGTGACCAGAACAAAAGTTGATTTATATAAATTCTCTCAAGATTTAATAAAAAACCCACTTATCATAGCCGTTGTAATTTCTATTGTTATAAGAGTGTCAGCAATAGACTTAAATGGTGGAGTTGTAGAGGCTGTCACGACTAAGCTGGCCCAGACAACAATGCCTGTAGGCCTAATATCAATGGGTATAATTTTATCGCATCATTTAGATAGGTTAATAACAAGCCTCACCATTACTATTTCTTTTTTAAAGTTGGTTTTTGCGCCTATAGCTCTTTTAATAATTACTGGATCTTTCTACCGATTTAATTATCCAGCCGATTTTCTAGGAACATTTCTTGTATCACTGGGGCCGTGCGGAGCATTTTCATTAGCGCTTTGCGCTGCGTATGATGTTAATCCTAGTATGATAGTGAGGGCAATCTTTACAACTACTTTGATTTCTTTGATAATTTTAACACTATTTATTGGAATAATTTCGAAAATACTATAATGGCTTATTTTTTTGTGAGCATAAAACTGTCTTTAAATCTTTTATCTATTCTGTTGAAAAAATATGGAATTGTAAGATTTTGGAACTATATTGAAGATTAAAGAATCACGATCGATTTATTTATACCAAAAAATTAAAGCATATCTACTAGATCGAAGGTACCATTATGTCTTTCAGACCTATAAAAGAGAAAAAGTTGGCACAACCTTTTACCGAAGGAGCTGGAGTAAATCTTTTTAGGGCATTTGGGTTTAGTAACCCAGATGAATGTGACCCCTTTCTCATGCTGGACGATTTTAGGAATGACGACCCTGAAAAATTTAAAGCTGGCTTTCCGTGGCACCCACACAGGGGCATTGAGACTATTACGTACGTATTAGATGGAACTGTTGAGCACCAAGATAGTCTGGGTAACAAAGGTAATTTGCATGGTGGAGATGTACAATGGATGACTGCAGGTTCAGGTATACTACATCAAGAGATGCCGCTCGGCAATAAAAAGGGTCAGATGCATGGATTTCAGCTTTGGGCTAACCTTCCGTCTTCTCAAAAAATGGTAACCCCTCGTTATCAGGACGTTGTTAGTTCCGATATCCCCCTGATCGAAGATAATGATGGTTCGAAAATAAAAATCATTGTTGGTAATTATAAGGGTATCCGAGGACCAGTTGATGGCATTGCGGCAGAACCACAGTACTTTGATATTTATATCCCTCCTTTCACAAAAAAAGAGATAGCGATCAACGCATACAGAAATTGCTTTGCCTATATCTTCCAAGGAAGTGCCGACTTTGAATACTCCTCCAAACCAATAGGCGTAAGGGTAGAAAAGGAATTGAATGGAGAAGAAGTAAACATAAGAGATTTTTCAGGGAATAGAACATTAGTTAACTTTGATACGGGTGACTCGATTTCTTTAATATCAGGGGCAGATGGTGTTCGCTTCTTATTGATATCAGGGAAACCAATCCAAGAACCTGTAGCTTGGCATGGACCTATAGTAATGAACACTCAAGCTGAGTTGGCGCAGGCTTTTAAAGAGCTACAGAACGGGACTTTTATCAAGCCCTTACATTAATATAACAAGCATGTGTTTTTATTGCATAACAGTCCATTAGGCTAAGCTATGGAATTGAGTTATAAATTGTAATTTAGTAAAAATAAGAGTTTGCTCACATGTTCTTTTCAATATTGAGTGTAAGTAATCAGCCATCTTTCAAGTTGTATCTTTGACACATTGTCCCTGGATGACAACACAAACCACTTTAACGTTATTAACATCGCTATTTTTTATTTGTGAACATTTAAGTTTTTTATTAACCTCTAGTAATGCAACATGCAAAAAAATATTTTACTTCTAACGAAATACGACCATTAGCTCAGAGATCAAATTTAATGGGTGGACTTTTGGTATTCCACTGTTTTTTTACAATAGCATTAGCTATTTTCATTTTTTCTCTTTGGTCTAACTTTTTCACTTTTATTCTAGCAGTAATGATTATTGGATCGCGACAATTGGGTCTTGCCATTCTGATGCACGATGGGGCTCACCGAGCATTATTTGCTAATGACTTTCTAAATGAGAAAATTGGGTATTGGGTCTGTGGTGCTCCTATTTTAGCTGATATGTTTGCTTATAGGCATTATCACTTAATGCATCATAAGCACACTCAAACCGATAAAGACCCTGACCTTAACCTTTCAAAGCCCTTTCCAACGTCTATAAGAAGTATTATTCGAAGAATATTCAGGGATATTACAGGCCAAACTGGGATAAAATCAATTTATAACCAAGTAAGAACTTCTTTCAAATTGGCCTTTGATGATGATGCAATTGATAGTCTAAAGAAACAACCTCAAAGCTTTAAAGGGAACTCAATTTCTGAACCAATAGTAGCTAACTTGGTATTATTCGTTATCTTGTGGGTTGCTGGTGACTGGTGGTGGTGGTTTGCTTTTTGGTTGCTTCCATTGGTGACATGGTTTCAACTAGTGGTAAGAATTCGAAGCATGGCTGAACACGCTGCAACAGATTTTTCGGATAATGAACTTCAAAATGTGAGAACTACATATGCGAATCCTCTTATCCGGATATTTTTAGCACCTTACTGGGTAAATTACCATTTAGAGCATCACTTGATTATGCATGTTCCATGCTGGCGTCTAAAAAAAGTGCATTCTTTACTATTAGAAAAAGGTTATGCAGATAAAATGAAGGTTTCACAAAATTACTTTGATGTCTTCAAACAGGTTACCGCTAAATAATAAAAGTTGGTTTGTAAAGCGAAGTAACACAAAAACTGAACTAGAAAAATTTTTTACCAAAGAGATTGAGATGGGTTCTTATAAAAAATTTACGAATAGCAATAGCGTCGTTTTTTAAAATCCCTACCGCCAGCGTCAAAAGATTGTTGTTACTTTTGTCGTTAAAAAAGTCTAGTCATTAGTTTTATTGGGAAAATATGGCTCCGGCGGTTGGGATCGAACCAACGACCATGGTGTCATATATGGTCATAAATACTCTCTTAAAAACATCAGTTGAAATTGCCGAAACTACTTGCTTTTCAAATCAAAATGCTCTTCGAGGTTAATCGAAATCAAAAACTATAGTTAGACCTCGAAATGTGCTAATAATCTTATCAGAGTGCATAATTGCAAGAACTGATAATTAAAATAAAAAATTATTTATTAAAATAATATTTTAAGAAAATTATTCATGTAACAAGTATTTCATTTAAAAAGTAATGCCTACTTTTGCACCAAAGGCAGAAATCGTATTATTTGCATATGTTGCACTAGCTCCTCCTGCAGACACAGTAACATCTCCAAGAACGGTATAACTATAACCTGCACTTAACATCATATTTCCCATAGCATATCTAGCACCTACAGAATAAGTTTGCGATCCATCACTGAGCGTAAAAAAGTCCGTAGATGTACTCCCAGAACCCGCCTCTGTCTTATATGAAAAGGTGGTAGAGAGCTGTTCTGAAAATTTTTGTGCCACACCAACTGAGTAGCTAGTTTTATTGGAAAAAGCACTAGTAATTGCAGCAGCTGAGTTACCAGCTGGGATACTAATCTGCGCGTCGGTCCAACTACCCTGGCGAATTGTTCCATAAATTAGAGTGTTAGAAGCAACTCCGCTTTGAAAATTTAAGGTCGTGGTTTGAGGTATCTTCATACTTTCACCCGTAACCGCTGCAGTTGTAGTTGAGCTATTTGCAGACGTTTTCGCAGTAAAATTACTGATATTTGTATTTGGCTCTATAACTAGTTCAACTCTCATAGCAATATCTCTCATTTCATACGCTAGTCCGACGATTGGAACAATTTGATCTCCGGTAACCTCATAGTGGCCCGTGAGTGATGTGACCGTTCCGGTACCAGCAATCGCGTATCTGTTTATTCCACCAATTAGGGATATACTGTTATTAAATTTATAGCGACTTAATAAAGCTAAACTATTAAGCGTGACGTCAGCACTCGGGACTGCGGAACAGTTTGCGGGAGTTCCGGGACATCCGGTAGCGTGAGCAGCTTGACCATCTAGCTGAATAGCTCCGGACATATAACTTGCTATTCCAAAATCAAATCCCCCATATTGAAATTTCGCTGCTATTGCAGTACGGGTTTGATTTTTTGCCATTTTCTTCTGGCTCGTCTGGCCCTGAATGTTTGCCGTTATATCATAAGTAATTTGAGCAGAGCCTATCTCAGCATAATTTCCTTGGTTATAAAGAAACGAGGTATCAGCAGTGCTAGCTTCCCAACCACCTGAATTTGCTGACTGAGCGAATAACATTATTATTATTGAAAATACATAAACTCTGATATTTTTGTTCATTTGCGGACCTTTCAAATAAGCTTGTAGGAATATATTACATCAAATTATTATTTTTTCCATTTATTAATTTGAAATTCTGTCTATAGATATTTGAACTTTTATATGACCTTAGCTTCCCTATTATGTGCCGCGCCTCCTAGATACAATTAAAAAATTTTACCGATTTCCTACCGCTATTTTTTTCTTTGTCAGCAAAATTGTCAGCACAAAAATTTTATTTTTTATTTTATATAGAAAAAGTGGCTCCGGCGGTTGGGATCGAACCAACGACCAGAGTGTCATACCAGGTCATAAAGTGTCAAAAAGGGCCATATTTATAAGGGTTTGATGGTCATAAAGTGTCGTACTTTGTCATAAACATTCATATAGTGTCACACTAATCTGGTCGTTATATTGTTTTTATCGTAGGACATTTGTCGTTATTTTTCGGATGCGTACATGACAGTCGGTCGGCAGTTCATCTTGTTCACTACTCACGGGGCTATGTTAGTAAGATTAGCGTCGAATGTTTTTTATATGTTGTTATGGTTTTGTGTATATCGAGTAATTAAATCCGAAAAGAAATTACTCAAAATCCCCGATTTTTTTTAAGCCACTAATAGTTTTTTTATGAAGTTCTTTGTCGTAACTTTTTAGCGACTCCTCAAATCTTACCAAATTTAAGTCCAGTTTTTTTGCCTTCTCAAGATATTTTTTTGCTTTCTCCATATTCCCTTTTTCTTGCTCAAGAAACGCATAGATAGCAAATACCCAGCTACCCATATCTTTAGCCTCAATGTCATCCCCGATGAGTTTATATATTTCGTCAATCTGGCCGTCTTTGTACAGACGCACCACGAGATTGCTTGTGATAAACCATCCAAAGTCGTTTGGAACAAGCTCTAAAGCACTTCTTGTCGATGCTATTCCTTTTTTTAATTCCCCACAATTTTCATAAACACCTGCAGCTATTGTCAACGAATCAACAGTACTACCCAGCTGCTCCGTTTTTATAATGTCAGCCATAGAGTCTTCACAACTTCTGCCAAGATACTGCAAACCAATTAACGCTCTTCCTGCTAGTATGTCGACAGAATTAGGTTCAATCTCAATTCCTCTATCAAGAGTGTATTTCAGGCGCTTCAAATCTTTCTCTTTATTCTTGCTAAGCCCAAAATTTAATTTTTGGTAAAGCTGCCACGACTCTGCAATTAAAATGTAGGGTTTTTCTTCTGGATAGGAAATCTTTAAATCTTCCAATATTCTTAAAGAGTTCAAGTATCCCTTTTTGGTAAACTTTCGCCACTCATTACGCCAATTTAAAAATTTAGTGAAATCCTCCATTGACCTCCATTGTTTCACCCAATCACTTCCCTGAGCACTACCAACACCTAGATCTATTGAAAGTGCACTTAAGATTTCATTACCAAGCTCATCTTGAATTTTAAATATATCTTCCATATTAAAATCTTTTTTCTTTGATAACGTGACATTAGCAGCTTTCAAATCAGTTATTTCAAGGTTCAGCCTTGCATTATTGCCCATTACTTGCATCGAGCCTCTTATCAAATAATCAACGCCGTATTCATCTCTAATTGCATTATCAAGCATTCCTGTTTTTTGAGCATGGAAGCTAGTACTAGTGGATAATACTTTTATCGCCTGATAGCTCGAAAGAGTAGAAATCATGCTTTCGGTAATCCCCCTAGCAAATCCTTTTTGATCATCAGTTAAGCCAGAGGTTTCAATAGGCATTATAAGCAGTATGGGTTTTGATGAAGTTTCTAAAGTAGCAACTTGCTTGTCACTTTCACTTGAAATATTCAAATATAGCAACCCAGAAAATAAAATAACCAAAGCAGCAGCAACAGCGCCAATTATAGGTAGCATAGAACTAGACTTTGTTTTTAATGTTCTCTTTTGTGACGGATCAAGAAGGATA